>CAYSGY010000361.1:0-5977 GCA_964430315.1 uncultured Planctomycetaceae bacterium
CCCCCCCCGCCCCCGCACTCCAAAGTGGTTTTCGCACCCAGAACCGGAACAGCCCAAAATGCTCAGGCCCATTCCTTTCGACGAGGACCCCGACAATGAAGAAAACTCTGTGCCTTTTGGGTTGGGTTATTGTCGTCGTCACGCTTGCCGCGTCGCGAGCCGGCGCCGGCGAGCCGTCCTTTTCCAGGCTGAAGCCCCTGCCGGCGCCGAGGATCGTTGCCGCCGCCGAAGAGTATCCCGGCGGAAGCTACGCGGCCGCAAGGCTGCTCGACGGCAACCCGGATACGGCCTACGCCTCCAGCGGCAAGGGAACGGAGACCTTCGTCGAGTTCGATTTCGGCGCCCCGGTCCGCATTGCGGCCATGAAATATGTGGACCGCAACGACGCGGCCACCGTCGCTGAATCGAAGCTCACCTTTCTCGATCCGGCAGGCAAGGCCGTCGCAGCGGCGTCGGTCCGGCACGTCAACCAGCGGGCGGGCGTGACCTTCTTCCCGCTTCCCGAGCCGGTCGCAGCACAGCGAGTCCGTTGGCAGGTCACGAAACTCGGCAGCCCGCACGGCACGGTGGGCGGGTCGGAGATGGTCTTCTTCACGTCTCAGGAGCCTGAGGCGGCCCCACGCGGGATCGGCATCGAGGCCTTGGCGATTCCGGTGGTCGAACGCCGGCCCACGGGCCAGGTGCAGCCTCTGCGGGTCACGCTCGACTACCCCTACGCGACAGCCGCGGCGGCCACGGTCCGCGTGGCGGGCCAGGAGCCGCGGCCGCTCCAGCTTACGTTCGGCAGCCACACGCTCCCGTACACGATTCCCGTCGTTGCCTCCGACAAGCCGTTGGAGGTGGCCGTCGATTACGCCGGCCGGACGGTCGCCTCGCGGGCCGTGACACTCAAGCCCCCGCGCAAGACCACGATCTACATCCTCCCGCACTCGCACACCGACATCGGCTACACCGAAATCCAGACCGAAATCGAGGACAAGCAGGTCAACAACCTCCTGCGGGGCATCGAGTACGCGAAGATGACCGCCGGCTATCCGCCCGGGGCGCGGTTCGTCTGGAACGTCGAGGTGCTCTGGGCGGCCGACCTCTACCTTCGCCGGCTGGGGGAGCCACAGCGCGCGGCGTTCCTGGAGGCGGTGAAGAAGGGGCAGGTGGCCTTGTGCGGGATGTATCTGAATGAGCTGACCGGGCTGTGCCGGCCCGAGGAACTGATGCGGCTCTTCCGTTTCGCCACGCAACTCCGCCGCAAGACCGGCGCGACCCTCGATTCGGCCATGATCAGCGACGTGCCCGGCTACACCTGGGGCACCGTGCCGGCCATGCGCGAGGCGGGAATCAAGTATTTCTCCGTGGCCCCGAACTACTTCGACCGCATCGGCGACATCCTGGTGCAATGGGAGAACAAGCCGTTCTACTGGGTCGGCCCGTCGGGCAAGGACAAGGTGCTGGTGTGGATCCCCTACAAGGGATATGCCATGTCGCACGTCTTTCGCGTGCTCACCCCGGAGTTCGTCGAGCATTATCAGGCCCAGCTCGACCGGACCGGCTATCCCTACGACATCGCCTATATGCGTTGGGCGGGCCACGGCGACAACGCGGTGCCCGACCCGGCCATCTGCGAGTTCGTCAAGGAGTGGGCGGGGAAGTACGAGTGGCCGAAGTTCGTCATCTCTTCCACCGGCGAAGCCTTCCGCGCGTTGGAGGAGCGTTACGGCGACAGGCTGCCCCGGGTCCAGGGCGACTGGACGCCCTACTGGGAGGACGGGGCGGGCTCGTCGGCGCTGGAGACGTCGATGAACCGCGACAGCTCCGACCGGCTGGCCCAGGCCGAGGCCCTTTGGGCCATCCAGGGGCCTGGCACGTATCCGGCCGCCGATTTTGAAAAGGCCTGGCGCGACGTGCTCCTCTATTCCGAGCACACCTGGGGCGCGTGGTGCAGCGTCAGCGAGCCCGCCCGCCGAGAAACCCGGGAGCAATGGGCCATCAAGCAGTCCTATGCCGTGGCCGCCGACCGGGAGTCGCGGGACCTGCTTTCCCGGGCGCTCGGTCAGGGGCAACAGGCCGCCGACTCGGCCGCCATCGACGTGCTCAATAGCACTTCCTGGGTTCGCACCGACCTGGTCGTCGTGCCCAAGTACCTCGCCGAGCAGCGGAGCCGCGTGCTGGACGGCGAAGGCAAGCCGCTGCCGTCGCAGCGGCTGCGGAGCGGCGACCTCGTCTTCCTCGCCCGCAACGTGCCGCCGTTTGCCGCGATGCGATACCGCCTCGACGAAGGACCGCCGCACATCGAAGACAAAGTTACGGTCAGCGGCCCTCGGATCGAGAACGGGCTGTTGAGCGTGCGTTTGGACGAGAAGACCGGGGCTGTGGTCGATCTCCGCGCCGCGGGCCTCGACGTCAACCTGGCCGACACGGCGTCCGGGCACGCGATCAATCAATATCTCTACCTGATCGGCGACAACCCGGCCGACCTGAAACCGACCGGCCCCGCGAAGATCACGGTCCACGAGGCCGGCCCGCTGGTCGCTTCGCTGCTGGTCGAGTCCGACGCCCCCGGCTGCCACAAACTGCGGCAGGAGGTCCGCCTCGTGGCGGGCCTGGACCGCGTGGAGTTCATCAACCTGGTCGATAAGAGCCGGCTCGTCGCGCCGAGCTACCACGCCCGCGAAGGAAAAGAGAGCGTCAACTTCGCCTTCCCGTTCGGTGTGCCCGACGGGCAGGTCCGCCTCGAAGTGCCCTTCGGCGTCTTCCAGCCCGACACCGGGCAGATCCCCAGCGCCTGCAAGAACTGGTTCACGGTGAACCGCTGGGCCGACGTCTCCAACGCCGATTTCGGCCTCACCTGGGTCACGCTCGACGCCCCGCTCGTGCAGGTCGGCGGCGTGACGGCCACATTGCTCAACTCGCAGGCCAACCCCGATATCTGGCGCAAGCAGGTCGGGCCCACGCAGAAGCTCTACTCGTGGGCCATGAACAACCACTGGGGCACCAACTATCGGGCCTACCAGGAAGGCCCGGTCGCCTTCCGCTTCGTCCTCCGCCCGCACCGGAAGTTGGATGCTGCCGAGGCGTCGCGACTGGCGATCGGGATGAGTCAGCCGCTCTTGGCCGCCGGTGCCCGCGGGCTGCGAGCGCCGGGCATTCCACGCTTGACGATCGACTCGCCCGACGTGCTCGTAATGGGCCTCAAGCCCAGCGACGACGGCCGGGCGATCGTCGTCCGGCTGTGGGGCGGGGCGGGCAAGGACGTGCAAGCGAAAGTCACCTGGTCGGCCCCGGTGCCTCGACGCGTCTCGCTCAGCGACCTGAGCGAGCAGCCCCTTGCAGAAGTCAAGGACACCGTCCCCGTGCCCGCCTGGGGCGTGGTGACGCTCCGTGCCGACTTGCCGTAGCTCGGAGCGTGGGACAAGCCCGTAGGGTGGGACAAGCGAAGCGCCGGCCCACCAAGGAAATCTCCAACCCCTTTCCTCCCCCCCGGCATCCGGCTAGAATGCGGGCGAACAGGGCATCTCTTCTTTTCCTCTAGCGTCTTCGGACGAGGAGTCACGCTCATGGCCGCTCGGCACAAATGGAGCGTCAGGCATTGGGTCCTGGCGGGAACGGCGCTGTCGATTGTCACCGGCTGCATCGTCGGGGCTTCACCGGCGCGTGCGGCAGGTCCGCTGGACAAGCTGGACACGTCGCTCAACTGGGTCCCCGACGACGCCGCGTTCTACAGCGCGTCGCTCCGCAACGGCGAGCAGATCGAGGCGATCGGCAAGAGCCGCGCCTGGGCGGCGATCATGGAACTCCCCGCGGTCCAAGACCTGCGCAAGCAGATCTCCGACGCGATGGAATTGCCCAAGCGCGGGGACGTCGGCATGGAACTCGATCAGTTCACACGCAGCATTATCCAGTTGAAGGCGGCCTGGGAGAATTTTGAGGTGCGCCAGGCCGTCAAGTTCCTCGGCGACATGTTCTCCCAAGAGGTGTTCGTCTACGGCGACCAGGGCGCCGTAGACCTGATCGAACTGGTGCAACGGGTCTCCAGCGAGGTCCGCTACGGCCAGATGCTCGGGGAGCTCACCGGAAAGGGCCGCCGGGGGGTGGACCCGGCAGCCCTCGTGATCTCGGCGCTGGCTGAAAACCTGGAACTCCTCAAGGTGCCGAACGTGATCTTCGGGTTCCGCGTGAAGGACCGCCAGTTGGCCGTGCAGGAACTGGCCAAGCTGGAGGTCGCGGTCAACGCGCTTCTGATGTTCGCGCCCCAGTACGGCGACCGTTGGAAGCGGACCACCGTGGCCGGCAACGAGTATCTCACCCTCACGCTCGACGGCGAGATGATCCCTTGGAACGAAATCCCCGTGGAGGAGGCCCGGGAGCATGAGTTGCACAAGGGCGATCTCGACAAGGTGGTCAAGCGGGTGCGGGCGATGAAGCAGGTCATTGCCCTGGGGCTCCGCGGCGACTATCTCCTCCTGGCCTTCGGGCCCTCGACCGACCGCCTCGCCCAACTCGGCAAGGGCAAGTCGCTGGCCGGCCGGCCGGAGTTCAAGCCGCTGGCCAAGTACGCCGACCGCCGGCTGGTGTCGATCGGCTACGCAAGCCGGGGCTTTCTGTCGCGGGTCGTGTCGAACACCCGGGATGTCTACGATCTCTTGAAGGCCGTCGACCGGGCCCTGCCGAAGTTGGACCTCGAGGCCGGCCAGCGGGATGAGATCCACAAGGACATCGCCGACTTGACCAAGGACCTGAAGTCGATCGATGCCGAGGCCGGGGCGGTCCTGTCGTTCGCCTTCCTCACCGGGCAGGGCATGGAGGGCTATTCCTACGCCTGGGGCGATCTCCGGCAGGTCGACGCCGGCAAGGCCCTCTCGCTAATCGAGCACGTCGGCGGCAAGCCGATCCTGGCCCTGTTGGGCCGCTCGCGGAGTTCTGTGGGCGACTACGACCTCCTGGTCAAGTGGGTCCGACGGGGTTATCACTACTTCGAGGAGTTCGGGTTGCCCCAGATTCCGGCCGACGACCGGGAGAAACTGAAGAAGGCCGAGCGGCTCTTCGCCCCGCTCGTGAAGCGGCTGGACGAGGCGAATCGAACGCTCATCCGGGCCCTGGCCGACGAGCAGTTCGGGCTGGTGATCGACGCCAGGTTCAAGAGCCGTCAGTTCCACAAGGAGCTTCCGGCCATGGACCGGGCCATGCCGATGGTCGAGCCGGCCCTGGTCTTCGGCGTGAGCGACGCCCGGGCGTTGCGCAAGGCCATGGCCGAATACCGCAACCTGTTCAACGAGGGGGTGGAGACGATGCGCAAGGTCGTCCCCGATCCGAGCGATATCCCCCCGATCGCCATTCCCGAGCCCAAGACGTCGCAGACCGGCTCGGGCACGTTGTACACCTTTGAGTTTCCCGAGGAGTGGGGATTGACCAAGGAACTCGTGGTGAGCCTCGGGCTATCGGACCACGTGGGCGTGGTGGCCGTGACCGACGCCCATGCGACCCGGCTGCTGACCCCCACCCCGCCCGCCTTCCGCGGCGTGCTCGCCGACCCGGCTCGCCCGCGTGCCATGGCCGCGTCCTTCCACTGGGCCGGCCTGGTCGATGCGGCCACGCCGTGGGTGGAATTCGCGGTGCGTCAGGCGGTGCCGGAGGATCGTCCCAGCGCGGGCGAGACGCCCAAGGGCAAGCGGCCCCCCAAGGCGGCCAAGCCCGAAACCAAGAAAGAGGACTCGGCCAAGCCGGTCCACGCCAAGAAGCCCGCCGAGAAAAAGGCCGCCGAAGGCAAGAAGCCGGAACCCCGCAAGCCGAAGGCCCGCAAGGCGAGCGTGATGGACCAGGTTCGCGTGGTCCTCAAGGTCCTGAAAGTGATCCCCGCGATCACCGGCGAGACCTACCGCGAAGGCGATGCCCTGGTGACCCACACGCTGGTGGAAGTCCGCGATATCGACTAACCTCGCCCCACTCTCCCCTCTCCCGCTTCGCGGGAGAGAGGGGCTGGGGG
>CAYSGY010000362.1:0-5956 GCA_964430315.1 uncultured Planctomycetaceae bacterium
GGCATCGAAGAGCGTCGTCCGTTCGACGGTGTGCTCCTTGATCCCGACCTCCAGAAGCATGCGCGCGATCCCCCCCTCCGGCCGCTTGGGCTTGAGGTCGAGCACACGGGTCCCCGCGGCCTGCCTGGTCCCCGCGTGCTCCACGATGCCGAATTTCACGCCGCGCCCGGCGGACAGCGCCAGCACCTGGTCCACCGTGCTGTTGTCCAAATGTACATGCAGGTCCACCAGCGGGAACGGCGGCTTCTCCGCGGTCCCCGCCGCCCGCGCGCCGCGCGCGCACCCCGCCAGCCCGGCAAACGCCGCCCCGCAGAAGACCCGCCGTGTGATGCGCATGGTGATTATTCCTTCCCCGTCATGGCCGTGCCAGCGCGGGCCAGTCACAGACGTTGAGCATGCCGTGAACGACGGTGGACAAATCCGGGTGCTCCGTCCCTCCGGACAGGACCGTCTCCTCCCAGGTCCGGGGCGGCGCTTGGGCGTCCACCCCGGCGATCCGCCCGGGCGCCAGCACCGCCGCGCAGTGGGCGGCAATGACGAACCCTTCCGTCGCCGTGATCCGGCAGGTCTCCCCTTCCCTCCCGCCGGTCAGGTAGTTGGCGCAGCAGACAAGGTCCGAAGCCCACATGCCCGTCTGGGACCGCCCCAGCAGGTAGGCGCGGAAAAAGGTCTGCCAGTTGCCGCCGAAGGGGTCATCCCATGCCTTGTGGGCGGAGACGGAGAAGGTCTCCCCCGTGTCCCGCAGGTCCACCATCAGCACGTCCTCCCCCCGCCCCACCAGCGCGCGCAGCGCGTCCGCCCTGCCCAGCCACGCAGCCTTCCCGTCCCGGCAGGCCACAATCCGGAGACCGGTGACGGACGCGGGGGTAACCCGCACGGCGGGAACAAACACACCCGGCTCGGGCTGGAGCACCAGCCGCCGAACGGCGCATCCCTCCCAGGTCCCCGCCGTCTCCTCCCATACCGGGGGGACGGTGCCGTCCGCGGTCTCCGCCGCGCCGATGAGCGCGGCCAGCTCCGCAGCCTCGGGCTTCCGCCACGCTTTCTTCAGGGACTCCAGTTGGTCGCGGTTCAGGTCGTAGACCGACCGCGCCCCTTCAATATTCAATACCTGGCCGCCGGGGGCGCACTGGGTCTCCTCCTCCGCGAGGACGTCGAAGTCCCCCTCCATCACGGGGTCGTCCTTCCCCAAGAGCCAGCGGCGCATCCAGCGGATGGTCGTCTGGCGCAGGAGGGGCGTGTAGCCGTGCTCCTCGTTGGCCTCGACGAGGTCCAGCCGCTCGGGAAATCCGAGGTTGCCGAACACGCGCTTGGCGGAGCGGCAGGTGTCCCAAGCCCCCTGGATGTCGAAAAAGTCCTTGGTGGCGCAGCACATCAGGGTGGGCTTGGGGGCGCGCATGCAGACGTAGTCCGCGTGGTCCATGCCGGAGGCCGCCTGGCCAAAGAGATTCTGCTCGGCGTCCTGGGGGCCGATGGTCTCCAGCAGGCGCTTCATGGACGTGAGGTAGCACGCGGGCGCGGCGCAGTAAATGCGGTCGTCGAGGGCCATGAGATAGCTGGAAAGCGTGCCGCCGCCGGAATTGCCGGTGCAGCCGAGCCGCTTGGGATCGACCTCGGGCCGGCCGGCCAGGTAGTCGAGGCTCCGCATCCCGTCCCAGATGCGGAACGTGGCGGTGTTGCGGCCCACCAGGATGCTCCCCACGCCCGCCAGGCAGTGCGCCATCGTGCCACGGACCGGGGGTTTGCCCTGCGGGTCGAGCAGTTGGAACCGTTCCCCCTGGTCGATCGGATCGTAGCAAAGCACGGCGAAGCCGTTCTTCACCAGGACGAGGCACGCCCGCTGATACACGTCCATGGCCTTGCCGTTGTCGCTGTGCCCGCACGGCACGAGCACGCCGGGAAACGGCGGTTTGCCTTGCGGCAGGTAGAACAGCGCCGTGACGTAGTGCCGGGGCTGACTCTGGAAGATGACCTTTTCGACGGTGTAGCCGTCGCACGGGATCCGGCCGACGATTTGCGGCTCCAGCGGCGTGCGCGGCGGAAAGCCGCCGAGCTGGTCCACAAAGAGCTTCCGCATCCGCTGCTGGTATGAGGTCCACACCTCGGCGGGGTCCCTCACGGGCTGGTCGGCGGCGGCCGTGCCTTTCTTCGCGGCGGCCTTCGCCTTGCCGGCGGCCGACTTCGGCGGCCTGGGCGTCCCGTCGCGGACCAACTTCTCGAACTCGGCGGCACGGCGGCTCACCGCCTCGTCGACCTGCCGCATCCAGTAAGCGTGCATCATGCCCGCCGGCGCGACCTCGTCGATCTTGTCCGGCAACACGCGGAGGTCGTCAACCTTCGCCTCGGCGGAAATCCCCAGCGCACCGACAAGGGCGCACAACGTGTGGATCATCATCTTCATCCTCCCTCTCAGGTCTCCGACATGATCTGGTCGAACTGTTCGACGGGGACGGCGGGGCAGGTGTTGAAGGTGATGCCCGTCATCCGGCTGAGGAAGACCGAGCACTTCATTGCGTCGTCGATGCTCGGGAAGGAGATCACGAAGATCAGGTCGTGCGGCCCGAGCGTCGCGTACATCGCCTCGACCTCGCCGCCGCACTGTTCGATGGCCTCGACGGCGTCTTCGGTGCGCTGGGCATTCATGCCCTTGAGCCCGTCCATCGTGTACTTGCCCAACAGAATGAACGTCATCATGGTCCACCTCCTCATCGTTGGTTAGGTAACTGGCGGGTCTGCCAAGCCCGTTCGTCCATGATTGTAGGCACCGGCCCAACCCTTGGCCAGCCCCGGGGGTATTGGAGAGACCCCAAATTCGTGGGCGGCGTGCATCACTGGGCGTGAGGTCCAGGCCCGAGTTGGCGGCCATTCTCCAGCGAAGGTGATTGCCGGCCGTCGTGGTTGGCGGCGGAGGGGCGACAGCCCTCCGGCTCCGCTCGCCCCACCTCGACAACGTCTTCAACTTCGTTTTGGAGCACTGCCTTCCCCTAGTCCCCCAGACTCGCTACGAATTCCCAACAGCATGCACAAGCTAACTCTTGAGTGTCGTGCTCGCCCACTTATGATGGTCGGGGAGTCGGATTCGAGGGGACTTCACTCTGTCCCGGCAACAGACGACCGCGGGCACTGGAGGACTCAGCCATGACCGTCCAGGTTCGTTGCAGCAACTGCGGGAAAGTGCTCGTGGCGAAGGATGAGTATGCTGGCCGGAACGTGAAGTGCCCACGATGCCAGACCCGAAACCGGCTGCCGGTCAAGCCCGGTGCCTCCTCGCCGCCCGAGATTGCGGCACCCGCTCACTCCCCCGCGCGACTCTGCGTCGTGTGTGGCAACAGTTTCGACACAGACGGGGATCAAGTCCAAGGCTCCCACGGCAGGTTGTATCATCGGAGGTGTTATGAGCAGGAGCAGTCGTGGCGACGCGCGATGCAGCAACCGTCGCCTTTCCCTCTCGACGCGGTGGGGTTATCGGCGCCGGGGTCCTTGTCACCGTCACCTCCTCGCGGCAGCCAAGACGACTTGTGGAGCCAATTCGAGGCCGAGTTGCCGCCCGGGCTGCCGCCTGGTCCTCTCTTGTCGCGACCGCGTCGCACAAGATCGACCCGAAAGACGTACTTGCTGATCGGAATTGGCGGCGCGGTGCCGTTGCTGGTGTTGCTGGCGATTCTCGTCCGTTCGTTTACTCGGCCGGCGACTGCCTTGACGGGAGGGGAGGCCGGTGAGAGGACAGCGGTCACCAAAGCCGAGTTCCAGCGGGCCGGCGAGAAGACAGCAGTCGCGGCAGCCGGTCTCCAACCGTCCGTGGCCTGGACGTTCCGCCCCGGATCGAGTGGGTTTGCCGCGACGCCGAATGAATGGACGACGAAGGTCGCCCTGAAGAACTCCGGAAGCAAGACATGGGTGGTCCTTCCCGACGTGGTCTTCGCCGAGCATTCCGGGGGGGAGGGGCTCGTCACCGCGGCGCTCGGCGGCGCCATTCAGGATTCCTCGTCGGTGGGTCTATGCCCGGAGGCATTGAACCGGCACAGACACCCCGGCGTGCCTTTCAGGTGTTTCAACCTGCCCAAAGACAAGAGCGGTTCTCGAACGGCGTTTTGGCTGTTCTCGAATTCAATCACTATCGGGAACGCGGCGGCGCACTGGACCGTCAACGGGCAAGAAGCCCTCTGGGAACCCACGGAGATTAAGGAGGGGGATCAGTTCAAGTGTGAGTGGGAAGTCAAGTGCGGCGCGACGTTCACAAAGGAAGTCAAATCCAAGGCAGATTATGGCATCTTTCATATTGGTCCGGTCTGTTACCCTCGCGACGATCCAACGGCCCCGGCGTGCGTGCTCGTTGCGGTCGCGCAGCAGCCCGGAGCGGAGAAGTACGAGAAGCGATGCGATCGCCCCCAGTTCATTCCGTTGACGGAAGCCTCGATCCAGTCGGAGATTGACGACGTTGCAAAGCCGCTCGCGTGGCGGGCGCAATTCCTGGTTCTCGCGTGGGATCAGCCGAGAGCCGGCCCGTCGGTCGACGGGATCTTGATGGAAGTCCTCCAGAACGAGGTGAAGTACCCATTGGTGCTTCGAAAGGGGGCATGCTGGGGGCTCGTGCGCAGGCAGTACGCGCCTGGTCGACCGGTTCTCTTGTCCCTGGTGTGTAACCGGCAATCGCCCTCGCAACTGCGATGCACCATTCTGTCCGCGCTCGACGACCAGCTTGCCCAAGACGAGATCAGTCGCATGACAGGGATCGCCAAGGATAAGACGGAAGCTGCGGACGTTCGCGCAGAACTGCTGCGGTGCATGCGCCGTTTGCCGCAAGCCGAGCTTCTTGTCGCCGTCGCCAAGGACACAAGCGATGATAAGAAAGTCCGCAATGCCGCAGTGGATGCGTTGGCCGCAAAGGAACTGACAGACCCTGTCTATACGATCATGCAGGACAAGACAGACGATATCGGTGTGCGATCCAACGCGCTTCGCAAGGCGGCCGAGCACAAGCGATTCGACGTGATCTCGGCGATCGCTCTGGATCGCGACAATCCGGACGAACTGCGAAAACTCGCGTTGGAGCAATACTCCAAACAGGGACGTGACGCGGACTTGCAGGTCTTCGAGTCGCTGAAGGACGATCGCGTGCTGGGGACGAAGATTCGTGAGTTGCTCAGGCAACGAGAGAAGTCGATGTCAACCCGATGAACCTGTCTCGGCCAGCCGCGCGTGCCACAGGGGGACTGTTGGAGTCTGTTTCACACGAGCCTTCACGCGTTCCGCGCGAGCGTGCCGCTCCCGCCCTTCTGTTTTCCGATTCTCGTTTCACGAAGGCCTGCTCACCACGGCGGCGATCCGCTCCTTGGTGACCGGCTCGATCACGCCCCGCTCGCAGATCAGGGCTTTGATGAGCCGGGCCGGGGTGACGTCGAAGGCGGGGTTGTAGACCCGGATGCCGTCGGGAGCCGTCTGGCGCCCGAAGCCGTGGGTGATCTCGCGAGGGTCCCGCTGCTCGATGGGGATCTCCTCGCCGCTGGCGATGGCCGGGTCGAACGTGCTGGTGGGGGCGGCCACGTAGAACGGAATTCCATGGGCAGCGGCCAGCAGGGCGACGCCGTAGGTGCCGATCTTGTTGGCCGCGTCGCCGTTGGCGGCGATCCGGTCGGCCCCGGTGACCACGGCCCGCACGCGACCCTCGCGCATCACCTGGGCGGCCATGTTGTCGCAAATGAGGGTCGCGTCGATCCCCCGCCGCATGAGTTCCCAGGCGGTGAGCCGGGCGCCTTGCAGGAGCGGCCGGGTCTCATCGACATAGACGTGGATCCGCTTGCCCGACTCGACCGCCGCGTAGATCACCGCCAGGGCCGTACCGTAGTCGGAAGTGGCCAGCCCGCCGGCGTTGCAGTGGGTCAGGACCGCCTCGCCGTCGGCCAGGAGCGCCGCCCCGTGCTGCCCGATGGCCCGGCACATCTGCCGGTCCTCCTCG
>CAYSGY010000363.1:0-5953 GCA_964430315.1 uncultured Planctomycetaceae bacterium
GGGCCGACGAGACCCGGTTCCGCTCACTCGACGAGTGCAAGGCGATCGGCGCCAAGGTCGGCACGCTGGAAGACACGGCCGCCGAACGGCTCCTGGATAAGCTCGCGATTCCCAAGAGGGTCTACGACAGCCAGGTCGAGCCTTACGTGGATCTGGAATTGGGCCGCATCGACGCGGTGCTCCTGGACCTGCCGATCGCGGTCTGCTATGCCAAGCCGAATCCGAAGCTGAAGTTCGTCGGCGAGCCGACGGCCGCGGGTTCCTATGCGATCGGGTTCCGCAAGGACCAACAGGCCCTGGCGCAGCAGTTCGACGCGGCCCTGGCCCGGCTCGCCCAGCAGGGTGTGCTGCGGCGAATCTATGAAAAATGGGGGATCTGGAACGACGACCAGGCCGCCCTGTTCGCCGACGCGCCGACGACCGACGTGCAACTCGAATCCCGCCGGCACTGGAGTTGGGCGGATTGCCTTTGGCTGTTGCTCCAAGGGGCGTGCGTCACCATCCAGTTGTCGGTGCTCGGCATGCTGTTGGCGATTGCCCTGGGCCTGCCGATCGCGCTTTGCCGTCTTTACGGGCCGTGGCCCGTGCGGTTTGCGGCCACGGCCTACGTCGAGTTCTTCCGCGGCATCCCCGTGCTGCTGCTCTTGTACTTCCTCTACTACGGCCTGCCCGTGATCTCGAAGAACTACGGGCTCGAAGACGCCCTCATGCTCTCGGCGTTCTCGGCGGCGGTGCTCGGGTTCGGGCTGAACTACGCGGCCTACGAGGCGGAGATTTACCGGGCGGGGATCGGCTCGATTCCGCTGGGGCAATGGGAGGCGGCGGCCTCGCTGGGCATGTCGCCGTGGCTCACCTTCCGCCGCATCATCCTGCCGCAGGCCCTCCGCGTCATCCTCCCGCCCATGACCAACGATTTCATCGCCCTGTTCAAAGACACCAGCCTCGTGAGCGTCATCGCCGTGGTGGAACTCACGAAGCAGTACCAGATCCTCGCCAAGTCGAGTATGCGGTACCTGGAGATCGGCCTGGCCACGGCGGCGCTCTACCTGGTGATGTCGGTGCCGCTGGGCTATCTGTCGCGGTACTTGGAGAGGCGTTGGGGAAAGGGACATCTGTAATGGGACCGCTCGACGTGGCGATCGACGGCGTGGCGAAACGGTTCGGCCGGCGGACCGTGCTGGACGGCGTGAGTCTCGCGGTCGCGGCCCACGAGACCGTGGCCGTGATCGGTCCGAGCGGTGGCGGCAAGTCGACCCTGCTCCGCGCGATCAACGGGCTGACGACGTTCGATGCGGGCGAAATCCGGGTAGGGCCTCACGTGCTCCGGCCCGGCAACGGCCGCACCAATGCCGAGGCGTCGCACGAGGTCCGCCGGTTGGTCGGCATGGTCTTTCAGGATTTCCAGCTTTTCCCGCACTTGACCGCGCTGGGCAACCTCGTGGAGGCGCCGCGGCGCGTGCTCGGACTGTCGAAGACCGAGGCCCGCGACCGCGCGATGGACCTCCTGGCCCGCGTCGGATTGGCCGATCGCGCCGGGGCGTATCCGCGTGAACTCTCCGGTGGCCAGAAACAGCGGGTGGCGATCGCCCGGGCCATGGCCATGCAGCCGCGCGGGCTCTTGTGCGACGAAATCACCAGCGCCCTGGACCCGGAGTTGAAGGGTGAAGTGCTGGCCGTGCTCGAAGCCCTGAAACGCGAGGGGCTGACGCTCGTGGTCGTGACCCACGAAATTGGCTTCGCCCGCCGGGCCGCCGACCGGATCGTCGTGCTCGACGCCGGCAAGGTGATCGAAGAAGGCCCGCCCGACCAGGTGCTCGATCATCCGCAAACGGAACGGACGCAGCGGTTCCTGAGCCAGGTGCTTGCCTAGGGTTCGTTCGCAAGGAGCGGCAGTATGCTTACGTGTCCGGCATGTCGGCGTCGTTTGGTCCAGACGAAAGGCGCGGCGGGCGGCTCCTACGTGTGTCCGGGATGCGGCGGCCGTGCGGCCGCGGTCTCCGTCGTGCGACGTGCGGCGGGCCAGGCATGTGTACGTCATCTCTGGTCGCCGAAGGAGGGTGCGTCGGCCCCGTCCGCCAAGAGGTGTCCGGTGTGCCAGCGCCGGATGCAGGAGATCGCGGGTACGTTCGGGGGCCGCGAGATGCGGCTGGACGTTTGTCGGCGGTGCCAGTTCGTCTGGTTCGATCCCCATGAGTTCGAGTCGCTCCCGCCGGCGCCGCGGGAGCGCGTCGAACCCGACTTGCCCATGGAGTCCCGCGAAAAGGTCGCGATGGCCCGAATCAAGCACGCGGAGGAATGGGACAGGCAGCAGATGGAAACGCAGATTGAAGGGCCTCCCCCCGACGATCCCTGGAAGTGGATCCCTGCAATGCTCGGGATGCCGGTGGAGGAGGAGGTTGATCCGCTCCGCGCCTGGCCGTGGGTCACCTGGGGACTGGCCGCACTGCTCGTGCTGATCTTCGCCGCAACCGCCGGCCATCTCGAGGCGGCGATCGAACAGTTCGGGCTCATCCCTTCACAGTTTTTCCACGGCGGCGCGGGCAAGTCGTTGACCAGTTTCTTCATCCATGCGGGCATCTGGCACCTCGTGGGGAACGTCTACTTCCTGCTGATCTTCGGCGACAACGTGGAAGACTATGTTGGGCGTTGGCGCTACGTCGCACTCTTGCTGCTCTCCACGCTGGGCGCAGCCCTCCTGCACGTCCTGGTTGAGCCGAGGGCCGACATCCCGTGCGTTGGCGCCAGCGGGGGCATCTCCGGCGTGATCGTCTTCTACGCACTCCAGTTCCCGCACGCTCGGCTCGGATTCTTCGTCGGCTACGTCTACAGGTTTCGCTGGCTCTACTTGCCCGCGTGGGTCGCGCTGGTCCTCTGGATCCTGTTTCAGTTCGTGGGGGTCGCCGAGCAGATCTCGGGCATCAGCAACGTTTCGTCCCTCGCGCACCTCGGAGGCGCGGCGGTTGGAGTCGTGGCATGGTTGGTCTGGCGACGCCGCGGAGGATTCTCTTGAGCGCGGTGTTGTTGGAATCTGTGCTTCCTCATTGCGAACGGAAGGAAGCCCACGGGTTGCAACCCGTGGGCTTGGAATGGGAGAATCGGTTGCCGGAGGGAACCCCCATGCCCGACCAATCGCCATGCTGGCACCACCTCATCCTGAGCACCTACGGCTCCTGGCTCTACGGCGATCCCCGGGGGTTTCGCACCCGTCACCATCGCGAACACGTAGAGGGCGACTACAAGAATCCGCCTCCCGAGGGCCGCTACGCGGAACGCGAGCGACGCAGCCGGGAGTCGCTGAAATGTGCGCCGGTATGTGTACCAGACTGTCTCCGTCCGGTCGTGGGCGAGGCCCTACGCGACCGTCTCCAAGAACTCGGGGCATTCGTCTTGTGTATGAGCGTCGGCGGGCAGCACCTTCATATCTTGGCGAAGCTGCCGTTCGGGAAAGCCCGAGAGTGGTCCGGCATTGCGAAACGTCACGCCTGGTTCGTCTTGCGAGACCGGGGCTGGAAAGGCAAGCTTTGGGGTAAACGCGGCAAGGCCCTGCGCGTGTCGAACCGCCAGCACCAGGTCAACGTGTACCGCTACATCCTGGGGCACACGCAGGAAGGGGCCTGGGTGTGGAAGTGGAGCAAGCCGGACGCGGGGGAGTCGTGACGCGAATCGACGTATCGATTGCCGCGTGCAACGCCACGGAGAGTAGCCCACGGGGTGCAGCCCGTGGGCGTGACGCGCCCTCGAGCATCCACCGTCCTTCTATCTCATTTCCATCCGAGACGCTCATGCAGAACAATTCCCTCCTCGATTCCCAAGACCCCGCCCTCTACGACGTCGTGACCCGTGCCCCCGGGCCGCGGGGGCGGCTTCCGCTCACGGCCGACATGCTGCTCCATCGGCCTAGCGGCGATGCCTTCGGCATGACCGAGGACGCCGGCATGGGCTGGGAGCCTTCGCACCTGGCGGGCTCGCAGTTCGTGATCCTCAGCACACTCGGTGGCATGCGGGCCGAGGACGGGACGCCCATTGCCCTCGGGTATCACACCGGACATTTTGAACTGGGGCTGGCGATCCGGGCCGCGGCCGAGGAATTGAAACGGGCGGGGGCCGTTCCCTACGCGGCCTACTGCACCGACCCGTGCGACGGCCGCACCCAGGGCACGCCCGGCATGTTCGACAGCCTCGCCTACCGCAACGACGCGGCCAGCGTGCTGCGGCGCCAGGTCCGCTCGATCCCGACGGCCCGGGGAATCCTCGGCGTGGCCGCGTGCGACAAGGGCTTACCGGCCATGATGATGGCGCTGGTAAGCCTCGGAGGCCTGCCCGGCGTGCTCGTGCCCGGCGGCGTGACGTTGCCAAGCACCGATGGCGAAGACACGGGCAAGATCCAGTCGATCGGGGCCCGGTTTGCCCGCGGCGAGTTGTCGCTGGAGGATGCCTGCGTGCTCGGCTGCCGCGTGTGTGCGTCGCCCGGCGGCGGATGTCATTTTCTTGGCACGGCGGCCAGTGCCCAGGTGGTCGCCGAGGCCCTTGGGCTTGCGTTGCCGCACTCGGCGTTGGCCCCGTCGGGCCAGCCAATCTGGCTCGACATGGCGCGGCGCAGCGCCCTGGCCGTGCTCGACATGGCCGCCCGCGGCGTCACGGTCCGCGACGTCGTCAGCGAGGCGTCGGTCCGCAACGCCCTGGTCGTTCACGCGGCACTGGGAGGCTCGACCAACCTGATCCTCCATCTTCCCGCGATCGCATTTGCCGCGGGGTTGCCGCGGCCCGGGATCGACGACTGGACCGAAGTGAATCGCCGCGTGCCGCGATTGGTCGACGTGCTGCCCAACGGCCCGGTGAATCACCCCACGCTCCGGGTCTATCTGGCCGGTGGAGTGCCGGAGGTCATGCTCCATCTCCGCGACCTCGGGCTGTTGGACCTGGAGGCCCGCAGCGTGGCCGGCATGAGCCTCGGCGAGGTACTCCGCTGGTGGGAGCAGTCGCCTCGCCGCGAGGCCCTGCGCCGCAGGCTCCGCGAGCAGGACGGCATAGATCCCGACGACGTGATCCTCAGCCCCGCTCGGGCCAGGCAAGTGGGAATGACCAGCACGGTCTGCTTTCCCCGCGGCAACCTCGCCCCGGCCGGCTCGGTCATCAAGAGCACCGCGATCGACGCGCGGGTGATCGACGCCGACGGCGTCTATCGCAAGACCGGTCCGGCGAGGGTCTTCTGCCGTGAGACCGACGCGGTGGCCGCGGTCAAGGGTCATGGCGCTCGGCCGATTCAGCCGGGCGACGTGCTCGTGCTGATGGGTCGCGGGCCGCTGGGGTCCGGCATGGAGGAGATCTACCAGATCACGTCGGCACTACGTCATCTCTCTTGGGGACGGGAGGTGGCCGTAGTGACCGACGCCCGGTTCTCCGGCGTGAGCACCGGGGCGTGCATCGGCCTGGTCGCCCCCGAAGCCCTGGCCGGCGGCCCGATCGGCAAACTCCGCGACGGCGACCGCATCCGCATCGTCATCGACCGCAACACGCTGGAAGGAAGCGTGGATCTGGTGGGCGACATCTCCGGGGAATTCACCCCGGAAGAGGCCGCGCGGATCCTGGCCGAGCGTCCGCCGCACCCCGGCCTCTCGCCCGATCCCCAACTCCCCGACGAGACCCGCCTCTGGGCCGCCCTACAACAAGCCAGCGGCGGCACCTGGGGCGGCTGCGTGTTTGACGTCGATCGGATTATCACGCAACTCAAGATCAACCGGCCGCAAACGTGAAATTCGATCATATCAAATTGAGAATTGCAGATATCAGATTTGAGCAGATTTGATTTCGCCGGTGACGAACTCTGCTGCATCATGCGCGAGAACAGACGCAGCGGCACCAGCCTCGTGATGTTCAGCCGCGACGAAGGCCGGACGTGGAGTGAAGTAGGGTGGGCAACGCCCACCATTTCCTCCCTGTAGCGTTGCATTGG
>CAYSGY010000364.1:0-5177 GCA_964430315.1 uncultured Planctomycetaceae bacterium
GTTCGCCCCAACGAGCAACACCCAAAACACCCTTTTCGCAACAGAAACTCATGAGTTGCACTTGGGTATTCGCCAGGCGGACGTGAACGCGAACCTTCGAGAGCAGTTCGTCGTGGGTGAAAGGCTTCACGAGGTAATCGTCGGCCATCGCCTCGTACCCTCGGACCCGCTCGGCGGCCGACCCCTTGTCGGACACGAGGATCACCTGCACCAGTTGGCCGATCGGGCTGCTCTTGATCCGCCTGCATGCCACGCAGCCGTCCATGCCGGGCGCCGCAATGTCGATGAGCACCAGTTGCGGCTGATAGGCCGTGATCTTCAACCGCGTCTCTTCGCAAGTTGCCGCGGCGTGGATCTCGTAGTCCTTGCGCAGAAGCCGGCGAAGAATGTCCACGTTCTCCGGCCTGTCGCCGACAATAAGGATTCGGCCTTCTTGGCTCACAGGGCACCCTTGTCAGAAGCAGGCAAACGTGGCGGATAGGTCACGGGGAAACCGATCGCAACGCATCGTTGAGAAAAAAGGTTGTTCCGGCTTTGGGTGCGAAACGCGGCAGATGCGCCGCGGCGACTTGTCGCCGCTTTCGACCGTCGCAGCATGTTATCGGCCAAAGGAAAGCGGCGACAAGTCGTTGCATTCCAAAGGGGTTTTCGCACCCAGAATCGGAACGGCCATCAAAGTATAGCATTCGCCAAACGCCGCTGCGGACGCGGCAAGGGGACCGCCAGACCCGGATTGTTCACGCCTCGGAGATTTCGAGGTCCCGTGCGTCCAACCAGCCCGAAACGCAAGCAAGGGCAACTCGAAGCCCCTCCCTCGCTTGCGCTTTGGGCTTGTGGTTGGCGACGAATGATCCCGTCAAGCTGACGTATGACGAGCGATACCGAGGGACGGCCCTTCGGTGAGGTGGTTAAATGCCAGTCTGTGGTATGGCTCATGCCGCCGAATTAGGCACACGTGGGGGGTTGGGTCCATCTGCCATGGGGTTCACGGGGCTGGAGCGTACCTGGGGGCGCGGCCCCCAGACCCCCGGGCTAGGTGGCCCTGGGCGGTTACCCGCCCAGGGCCACCTAGCCTGCGGCGCAGCCGCACTTCGGCCGACGTCGTCGGCCCAGGTACGCTTCCGTCGGATGAACCAGAAATGGCCGACGGGCCGGGATCACTTCACTCCGAGCGCCGAGAGTAGCTTCGCCAACCCCTCGCCGCACTGCGCGTAATGCACGCGGTCATCGATCGTTGTGCCCGGTGCGACGGGATTGCCGAACAGGTCGAACCACCGGACGCCGGTTGCCGCGGGCAGCTTGTAGGCCGCATGGGCCTGGCCCGAGGTGATGGCCGCTACCGCGTAGAGTGGCCCCGCGTTGACGTACGCGTAGACGCCTTCCGCGAGTGCCACGCGTTTGACGAACTTGGTATCCTCCAGCAGCCACGCCATCGCACTGTGGGCCGCCGCCGAGGGATGCAGGAAGCCTTCGGCCGTGACCAGGGTGGTCCACTCCACGCTCCCGCCGAACGTGCTGTGGCCGTGCATGGTATACAGGAACTGGTGCGCCTCGCCGTTGGCTTTGCGGGTGATGACGAAGCGCGCCAGCCGGTCGGCGATCCGCCAGTTGTCGTTGGTGTTCTCGTAGGGCAACGTGTAACGGTAGAAGCCGCTGGAGACGTCGCCCGACAGCGGCGCCCCCTCCGACATCCAGACCGGCTTCGGCACGCGCCCCAGTTTCTCGAGGATCGGCCCCACGGCCGCCCTGTATGCCTTCTCCGTGGGGTCGTCCGGGAACCCGGTCAGCCCGTTCTCATAATGGTGGTAGGAGACGGCATCGCACGTCTCCATGCCCCCGAAGGCCAGCACGTCCTTGGTCCATTTCGTGCCGTTCTCGCCGCCATAGGTGTTGAACCCGACGATGGTGACTTGGGGGAATACGTCGTGCGCGGCGAGGTAGGCGACCTTCTGCAACTGGGCATAGTCTTTCGACGGCGTCTCGCTGGGCACGAAACGCTCGTTCCCCTGGGGCCCACGCTTCGGATCGACCTTGAGACTCCAGAAGGAACTCCCCCACGGCTCGTTCCAGATCTCGTAGCAGTCGATCAGCCCGCGGTGGTGGCCGACGATGGTGCGCACGGCATTGGCCCAGTCGTCCATGCGGAGCGGTTCGAGATAGCGGTCGAAGTAGCCGGTGGCGGGCCTGCCGAGATGGCTGGCCCAGCCCGGGGTCGTGGACAAGAGCCCCAGGATCTTCAGGTGATGATCGCGGTAGCGCCGGAGGTCGGCATCGCGGAACTGCCATTTGCCTTTTTCGGGTTCAAGAAACGACCAGCCGATGTACTCGGTTCCGGCGTCGTGCAGGCGGACCCAGTTGATGCCCACCGCCTTGGCCATCGTCAGGTGGCGGTTGGTCGACAAGGTGTGCGTGCCGAACAGCGAATCGGGTGCATCCTTGCCCCAGTACCGCGGCCGGCGCAGGCGGTAGAAGACGATTTCGTTGAACGGGCTGACCCGCTGCCCGGACGCATCGACGACACAGGCCTCCAGGCGGTAGGGCCCGAGGCGGTGGACCGGGAAGGGCTCGTAGGTGAGGACGCCCGATTTCGCGGTTCCCAGGTCGATCGGCGGGAGGCGTTTCTCGTCGCCGTAGATCGTCACGAGCCGGCTCTGGAGTACCGCCCCCGGGGCCTTGCCCACGACCGCAAAGTGGATCTTCGTCGGTTCGTCGGAGAACTGCACGCGTGCCTCGGCGGCATCCGAGGCCGGAAGGGCGAAGGAGACTTCCATCGGCTTCTGCGGCGCATAGGCCGAGGCTTTGGCCGCATGTTCCACTTGCAGCCCGTCCAGCCACAGGGTGCCCTTTCCCTCCAGCCGCATCGTGTGCGAGGGGGCGAGCAGGATCGGCTTGAAGGGCAATTCGACCCGCTTCCATCGGTCGCCCGACAACTTCAGCGGCAGCGTCGCGCACACCCGGCCGTGGCCGCCCGTCACCATCAGGGCGCCCTCCCAGTCGCCGCGCGCTGAGACGCTGACCACGTGGGTCTCGAAGCTCCACGGAACGGCAAAGGGCGCGCTGTAGAGGCGGATCTCCTTGGCGGGGGCGTGGATCCTCAGCGACGAGTAACCGCTCGGGCCCATGACCTTCGGATCGCTATCGACCTGCACCTGATCGCCGTCGGAGCAGTCGCGGTCGATCGACCAGCCGCTTTGCAGTCCCAGCGGAAACACCGACGCATTCACCAGGTTGCCCGAACCGGCGGTGGGGTGCTTCGCCTTGATCTCGGCGATCAGGTCCTCTTCGGAGAGCCGGATCAACTTGAGCTTCTCCAGGTCCAGCCGGCCGTTGCCCGCCAAGTAGACGACCAGGGCCACTTCCTGGGGATGCGGAGCAAGGCGGAAATCGTAGGAGAAATCGCGCCACTGGCCGTCGGTTGCCGGACGGAACGACGACAGCGTGCGATAAGGCGCGCCGATGTCGCGCACGCCAAGCGTAAGGCCCGTGAGACTGCGGGCGGTGAGCGTGAGGCGATAATAGCCGTGGACCTTCTCCATTCCGGTCAGCCGGTGCATGAATTGCAGGCCATCCCCCGAGGTCTGCTCGACGCGCAGGAACCGCCGCCCGCCTTCGTTCCCCTGCCCGTAGTCGGCCACCACGTTGCTCTTCCAACTCGTGTTGTCGCTCCAGCCCTCCGCCAGGCGGCCGGTGATGCGGACGCCCTTCGCGGCGACCAGGGACTCAAACGACTTGCCGGGACGCCCGAAGTCGGTCTCCACGACGACCTGCGGCTCCGCCACGGCAAGGCTGGCCAGAATCAAAAATGAGGCGCTGCACATAGCACGTTTCCTGTTCGTGTCTGAATTTCCGGCGGGCGGTGCTGAGGCTTGCGACGGGCGATCCGGGATTTCCCGCAGAAAGCGGCGGGAAGGAGGGCCGCAGATTCCCTCAGGGCGCATGCGCTCGAGCCGCTCTCACCGTCGTGTCATGTTGTAGCACGCGATTGCCGCGCTGTCGATGACCACCGTGTCGCCGCACGGCCAAACGGACGGTCCTTCTCCTGGCCATCGCCAGCGTTCTGTGATAGAATCTCTGCGGTTTCCGGTCGCTTGGGTTACTCGAAGGGAGGGCTTCTCGATCGCCGAGTTGCAGGCCTGCGAGTCAGCCCTTCGAGGCCCCTGACGCCCGCGTACTTCTCATGTCCAACCGCCACGAAACCGCCCTCGCCCACCTCCGCGCCTCCGATCCCGTCATGCGACGGCTGATGGAGGCGGTTGGCCCCTTCACGCTCCGGCCCGAGCGAAGACGCCGGTTCAGCGTCCTGGTCCGGTCGATCATTTCGCAGCAGGTCTCCACGGCGGCGGCCAGGACGATTCGAGGCCGACTGGAGGGCATCTTGGACGGCAGCGGCTTGACCGCTGAGGGAATTGCCGGGCTCAGCGGCCCTCAACTCCGATCGGTCGGCCTCTCCCGGCAGAAGGCATCCTATCTGCTGGACCTGGCCGGGAAGTGCCTGGACGGCACCGTGCGTCTGGATCGGATCGGCAGGCTGGACGACGAGGCGGTCGTCGAGATGCTGACCCAGGTGAAGGGGATCGGCAGGTGGACCGCCGAGATGTTCCTGATCTTCTCGCTCGGCAGACTGGATGTGTTGCCGGTGAATGATCTCGGCGTTCGGACTGCCATCAGAGACTCCTACGGCCTGGACGATCTGCCCGACAAGAAGACATGCCTGGAGATCGCCCGGCCGTGGCGTCCGTATGCCACGGTTGGCTCCTGGTACTGCTGGCGGTCGCTGGACTTGAAGAGGAACGTGGTGCAGGTAGCGCGGGGGTATCCGACGTAGAGGCGGTGACGGCCGGAACCGCTGGCTTGTCCTCACTGCTTGGCCGCCCCACCGCATCCGCTACGACCCGTCGAGGTCGGCTTTGGCGGTTGCCGTCGGGTGGAAGTAGAACGAGTTCCAGTAGGCGCGGTCCACGGTGTAGCAATCGACCGGATCGGTCGGCTTGAGGTCCTTGGGAAGGAAGCCGAATCGCTGCATCTCGCGGAGGTAGTGTTCGTTGGGGCGGAAGCCGGGCATGTCGAACCGCTTGCCGGCCATGAGGCGGTCGTGGGCGTCGCGGATCGCGGCGAGCGTTTGGCGGTAGAGCGGGTCGTCGGTGTTCTTGAAGACCGGCTCCTTGCAGAGTTGCAGC
>CAYSGY010000364.1:5187-5930 GCA_964430315.1 uncultured Planctomycetaceae bacterium
TGGCCAGCGGCGCCAGGAGGACATAGGACTTCTCGGGCCGGGAGAGGTTGGCCACCGGTTCGGCCCGCTCGCCCCATGCCCGCGGGAAATCGAGCACCACGCGCTTCCCGTACCGATCGTTCACTTCCCGCCCGTGGCACTTGGCGCAACGCTGGTGAAGCGGCCCGTAGGGCAGGTGGACCGGATAAGTACCGCAGCCCAACGCGGCGTAGGTGCCCGGGTAGGTGGCGCTGGTCTCGATCCAGAGCCGCACCCGCTTCGCCTCGTGGGGCGAGACTTTGGCGTTGTAGTGGCTCCCGTCGATCAGTTTCATCAGGCGGCTGGCGGCGCTGCCGTAGGAGTAGGGAGGCCGGTTGGAGTAGGGCTGGTTTCGGCCGTCGACGACCAGGCCCCGGGTCTGCATCGTCCAGTAGCTCATCGTGTACATGGCGGTCTTGTCGCCGGTCAGATCGACCCGGCCCTCGTAGCGCTCCGGACGATGGCACTCGACGCAGTGCTTATCGAGGATGGGCTGGATGTCGCGGGGGAAGTCGATCACTTCGGGCACGTCGGCGATCGGCTCGACCGGGCTCGGCGGCCGGCGAAACGCCAACTGGTCGGGAATGAACTCCGGGGCGGTGCTCCGCTGTTCGTGGCAGCCCACGCAGCCGACGTTCTCGCCCGGCTGGAGCACCATGAAACTGTGCATCCGCTTGACGGCGATGTCCTGCTCGTCGAGGGCCACGAAGAAGAGCGACCGGAGG
>CAYSGY010000365.1:0-5920 GCA_964430315.1 uncultured Planctomycetaceae bacterium
GGAGCACTCGGAATGGCGTTCACCCCATGTTCGGCTTCGTAGCGACGTGTTTCTGCCACGTACCACCAACCACTGCGGAAGGGCCTTCCCATGGCAAGACGAGTCAACCTCGGCGTCCTCGGCGCCGGCGGGATTGCGATGCGCAAAACGATCCCTGGCATGCTCAAGGCCAGGAACTGCCGGCTGGCGGCGGTGATGGACCCGGTGGGCGTGGACCGCGTGGCCGCCGCGTTCGGCGTCGCGAAGGCCTATACCAGCGAGGACGATCTGCTGGCCGATCCCGAGGTCGAGGCCGTCTACATCGCCTCGCCGGTGGCGTGCCATGCAAGCCAGATCGTCAGGGCAGCGGAGGCGGGCAAGCACGTGTTATGCGAGAAGCCCCTTTGCCTCTCCCTCCGTCAGGCCAAGGAGGCGGTGGCCGCCTGCCGCAAGCACAAGGTGATTCTCCAGGAAGGCTACATGATGAAATTCCACGGGGCCCACGCCAAGATCAAGGAACTGATCGAGGCGGGCCGTCTTGGGAAGATCGTCTACATGCGGGCCCAGTTGTCGTGCTGGTACCCGCGCATCCCCGGGGCGTGGCGTCAGGATCCGAAGACCGGCGGCGGCGGGGCCCTGATCGACATGGCCACGCACCTCTACGACCTCCTGGAGTTCTTCGCCGGCCCGATCCGCCGGATCGCGGCCCTCACCGCGACCCTGGTGCAGGACTACAAGTCGGACGACGCCTCCACGACCCTCCTGGAATTCAAGTCGGGGGCCCAGGCCACGGTTGACTGCTTCTACTGCATCCCCGACGAGGCCAGCCGCACCCGGCTGGAGGTCTACGGCTCCCAAGGGGCGATGCTCAGCGAGGGGACGATCGGGCAAGGCAAGAATGGCAAGCTGGAAGGAATTTACGGCCTGGGCGATGCGGTCTACGACGCCGCTCAGAATAAGGACGTGGCCCGCAAGTTCCAGCGGATTCCTTTCAAGGCCGTCAATCCCTACACGGCCGAGTGCGAGTACTTCGCCGATTGCATCCTCCGAGGCCGCGCCCCGGCGGTGAACGACGCGAAGAACGCGCTGCATCTGATGTCACTGGTGGAAAACGCCTACGGCTCCTCCAAGGCCCGGCGGCTCCTGCCGGTATAATCACAACGGGGCTCCCCGGTTTCACGAGTAGGGCGGATTTCCAACCCGTCCCGGTTCCCAGTCGGCTCCTTCGCGCTGCATGACTTTTCCGTCTGTACCGTTTGTGCCGGGCCTCCCGTCGCGCGACGGCTCCTTCTAGCGATTCTCTAACGAAGCTGCCGGGTACCCCGGTTCGATCAGAAGAGAGGGTGAGGACGGTCGCACCCGGGATCCGCTTTGCACCGGTTTCTCTGAACAGTCGATGCCCTCCCGAGGGCTGATCGCTGTGCAGTTCGTAGCACAGCGATCTTGGCCGTCCTGCGAACCAGAAACGGAGTCGTTTCATGCACGGATGCTCTCCCCGTTGGTGGTGTTTGGTGCTCGCGGCGGCGGTGTCGGCCGCCGTGACGGGCGCCCGCGGACAAGGGTTGCCGGCAACGTTCCCGGCCGGAGGCGATCCGCAATCGGAGACGACCGGCCGCCTGGCGGCCTTCGATGCCGCCGGCGACAGCGCGGCGTCCCCCGCCGCCTCGCCGGGCTCCCCCGAGGACCTGGCCCGGCGCGTGGCCGACTTGGAGGATCGTCTGGCGAGGGCGGCCGAGATGGAAGCGGCGGCCAAGAAGAAGGCGGCGGGCAAGCCGACCGTGGTCCCCAGTGGCCGCATCCAGATGGACGTGGCCAACTTCAGTCAGAATGCAGCCAGCAATACCCAGTTCGGCGACATTCAGAACGCCGTGGGTTTCCGCCGGGCGCGGATCGCGCTGTTGGGCGAGGCCTTCGACGTGGTCAACTACATCATCGAAGTCGATTTCGCCAACCGCGGCGCCGATGCCCTCATCAACTCGAAGGACCAGTCGACCGGCTTCAAGGACGTTTACGTCCAGGTGCGGGAATTGCCGCTGCTGGGCAACGTCCGCGTGGGCCACTTCAAAGAGCCCTTCGGGCTGGAGCAGATCCTGAGCGACAACTACACGACGTTCATGGAGCGGTCGCTCGACGACGAAGGGGCGTTCGTGCCCGGGCGCAACAACGGCATCATGGCCTTCAACTGGACCGAGAACGAGCGGGCCACCTGGGCGATCGGCACGTTCACGAACCACACCGGCTACGACCAGCCCCCCTTGTTCCAGTACGACCACTGGGGCCTCGACCTGGCGATGCGGGGCACGTGGCTGCCGTGGTACGACGAGGCCAGCGGCGGACGAGGGGTGCTCCACACCGGCCTCGGCTATGTCTACCGCAGTGCCCCCGACCACATCCAGACCTTCTCCACGCGTCCGGAATCGGCCTGGGGCCCGGGCGTTGTCAATTTCAAGCTGACCGACGTCGACAACTCGAACGTGTTCGGGGGCGAAGCGGCCCTCGTCTACGGTCCCCTCTCGCTCCAGTCGGAAGTCTTCGCCATGTCGGTCAACCGCGCCGGCGGCGTCACCAACAACTTCTACGGCTGCTACGCCTACGTGAGCTACTTCCTCACCGGCGAGCACCGCCCCTACAACCGGAAGATGGGCACCTTCGACCGCGTGCGTCCCTTCGAGAACTTCTTCCGCGTGCGGACCGGCGACGGCGACGTCCAGACCGGTTGGGGCGCCTGGGAACTCGCCTACCGCTTTTCGTACGTCGACATGCTCGACGGCCTGGCGCCTTCGTCGGTCACGAAGGGGGCCGGCATCGCGACGGACCACACTCTCGGCGTCAACTGGTACATGAATCCCTACACGCGGGTGATGTTCAACTACGTCCACTCGCAAGACACGATCAATATGTACAACAGCACCACGACCGTCGCCAGCCGCGTGACGGGCGGGGGCATCGACATCTTTGAAATGCGGCTCGCCATTGACTTCTGAACCGATCCGGGAGACCTCCTCATGCGGTCCTCTTTGTTCTTGCTGTTCGCTGTGGTTCTCGTCGCTGCGGTTGCGTCCCGCGCCCTGGCGGGCGACGGCGGGCCGACGTGCTGCGCCGTCTGCGGGCGGCACGTCGCTTGTGCCCAGAAGACGTGCCAGGTCGTGTGCGAGGTCAAGAAGGAGAAGAAGAGCTACTGGTGCGTCGAGTGTGAGGAGATCTGCACGCTCCTGCCCGGCCGCCGGGAGTGCGGCGAGTGCTCTCCGCCGCCACGCTGCGGCAGCTCGAAATGCGTGAAGAAACTCGTCAAGAAGGAGTCTTCGGTCGAGGTGCCGGTCTACAAGTGCGTGGTCCTGGACCTCTGCCCGGACTGCGCCGCCGGCCAGTCCGCGCCCAATGCCGCGCCGGTGGCCGCCGCCGCCCCGCTGCCGCCTCCCAAGACGCCGCGCCCGTCGTCGCCCGAAGCCCACTAAATGAGGTCTCGCCCTCCCAGGATCACGCAAGGTCATTTCGGGCCCGATCATGCGATTTACCCGCAGAATGCTCCGAATACTCGCGGCAATCGTCGTTCTGACGGCGTTCGACCTCCCGCTCCAGGACCGTTCGTGGCATGGCGTCCAGCCGCGGGCCGAGGCGTCGAATCGCGTCTCGGCCCGCTTCGCGGGGCGCCGCGGTGGGCGAGTACCCCGCGATCCGCCGGCGACTCCTTCCGAAACAGGCCCCTTCTACGGCCACGCGGGGGCCTCGATCGACCGCCGCCCTTCACGCGAGGACGAAATCGGCCCCTTCTACGGCCACGCCCTCCCACAGGACGTCTTCGGCTCACGGTTGGGACCGCGCGGGCGGGGAAGGCCGGAGCCGCGGCAATAGCGTGGCCTCGCCGCGGGTTCCATGACTTCCCCGCAAGGCCGCCCTTGCGTCGACGGCGGACGCTGCAGGTGTCACGGCTCACGATGCACGACCGCCACGCGGAGGTCGCAAACGTTCGTGTGCGTCGGACCGGTGTGGAGGAGGGCGCGAAGCGGCGCGAAGAAGCGGTAGGCGTCGTTGCGGGCGAGGTAGTCGCGGGGATCGAGGCCCTGGGCGTGCGCGGCCCGGAGGATTTCGGCGTCGAGCAAAGCGCCGGCTGCGTCGGTCGGGCCGTCCTCGCCGTCGGTCCCGCCCGAGAGGAGAACGATCCCTCGCGCCCCGTCGTTCCATAACACCTCGGCCGCGGCGAGGACCAACTGCTGGTTGCGCCCGCCCAATCCGCGGCGTGCGGCCTCCACGAGTCTCACCACCGGCTCGCCGCCGCTGACGAGGCAATCGGGGCCCGGCTCGTCGCGCATGCGCTGAGCCATGCCGGCGAGATGCCGCCCGACCTCTTCGGCGTCTCCTTCGGAACTCGTCGCGCTGACCATGGCGGGCGAATACCCTAATCGGACCGCCTCCTGGCCGGCGGCATCCACCGCCGCGGCGTTGTTGCCGATCACAAGATTCGTCACAACGTGTGGCACAGCCGCCCCCGGCTGTGCGGTGATTGCCGGTCCGGCCGGCCGCGGACGTGTGGCGGCATCCGGCACAGCCGAGGGCGGCTGTGCCACACGGGGACTCCCCCCCGGGCGGAACGCGTCCTGACTGCGTTGCTTCGGACTCCTCTTCAAGCACTCGAACACGCGGGGCGCGATGCCCGCCTCGGACGCCCGGAACCGATCGAGCACCTCGAGGGCCGCTTCGGCCGTGGAGGAATCGGCCACCGTGGGACCGGAGGCGATGACGTCGAGCGGGTCGCCCAGCACGTCGGAAATCACCAGGGCGATCATACGTCCGGCGCAGCACGCCCGGGCCAACCCGCCCCCTTTGATCCGGCTGAGTTGTTTGCGGACGGTGTTCAATTCCTCGATGTTCGCCCCGGCCGCGCTCAGGTGGCGCGTAACGGCCAGCTTGTCGGCCAGCGTGATGCCTTCGACCGGGGCGGGCATGAGGGCCGAGCCGCCGCCGGAGATCAGGCAGAGGCAGAGGTCGCTCGGGCCGAGCGACTCGACCAGCCGGAGAATCTCGGCCGCCCCGGCCACGCCCGCTTCGGTGGGCTCGTTCACCCCGGGCGGCCGGGCCCCGTGCAAGCGGATCCGCGAAAGCGGCCGCACGCAATCCTCCGGCACGTTGACCCAGCCCGCAAGCTGCTTCTCTTCCATGAGCCGCGGGCCGAGGACGCCTTCCACCGCGGCCGCCATGCCCGCCCCCGCCTTGCCCGCCCCCACGACCGCGATCCGGCCAATCCGGTCCAGATCAAGCTGGTCGTCGCCGGCCAGGAGCGTGCGACCTTCGACCCGAAGTGCCGCTCGGACGAGACGCTCGGAGTTGACGGCGTCGACGCCGGCCTGCCAGATCCGGAGGGCGTCGCGGCGGAGTTGATCGGGCGGGCGTTGAGTCATCGTAGTAGCCACACAGCGGGTTCCATGCCGACCCTCGGCTGCGCCGAGTGACGGCATGCCACACAGACATCCCGCCCCCAACCCCCAACTACTTCACGCGCAGGACATCGAGCCACTGGGTCTCGTGTTCGAGGATGACCTGGCCGAGGTTCGTGGGCGAGGCGGACCGCATGATCAGGCCGGCCAGGACCGCCGTTTTCCCGATCCTGAACATGCCGGCAACCGCGCACCACGGCGTGCCCTTGCCCCCGTCGCCCGGCAGCTTGGCTTGCGTGAACAGCACGTGGGCGAAGCCGCTGTTGCTGATTTGGGCGGGCCACTTGCGGACCACCGGCCGGTGGGCGATGACGACCCGGGCCAACCCCGGAACGATCGCGTCGATCACGCTTTCAAGCTGGGTTACGGGCGGGAGTTCGTGGCCGCGCCCGGCCGGCGCCACCACCAGCGCCGACAGTCGCACCGGGACATTGAAGAATGAGAGCGCCGGCCCGGCCGGCGGCGGACCTTGGGCGAGAAGCTCTTTGACGTCGATCCCCATGCCGGGA
>CAYSGY010000366.1:0-5914 GCA_964430315.1 uncultured Planctomycetaceae bacterium
AACCGTTCAAGCCGGGCGACTGGAATCCCGACATGCTCGTCGCCTTCCAAAGCGGCGGACTGCCCGACTCCGAAGTCGCCGCGGTGCGGGCCATCCCGGGCGTGAAGGCCGACCGGTGCCTTCCCCTGGCCGTCGAGCAGCCCAAACTCGCGGCCGACCTGACCGACAGCGAATCGCATTCCTCGGTCATCCGGCAGAACAACGTCATCATGATCGGGCTGGACCCGCAGGTGGCGTTCGGCCAACCCGATCCGCTCGTCAAGGCGCGTTTCGTCGAAGGAACCCCGGCCGACTGCATCGCCAAGTTGAAGTTAGGCCGGAACTGTATCGTGCCCGACCATTTCCTCCGGGCGACGAACCTGAAACTCGGCGACCGGTTCTCGATGATCCCGCCCGAGTCGCTCTCGAAACGCGTGGAGTATACGATCGTCGGCGCGGTGGCGCTCCCCGGCTGGCACTGGATGACGAAGTTCTCCGGCCTGCGTCGGCGCGAAGGACGTTCGGCGGCGATCGTCTTCGCCGACTACGGGGCGGTGCGTCGCGACTTCGACCTGCACCAGATCAACTTCTTCTGGATGGACGTCGACCAGGCGTTCGGCCGGGAACACCTCGAGGAGGTCATGAAGGCGGCGGAGGCGAAGAAGGCGGCGGCCGCACCGGCCCAAGGTGCGGTCCGTGCCTTGTCGCCGATGATGACCGAGCTGGCGATCGACGCGAAACGGGCGGCCGTCGTGAAGATCGGCGAGGCGTTGCAGCCGATCGGCGACCGCAACCTGGGCGAGGAACAGCCGGCCAACATACAGGGAAGGTGGCCGATGGGCGCGACGATGTTCGGCCAGTCCGTGCGCGTCACCACGCCCGACGAGGTCGGCACCCGCATCCTGGCCAGGGCCTCCGGCATGATCTGGGCCTCCTGCTACCTGCCGCTCATCACCCTGCTGGTCACGTCGCTCGGCGTGGTGAACACGGTGATGGCTTCGGTCCGGGCCCGGCGCTGGGAATTCGGCGTGCTCCGGTCGCAGGGGGTCACGCGGTCCGGTCTGTTCCGCATGATCCTGGCCGAGGGGCTCTTGATCGGGCTGATCACGTGCCTGCTCAGTCTCGGGTTCGGTGTCTTCTCGGGGTGGTGCGGGACGGGCATCTCCCAGTACGTCAGCTTCTTCGGCGGCCTGGCGCCGCCGCTGGTGATTCCGTGGGCGCAGCTTTCGATCGGCTTCGGCATGGCTCTGGGCCTTTGCCTCCTGGCGGCCTTAGGGCCGGCGATCTCGACGGGCCGCGCGGACCCGCTGAGACTCCTGCAGGAGGGACGGGCCGCCCTGTGACCGTCGGCAGGCCGAGGACTGGCTTATCTAAATGAACTTGCACGATCTTGGGAGTGTGGCACTGCTTGACCGCTGCCGCGAAAACGTTATCCGATCGGGGAAACCGTGCTGGCGGCAGCGGTCAAGCAGTGCCACACGGCCAACGCGGGCTCCCAGAATCGTGCAACCTCATTTAGTTCTGACCCCGTTTCCTCCCATCAACGCGCGCTATCTCAATAGGTTAGGCACAGCGCAGGCGGCTCAGAATCGTAGCGGTTTGGTTGACATAGCGGATGTGCGATGTTAGAATTACGGCGTTTGTCGTGTGGGAATTAGCGCCTCGCGACCGGGTCGCGGCGGAAAGGGCAGTGCGATGAATCGTGCGGCGAAGTGGCTCGGCTGGACGATGGCCGCGTATTACGTGGCCATCGCGACGTTGGGCACGGGCCTGCACTTGCTCCCCGGTTGTTGGCATCCTTTCGACTTGGGGGTCGATGTCGCGTCGTGCTGCGGCTGCCCGCACGCGGCTTCCTTCGAGGAAGCAGGCTGCGCGGCGTCGGATGCCGTCCCCGTAAGCCCTGTTCACACGCCCGCCGACTGTCCCATCTGCCGTTTTGTGGCGACCGCTTCGCACGTCGCCCAAGCGGTGTTGATGGAGTTCTCGCAGCCGCTGGTGGAGCGGCTGCAAGCGATTGTCGATCCGCCTCTTACGGTTCCCGTCCTGTGGGCCTTTGCGGCCCGGGCTCCGCCTGCTGCGTAGGCAGACGTCGTTGACGTCCAGCCCCCGTTCGCTCGCAGCTTGCGCCACGCAAGGCGCGTGGTGCAGTCGGTGTTGCGATTGGAGTCCGGCCGCGCGCTTCCTTGGCTGCGCGGCGACGATCGCGCGTGCGCGTCTCGATCCGATTCGAGGCTGCGCATGGCGCGGTTTGGTGTCCCCAACATCTTACCGCAAATGCCCGGGAAGGAGAGAACCATGCACTCCCCATGCGCTCATCGTCCGCACCGCCGCACCTTGAAAGCCACCTGCGGCGGGCGGGTTACGAAAGGTTTTACCCTCGTGGAATTGCTCGTTGTTATCGCGATCATCGGCATTCTCATCGCCCTCTTGCTGCCCGCGGTCCAGGCGGCGCGCGAAGCGGCGCGGCGATCAAGCTGTACGAACAACCTCAAACAACTGGGGTTGGCATTGCACAACTACCACTCGGTCCACAACACGTTCCCCGGTCTCGGCCCGGACAACAACAACAGCTTCTCGGTACAGGCCAAGCTGCTCCCGTTCGTCGAGCAGAAGAACCTCCAGGAGTTGATCGATTTCCGCCAGCCGCTCTACACGGGCAGCGGGTCGAACGTGGCCTTGAATCCCGCGCAAGCGACGGCCGCGCGCACGGTCATCCCCCTGTTTCGCTGCCCGAGTGACGCCGCGCAGGACCTTTACGAAGAGAGTTCCGGGGTTTGGCTGGCCGGCGGCAATTACGTCGTCTGCGGGGGTTCGGGAACCGGGACGAACTACGACCTTCGCTACCCGACCGACGGAATGTTCTACTACAAGTCGGCCCGCGGCTTCCGGGACATGATCGACGGATCGAGCAACACCGCGGTCATCGGCGAGACGCTCCTCGGGTTGGGGAAGAGCGTCACCGGCGCGTTCCCGGGAGGAAACGATGGGAAGCGGCTGATGGGCTCGATCTCCGGCGTTTCGCCGGGCGCTCCCGGGCTGACCGGAATCGCCAACCCCGACCTGACCTCCCTGGCCGCCGCGTGTACGAACTGGAAGGGCCAACGCGCCTACGGTTGGATCGCCGGCAAGGCTTTCACGACAACGTTCTCGTGCTACCTCCCGCCCAATTCGCCGGTCCCCGACATGTACGCCCACGGAATCGGCTTCTTCGCAGCCCGGAGCAATCATCCGGGCGGAGTCAACATCCTGATGGGCGACGGCAGCGCCCGTTTCCTCAGTGAGACGGTGAAACTCGAAACTTGGCGCGCGCTGGGCACGTGTTCCGGCGGCGAAGTCTCCGGCGAATTCTGAACGACGCTTTTCGTCTTACTCAACTTCGAAAGGACCAAGACCATGAAGAACCTCCGATGGTGCTGGACGATGCTGCCCCTGATGGTCGTTCTCGGCGGCGCGCGATCGCAAGCGATCGCCGATCCGGGACTCCTGTTGATCGCCCACGGCTCGCCCAACGCCGAGTGGAACAAGCCCCTGTTGGATTTCGGCCGGCGGGCGGCGGAAGAGGCGGGCAAGGGCGGGCGATTCAAGGCCGTGCGCACGGCGATGCTCGAAGCGGCCAAGCCCGATGTTCCGACGGCCGTGGCGGAACTCGAGGCGGCCGGCTGCGACCGGATCGTTGCGGTGCCGCTGTTCGTGGCCGCCAGCGGCCACACGCACTTCGACGTCCCCGCGGCCTTGGGGCTCTACTGGTCCGAGACGACCGCCGCCGCGCTGGCCGCCGAAGGCGCCAAGCCCGCCCGGCCCAAGGTGCCGATCACCCTCGTTCCGACCCTGTCGGAGAGCGACGTCCTCTCCGGGTACGCCTTGGACCAGGTGAGGAAGCTCTCGCGCTCGCCCAAAGAGGAGGCCCTGGTCCTCCTCCTCCACGGCGACCCGGAACACGAATTGCTGATCGACCGGATGCTACGCCAGGTGGCCGCCCGCTGCTGCGGAGAGACTGGAATCGGTTACAGCGACTGGGCCAGCATCGGCGTCGGCCAGGAATACCGGTCCAACGGACTGGCGGCGATCCGGTCCGCTTTGGAGCACAAGAAGCGCGTGATCGTCGTCGGTCTCTACATTTCTTCCAGCGCCGCCAGGATCCACCAGCGATCGATGGGCGGGAAGCAGCGGGCCGCCGATTCCGATCCGCTCCATGGGAAGGACGTGGTCTTCTCCAACGAGCCGATCGTGACGCATCCCGAGTTGCTCCGCTGGGTCCTGCAAGCCGCCCACGCCGCCGTCGCGGCCAAGAACTGACTCCCATCCATTCACCTGAACCAGGAGACTGACGCATGATTCCATGGACCGTTTGTATGGCTGTCCTCGTCACAGGCGGCGGGACGGAGAACTGGCCGAGCTTTCGCAACGGCGGTGCAAGCCGGGCCGAGGCTGCGAATCTGCCGCTGCAATGGTCGCCCACGGAGGGCATCGCGTGGCAGCGCGAACTGCCAGGCTACGGGCAATCGTCGCCCGTGACTTGGGGCGACGCCGTCTACGTGACCGCTGCATTGGGGCCGATGAAAGAGAAATGCCTCGTGTCGGCCGTGGAGGCCGCGACGGGCAAGACGCGATGGACGAAGGAGTTCGTCGCTTGCACGAAGAAGGCGTCGAACTACATGGCGAGCCGTGCGGCCCCCACCCCAGTCGCCGACGCCGGAGGTGTCTATGCCTTCTTCGAGGCGGGAAACCTCGTCGGCCTCACCGGCAAGGGCGACGTTCGGTGGGAACGCTCGCTCACCCGCGACTACGGTGAGTTTCAGAACGGCCACGGACTGGGCAGCTCGCTCGCCCAAACCGAAGGCGCGGTGATTGTGCTCGTCGATCACGACGGGCCCTCTTATCTTCTGGCGGTCGACAAAGCCACGGGCAAGACCATGTGGAAGGCCGATCGAAAGCCCCGCTCCTCCTGGACGTCGCCCATCGTAGCGCGGTGGAAGGGGCAAGAGCAGGTCGTCGTCAGTTCCAACGGATTCGTCGACGGGTACGACGCGGACACGGGGCGACTGCTCTGGACGGTCGACGACGTCGGCGGAAACACGATCCCTTCGCCCGCCTTCCTGGGCGATCGCATCTACATCGGGGCCGCCCGATCCGAGTTCGCGGCATCGACCGCGGACGTGGCCAGTTGCTGCCTCGGTCTCCGGGAGGACGGAGGAAGACCGGCCTGCGACGTGTTGTGGCGGTCGACGGAGGCCGTCAGCTCGTATGCCAGTCCGCTGCCGTTGGGCGACTGCGTCTATCACATCAACGGCGTCGGCGTCGTCCGCTGCCTTGACGCGCGCACGGGGACAACGCACTACTCGGAACGGCTTGCGGGTCCCTGCTGGGCCACCCCGGTCGCGGCCGGCGAACACGTCTACTTCTTCGGCAAGAACGGCATGACCACCGTGCTGAAGGCCGGCCCCGCGTTCGCCAAGGTGGCCACCAACGCCCTGTGGGATCCGAAGAATCCACCCAAGCCGGAAACCTACCAGGAGTACCGCCCACCCCAGTCGGAGACCCCGCGGGGCAGTTCCCTGGAACGCTTGATGGAACATGACAAGAACCGGGACGGCAAACTGACCGAGCAGGAGATCCCCGACACGATGCGAGGGCTTCTGTCGCGGTTGGACGCTAACGCCGACAAGGTCATCGACCAGGCGGAGATCGCCGCCTACCGGGAACGGTTGAGCCGCCGCAAGCGCGGCGGAGGAAGCGGCCGCGGCGAAGGCGGCGGGTCGTATGGTGATCCGACCGTCTACGGCGTCGCGGCCGGCGACGGCGCGTTTTTCATTCGCACCGGAACGCGATTGTATTGCGTGCGAGGGGCGGTCCCGCAGTGAACGCGTCGGGTGCCACTGCTGGCTTGTCCAGCAGTGTGAACGGCAGTAAGGATGAACCACGGCGAAATGCCGTT
>CAYSGY010000367.1:0-5873 GCA_964430315.1 uncultured Planctomycetaceae bacterium
CCAGGAAACCTGGATGGACGCCCCCGCGGTAAAGCGGCCGATCGTGCTCGACGGGATGCACGGGGCCTGGGCGTGCCGGGCCCGGCGCTATTTGCAGGCGATCTTCCCGCACTCGGTCTTCTCGGCGATCCACGACGCGCCCGACGGTTTGTTCGGCGGCCTCTCCCCCGATTGCTCGCATCCGGAGTCGCTGGCGGACCTGGGCGAGGCGGTCTACCGGGAGCGGGCCTTGCTGGGAATCGCCTTCGACGGCGACGGCGACCGGGTGGCGTTCGTCGACGACGAGGGGACGCCGCTTTCGGCCGAGGAGGCGACCTGGGTGCTCCTCCAGAGCTTCCGGAAGGAGATCGCGCGCAAGCCGTTCGTGTACGACCTGAAATTCTCCGACCGCGTGCCCGAGGCGGCCCGTGAACTCGGCGCCGACCCGATCGTCGAGAGGAGCGGGCACACGTTCATCCGGAACCGGATGCTCCAGACGGGGGCGCCGTTCGGTGCGGAGGTCAGCGGGCATTACTTCTTCGGCGACCTGGCGGGCGGCGACGACGGGCTGTTCGCGGCGTGCCGGATGATCGCGTACCTGGCGAACTGTGCGAAGCCCCTCTCGCAGTTGCGACGCAAGTGCCCGAGAGTCTACGTAACGCCCGACCTCCGCGTACGCGTGAAGGCCCGGTATCGCCAAACGGTCGTGCGCGGCGTGCGGGACGCCTGGTCGAAGTATCCGCAGAGCGAGGTCGACGGGGTGCGGGTCCGGTTTCCCGACGGATGGGCGCTGGTCCGCAATTCGGTCACGGAGCCGGCGCTGACGTTCCGATTCGAGAGCCGCACCTGGAACGGTCTGGCGAAGCTCGTGTCGAACTTCTGCGATTCCCTTCCCGAAGTGGGTGATGCCTTGTGGGCGAGCTACGAGGACGCGATGGGCATCGCCTACGAGGAGAGTTGACGGCGTGCCAAGGGGACAGGCACCTTTGTCGGCCGTCAGGCTCCGCGAAGGGCGACGCGAAACGGGCCGGAAAATGAGCCAGTCCCCACGCTTTGTTCGGTCCTCTGTTCGGTGACGCGCGTGAGCGACAGCCCCAAACCCCGCGAGTTCGACCCGTACCACGAGTGGCTGGGCATTCCGCCCGGCCCGCGGCCCCCGAGCCCGGAAGTCCTGCTCGGGGTCCCCGCCGGCGAGACCGATGAGAAGCGGATCCTCGCTGCCGCGATGGAGCGGAAGGAACGACTCGACTGGATGATGCTGGGCGAGGACGGCCACCTGGCCACCGAACTGGCCAGGGAAGTGGCGGGCGCGTTGTCGCTGCTGTTGGAGCGGGCCCGGGTCGTCGAGGGGGAGCCGGTCGCGATCGAGGAAGCGGACGAGGTGTCAGCACAGCCGGGGGCGGCTGTGCCACAGGGCGGATCGGAGCCGCTTGAAGCGTCGTCCCTGCTCGGAGCTTCGCCTTCGGCGGAAGGGCGGACGATCCGGTTCATCTGCTCCAACTGCATCTCGCCGGTGGAGGCCCCGCGCCGGCAGGCCGGCAGCCAGATGCGGTGCCCTTGGTGCCAGACCGTCTTGACGGTCCCGCAGAGGAGCCGGGAGGAAGTGCACGTCGAGACCTACGCGGTGGCCGACGGGTCGAAGACGGAGACCGCGCGGCCGGCCGAAGCGGAGGTGCGTTTCAGGTGTCTTGTGTGCCGAACCGAGATGTCGGCGCCGGTCAGTCAGGCGGGGCGGAAGGTCGTGTGTCCCGATTGCGGGACACGGGCCGTGGTGCCTGCCCGGGCCCCGCAGGAACCCTCGCCTTCCAGCCCCGTCGTGCCGCCCGCGGCCGGCGACGTCTATAACGTCCTGGAAGGACAGGATCAACCGCTGCCGACGGACAAGGAGGTCTATCAGCGTTACATTCCGGTCGTCTGTTCCTTGTGTCAGACGCGGATGCTGGCGACGGAGGAACAGGTGGGAGAGGTGATGGTCTGTCCTGATTGCGGGACAGGCAACGTCGTCCCACCTCCCTCGGAGACGCTCCGGGCGTCGGCGCCCGAGGCCATGGAGGGATACCGGTTGGCCGGGAGTTCGCAGCCGTCGGCCGCGGCGGGAAAGGCGGCGGAGTACACGGTCACCTGTCCGCTCTGTCATACGCGGCTCCAGGCCCCTCGATCGAAGGCAGGGAAGCGGGCCCTTTGTCCCGATTGCCGCAGGCCGTTTCGCGTCCCGCCGCCGCCCGAGGACGGGCCCCGGTTGGATCCGTTCGAGGAACCCGTCGAGGTGTACGAGTTGGCGGCGTCTCCCAAGGAAACGCCGGACCGCGATGCGGTGCCGCCGCCGGCGCTCCATGATGTGGCACAGCCGCCCTCGGCGGTGCCGGCGGAGCCGAGGACGACCGGGTTGGAAGTGCAGGCACAGCCGGGGGCGGCTGTGCCACAAGTGGGATCTGAACAGGCGGTATCGGAGGCGTCGTCCCAGGCCCGGCGACGCCGAAAAGAAGACGAGGAGCCGCTCCTGCCGCGCTCGCCCCGGCCCGCGCTCTCCTCCTGGCCGCTGGTCCGCGGAGTCTTCCTCTTCCCGTTCTACCCCGAGTCGCTGGTGGCGTGGGTCAGGTTCACGCTTGGCAACCTGGTGGCTTGGGCCGTCGCCGTCGCCACGGTGCCCCTGGCGGTCCTGAGTCGCTGGTGGATGGCGGTGTTCGGCCTGGTCTATTTCTTCTGGGCCTCGAAATACTGCCTGACGATTGTCGCCCAGACCGCCAACGGGGCCGAACGCATTGAAGAGTGGTTCACCGAGGATCCTGCGGAGCGGTGGTTCGAGTCCCTCTATCTGATCAACAGCTTGATCCTCGGTAGCCTCATCGGCTTGTGCGTCGAGGGCCTGACGAGGACGCTGGCAGCCGGGCTGGGGGCCGGAGCGGGCCTCTTCTTCTCCTTTCCCGTGATCCTCTTGTCGATGCTGGAAACCGGCTCGGTCCTGAACCCGATTTCGCCGGCGGTGTTGGGCAGCCTGGTGAGGCGGTGTTGGGCGTGGTTGGCCTTCTACGTTCTGGCCGCGCTCTTGATGGCCGCGTCCGTGGGGCTAGAATACGGCCTCCATGCCTTGGGGGGCCCGTGGGCCGCTCTGCCCGGAACGATCTTGACCGCCACGGCGATCATGGTCTATTTTCGCCTTCTCGGGCGTCTCGGGTGGTACATCACCGAACTGAGTCGGGGCGGGTGAAACGTCCCAAGCAGAAGGCAAGCCTTGGGAGGTATCGGAGATGAGAATCACGGTCAGGCTCGCACTACTGATTCTGCTGACCGGCGCGGCGCAGATCGCGCGGGCCGGCGAAACCGCAACAGGAGTCGCCGTCGTGGACTACTTTGGCTACGCCAACTGTATCCGCCTGGAGAACGCCGAGACGAAGGTTGTCCTCTGCCCGGAGGCCGGCGCACGGGTGCTGGAGTATTCGTGGAAGGGAAAGAACGCCCTGTACCTCGATCCGGCTCAGAAGGGCTGGCGGTACGAACCCGGCCGACCTGTCGTGGACCCCTGCGGGGGCCGATTCGACATCGGCCCGGAGATGACCATTCCGCGACATCCGGACCTTTGGCTTGGAAGATGGACCGGGGAGGTCCTCGGGCCGCGGGCCGCTCGGATGACCAGCGTCAAGGACAAGGCGACGGGCGTGCAACTGGTCCGTGAGTTTGCGCTCGATGCGTCGTCCTCTCGGCTGACCTGCACGCAGACGATCAAGAACTTCTCCGACAAGCAGGTCGCGTGGTGCCACTGGAGCAGAACACTCGCCCAAGGCGGGGGAATTTGTGAGGTGCCGCTCACGCCCCCAAGCCGGTTCCCGAACAGTTACCTCATGTACGGCCCGGGCCCGGTGATGAACTTCCGGCCCGACGATCCCAACGTCCGGATCCGGGACGGTTTCCTGGAGGTGCTGGGCACGCCCGAACGCCCGAAGTTCGGAATCGATTCCTATGCGGGGTGGTTCTGCTATCTGACCCGAAACGACCTCCTGTTCGTGAAGCGATTTCCGACGTTCCCGGATCGGGTCTACAACGAGATGGCCGGGATCACGATCTCGTTGTGGTACTACAAGGACCTGATGTGTGAGCTCGAGCCCATCGGCCCGAGAAATGCCCTTGCCCCGGGCCGATCGGCGTCGTTCACGGAACAGTGGTGGCTCGTGTCCCACAAGTTCCCCGAGCCGGGGAAGGATGTGGACCTCAAGGCACTGACCCAGACGGCCTCGGGACTGTTTGAGGCGGCCGGGAACCCGGATCACGGGACCGGCAAGTGAAGGTCCACGCTCAGAACGGGTTGCTGTGGGTGAAATCGAAGCCCGCTTCTCTCAGGGCCGTCTCCACTTCCTTCCTTGTGGGCAACGAGCTTTCGTGGTACACGATCCCCCAGAGCACGTTGCAGCCGCCGTGGACGTGCATGCCGGTGGCGACCTGGACGACGCGGAGCCTCGGATTCAATCGCGCCGTCAAGTGCTGGACGGGATAGAACTCGTGCTCCTCCCGCACCGAGAATGCCTTGGGCAAGTGGACCTTGACCTTCACGGGGATCTCCGTCTCCATTCGATCGCCGAGAGGGCCTCCGCGGCAGCCTCACGGACATCCCTGTCCCCGTCCTTGAGCGATTTCTTCAGGGCGGGAACGGCCGCCTTGGCTCCCGGACCGATCTTCCCCAGGGAGACGACAGCCTCGCACCGGACATTCCAGTACGCATGCTCAAGCCACTTGGAGAACTCCGCAACCGCGTCGTCGATCGTCTCGGGACACAAACGCGCCAACGCCACGACGGCTGCTGCTTGGACCTTATGGTCTTCGTCCCCGAGCAATTCCTTGATGGCTGGGATCGCGGCCTTCGCCTCCGGCCCGATGTTCCCCAGGGCTTCGGCCACCGCGTGTCGAACCTGCCAACCGGCGTCCTGAGATAATTCCGCGATCTCCCAGACCGCATCCCGCGCGTCCTTGCCCATCTTCCCCAAGGTATAGATTGCGGCTTTCCGCATCTCCCACTTGTCGTGCTTGAGCAAATCGGTCAGCGGCGGGATGGCTGCCGGACCGATCATGCCGAGGGTCCTGACCACCTCGGTTCGGGGATCCCCCTTGAGCAACTCCAGGAGTCCTGGGATGGCCGCTCTCGCACTGGGGCCCATCGCCCAGAGGGCCTCGATGGCGGAGTCCCGGGCATATCCCTCCTTGCCCCGGAGCAACTCGATCAGGGCCGGGATCGCGGCCTCGGCGCGAGGCCCCATTTGCCCCAGAAGGTCCGCGGCGTGGAACCCGTTGGATCTCTCCTCGTGCCCGAGCAATTCGATGAGGACGGGAACGACGGCCGGATCTTCCACGCCCATGTTCTCCAAGGTTTCGGCGGCGGCCAACCGGACATCGGCCTCGGGGTCGGCGAGCAACTGCGCGAGGGCAGGAATGGCCGGCCCGGCGTCCGGTCCCATCGCCTCCAGGACATAGGCGGCGGCGATCCGGCTCTCCTTTTCCTTGTCGCGAAACAATGCGGTGAGCAGCGGGAGGGCCGAGTCCGCATCCAGCCTCATGGCAATCAAGGAGTACCGCGCGGCGTCCCGGACGTTTGCCTCCCGGTCTCGGAGCAATCCAACCAGGATCGGGACGGCCGCCGAGCCGATGCTGCCCAGGGCTGCGGTCACGGCCGTCCAGACCTCGGGGCGACCGTCCCGGAGCAACTCAGCAAGCGTCGGGACGGCGGCCTCGGCGTCCGGCCCCAGTTCTCCCAAGGCTCGGATCGCCGCCAAGCGGGTCTCCAGGTCCGTCTCTTCCAGCAGCGACAGCCATGGATCGAGGGACTTGCTCACGGCATCGCTTCCTCTAAGTGTTCAGCGGAATGAAGTGCGAACAGGGGGAAGGGAAAAGGGAAAGCCCTGGAAAAA
>CAYSGY010000368.1:0-5862 GCA_964430315.1 uncultured Planctomycetaceae bacterium
CCAGCGGCTGAAGCGGTACGTGGCGGCCATGCGGAACGAGAAGCCCGACATGGTGCCCATCCGTCCGTTCGTTGCCGAGTTCACCGCCAAGTATGCCGGCTACACCAGCCAGGAAGTGAGCTACGACTACGAGAAGGCGTTCGCCGCGGCCCGGAAGTGTGCCGCCGACTTCGATTGGGACGCCGTGGTCGGCAACATGGTCTACGGGTGGATGGCCCTGGTGAAGGCGATCGGGCTGAAGTACTACGCGGTGCCGGGGATCGAGATTCCGGCCGACGCCGCCTTTCAGTACCTCGAACCCCCCGAAGACGATGCCTGGATGCGGGCCGACGAGTACGATCAACTCATCGAGGACCCCACCGGATACCTGTTCAACGTGTGGCTTCCCCGGGTCTCGACCGACGTGGCGGCGCCGGGCCAGCCGAACACGTTCCGCAACAACATGTCGTTTGTCAAAGGCGGCATGGCGATGCTGGGCTACTTCATGGGTTTCGGACGCCAGGCGGAGCTTCTGCGCAAGGAGTCGGGCACGGTCTCGGCGATCTCCGGGATCCTGAAGGCTCCGTTCGACATCATCGCCGACAAGCTCCGCGGCTACAAAGGGCTGTGCATGGACATGTACCGCCAGCCCAAGAAGGTGCTGGCCGCCTGCGAGGCCCTCATGCCGCACCTGACGCACGTAGCCCTCTCGGGGGCCGATCCGGCGAAGAACGTGCCCATCGGGTTGTGGATGCACCGCGGCTGCGTGCCGTTCCTCTCGCCGCCGCAGTTCGAGAAGTTCTACTGGCCTACGCTCAAGCAGATCATTGAGACCCTCTGGTCCAAGGGGCACCAGACCCTCTTCTACGCGGAAGGGGAATGGAACCCGAACCTGAAGTACATCGCCCAGTTGCCGGAGCTGAGCATCGTCTACCACGTCGATCGCGGCGACATTTTCGAGGTCCACAAGGCGGTGGGGCACAAGTTCTGCTTAAGCGGCGGCATCCCGAACGACCTGCTGGCGTTCGGCAAGCCTGACGAGGTCCGCGCCTGCTGCAAGAAAGTGATCGACGGCGTGGCCCGCGACGGCGGCTACGTGATGGACGCCAGCGCGATCATGCAGGACGACACGTCGGCCGAGAACCTGCGGGCCATGACGGAGGCGACGCGAGAGTACGGGGTGTACTAGGAGAGGGGTTGGGAGTTGGGAGTTTGGGGGTTGGGAGTTGGGGGTTGGGAGTCAGAAATTCGTCCGGATATCCGCGTAGCGGGCGGGCTTGCCCGCCGTTCTGGGAGAAGCAGCATGGCTGACGAGAAGCAGCAAGAGAAACGTCCGCCGGGGTCTTGCGTTCCTTGGGAAGAGAAGCGCAAGGAATTCCCGCAGATTGCCGGCGACGAGGAGTTGGTGAAGCGTCAATGGGAGGAGATCGACGCCCTGGGATACGTGTACATCTGGCAGATCCTCCTCTCGTTCTAGCGATCAAGATATCAAATTGCAAATTGAAAATATCAAATTGGCATTCCTGAGGATCCAGGGCTGCTTGACGAGCGGCCGGGAGTGGGTGTGCTCCGATATTTGATATTTGATATTTTCAATTTGCAGTTTGATATCTCCTTTGCAGTCTGACATCCCTACACCGAAGGAAGCCGCAGTGACAACGCAGGAAAGCAGCCTGGCAGAAGCGATCGCCTCGTGCCAAGAGGAGCAGGTGACGGCCCTGGTGAAGCAGAAGTTGGCGGCCGGGGTGGCGGCCAATGACGTGCTGGCCGAGTGCAACCGCGGGATGATCGAGTTGGGCAACCGCTTCAACCGAGAGGAGTGCTTCCTGCCCGACCTGATGTTCGGCGGGATGATCATGAAGGGCGTGATGGCCGAACTGGGCCCCCACCTGGCGCCGCAGCAGGCCGGCGAGGCCAAGGCGAAGGCCGTCGTGGGCACCGTGCTCCACGACGTCCACGACATTGGGAAGGACATCCTCGTGATGATGCTCCGTGGGGCGGGCTTCGACGTGGTGGACCTGGGCGTCGACACCGCCCCGGAGAAATTCGTCGAGGCCATCCGCCGTCACAAGCCTTCCGTCGTGGGAATGAGCCTGTTGCTGACGACGTGCTACAAGTCGGTGGCCAGCACCGTCCAAGCGATCCGCGACGCCGGGCTCCGCGAGCCGCTCTCGATCATGGTCGGCGGGGCGGCCGCCAGCGAACTCCTGGCCCAGAACGCCGGCTGCGATTTCTACGGCAAGACGGCGGTCGACGGGCTCAAGTATGCGTGCCGGGTGGCCGGCGTGGATTGATGGGATTCGGCCGTTCAGGGAGGATATGTCGCCTTGACTCCGTTGCGTTTTCTGCCGTTTGCGGTCCTTGGTCTGTGTCTCTCGGGCCCCGCCCTTGCAGTCGACGACTGGCCGAAGCTCCTCTTCAAGGAGACGAGCCACGATTTCGGCGCCGTCGCACGCGGTGCGGTCGCCGAGCACCGGTTCGTCGTCGAGAACCCCTTTGTGGAAGACGTCCACATCAAGTCGGTCCGCTCGTCCTGCGGCTGCACCAAGCCGACCATCACGAAGCCCCTGCTGAAGACCTATGAGACCGGCGAGATCGTGGCCACGCTCGACACGCGCCGATTCCTCGGCCAGAAGGACGCCACGATCGAGGTCGAGTTCGACCGCCCCTTCCCGGCCAAGTTTCGGCTCAGCCTGACGTCGTACATCCGGGGCGACGTGGTGTTCGAGCCCGGCGAGGTCCAGTTCGGCTCGGTGGCCCAGGGGCAGAGCGTGCGCAAGCGGGTGACGGTGAGCTATGCGGGCCGCCCGACGTGGACGGTCACGAAGGCCATCCTCGATTCCGCGGCCCTGGACTTGGAGATCGCAGAGACCGAGCGCGCGGTCGACCCGAACACCAAGGTCGGCAAGGTGACGTATGAACTCTGGGTGACGCTCAAGAAGGATGCGCCCGCCGGATACTTCAAGGACCTGGTGGTCCTGCAGACCGACGATCCGAACCAGCAGACCGCCCGCATCCCGCTCACGGTCGAGGGGCTGGTCGTTTCTTCGCTCGCCGTGAACCCGGCCGTGCTCATGCTGCCGGCGGTCGAGACGGGAGGGACGATCTCGCGGAACCTCGTGGTCCGCGGGAAGACGCCGTTCCGGATCCTCGAAGTCGAGGGCCCCGACCCGCGATTCCACTTCAAGTTCCCCGCAGCCCCCGACGAGCATCCGATGATCGTGGTGGAATTCCGGGCCGACGACCGGCCCGGCAGGGTCTCCGGGAAGATCCGCATCAAGACCGACATGCCCGGCACCGAGCCGCTGACCGTGTCGGTCGACGTCCAGGTGGCGGCCCCGAGCGCCTCGAAGACCGGCCCCGGCGCGATCCGGGACGGGTGATCGATCGTGGGGCGACCTTTCACGGGGCTCGATGACCGGTGAAACGGACTACGGAGGACTCCATGAAATCCCACACCGAATACCTCACCTTCAACATCCCCTCGAAGATGGCCTTCCAGAACATCACGCCCCAAGTCGAAGCGGCGGTCAAGAAGAGCAGGGTACAAGAAGGATTGGTGCTGGTCAATGCGATGCACATCACGGCGAGCGTCTTCATCAACGACGACGAGCGGGGACTGCACCACGACTTCGGCAAGTGGCTCGAAGGGTTGGCCCCGTTCAACCCCGACCCGAACGTCTACCACCACAACCGCACCGGCGAGGACAACGCCGACGCCCATCTCAAGCGTCAGGTGATGGGCCGGGAGGTCGTCGTCGCGATCACCAAGGGCCGGCTCGATTTCGGCCCGTGGGAACAGATCTTCTACGGCGAGTTCGACGGCCACCGGCCCAAGCGGGTCTTGGTGAAGATCCTCGGGGAGTGACCGTCGGACGTGCCCCAGGGCGAACGAGCGGCGAATACTGAATACTGAATAAGGAATGCCGAATACGGAATACTGAAGGGAGAATGTCGCTGCCAACTCACACGAGCCGGCGAGAGCATTCTGCGTTCCGTATTCCGTATCCAGTATTCCGTATTCGCTATTCACTTCTTCCCCGGAACGCGACCGCAAGAACACCATGCGGCCCCCGTCGGACGTGGGGGTTGCTGGACTTGGCTCGTGCGGCGCGGTGTAATGGAACGCACACGCCTGTATCCTCCACCCCTTTGTTGTTGAAGGAGTTGATTCATGTCGCGAACGACCCGACGGGATTTCTTGAAGACGGCGGCTGCCGGGGTAGCCCTCAGTGCGGCCGGTGGGAGCAGCCTGGCGGCCGTTCCGAGGCCGAGAAAGGCGGCCGGGAAGGTGCTCGGGGCCAACGACACGATCCGGATCGCCGTGGTCGGGATCCATGGTCGTGGGAGCGAGCACATCAGCCAGTTCGCCCGGATGAAGGGAGTGCAGGTCGCGTGCCTCGTCGACCCGGATAGCCGGCTCTTCGCCGGACGGACCAAGGACGTCGAGCGTTTGGGGAAGAACACGCCGAAATGCGTCCAGGACGTGCGCCAGGCGTTGGAAGACAAGTCGCTCGACGCCATCTCGATCGCCACCTGCAATCACTGGCATTCGCTGGCAACGATCTGGGGGTGCCAGGCCGGCAAGGACGTGTACGTCGAGAAGCCGTGCAGCCACAATGTCTTTGAAGGCCGGAAGTGTGTGGAGGCGGCGCGGAAGTACGGGCGCATCGTGCAGCACGGCACGCAGAGCCGCAGCGACCGCAAGTGGGCCCACACGATCGCCGCCGTCAAGAGCGGCAAGTTCGGCAAGCTGCTGGTGGCCAAGGCCTACGCGAGCAAGGTCCGCTGGAGCATCGGGTTCAAGCAACCGACCGATCCGCCCAAGGAGTTCGACTTCGATCTCTGGCTCGGGCCTGCGCCGAAGCAGCCGTATCACGAGAACATCGTCCACTACAACTGGCACTGGTTCTGGGACTTCGGCAACGGGGAGATCGGCAACCAGGGCGTTCACCAGATGGATATCGCGCGGTGGGGCCTTCCGGAAGTGAAGGAGGCGTTCACGGTCATTTCGATGGGCTGCCGCTACGTCGACACGCCCGATTTCCTCGACCAGGGCCAGACCCCGAACATGCAGGTGGCGGTGTTCGATTACGGCGGGACGCTCGTGGTGTTCGAGGTCCGCGGGCTGAACGGGAAGAAGGGGCCAGGCGGTAAGGAGTTCAAGCCGCAGGTCGACAACGAGTATTACCTCGAAGCCGGCGCGATCAAGGGGGGCAAGTTCTATCCTAAGGGGAAGAGCGAGCCGGAGCCGCTGCCCGAGCTGCCGCTGGGGATCCGGCTCGCCGGCCATTTCGAGAACTTCATCGACTGCGTGCGGAGCCGCAAACCGGGCGACCTCAATGCCGACATCGAGGAGGGGCACCGGTCGTCGGCCATGTGCCACCTGGCCAACATCTCCTACCGGCTGGGCCACGAGGTGCCGTTCACCGAGAAGCCCACGGCCCTGGGCGACAACGAGCACGTGCTGGCCAGCGTCAAGTCGATTGAAGACCAGCTCGTCGGCGCGCTGGGCATGGATCTGAAGAAGTTCAAGTACACGCTCGGCACGAAGGTGAAGTTCTGCCCGAAGGCCGAAAAATTCATCGACAACCCGGCGGCCGACAAGTTCCTGACCCGTGCCCCTCGCCCGCCGTTCTGCGTCCCGGAAAAGGTGTGAAACGCGGCGAAGGTGAGGGAAGACGACCTGGCCGTAGCATGACCGGTTTGTAGCTCCGGAAAGCCCACGGGTTGCAACCCGTGGGCTTGGGGCGCCGGTCAAGGTGCTCCTTAACCTCAAATCGCTCCTGAACGCAGAGACTCCCGAAGCCGGCAAGACTTCGGGAGTCTCGAATCGCGTGCTTCCGCGACGTCGAACGCTGCACAGGGCGTGGAAATCGTCCT
>CAYSGY010000369.1:0-5860 GCA_964430315.1 uncultured Planctomycetaceae bacterium
CCTCTTTCGCTCTCCGCGTCTCCGCGTCTCCGCGTCTCCGCGTCTCGGTTCCACGCGGAGGCAAGTCATGCGTGACCGCCGTCGATTCTCCGTCCGGTTCCCGGTGACGCTGAGCGTGTTTGCGTTGGCGGCTGTGGCTTGGGCGGCGCAAGGCCCCAAGGGGAAGGCAAACGCCGCCGAAGCGTCGGCGGCAGCCGGAGCTGGCCAAGGCGCGAAAAAGGACGCGGCAGCGACGGACGCGTTGCCTTCGGTGACGGTCCCCGATCCGGCCGTCGAGGCCATCCTGGAGACGAAGCCGAGCACGCCGTCGGAGCTGGTCCGGGCGGGCAATGCGCTGGCCGGGTTCCGGCGACCCGACCTCGCCCGCCAGCATTTCAAGAGAGTGCTCGACGCCGGGCTCGATCCGAAGGCGCTGGCAGCTTTGTGCGACGAATTCGGACAGGCCACGTTTTCCGGGATTGCCTCGCGTCGGGACCTGGCCCCGGAGGGCAAGCAATTGGCGGAGGCGATCCTCACCGCCAAGACCCGGCAACTTCAGGACCCGCAACGCCTTGCCGGGCTGATCGAGAAACTCAAGGATCCTTCCCCGGCGCTCCGCGAGCAGGCCGTTGCGGGACTTCAGGACGCGGGCGCGGCCGCCGTCGGGCCGCTGATGGCGGTATTGGCCGATCCGCAGCGGGCGGCGGAGCATGCCGCCGTGCGCGTGGCGCTGGCCTCGCTGGGGCCCGACGCCCACGGTCCTATGGTGGCCATGCTCGACGCCTCCGATCCGAAGGTTGCGGCCCAGGCGATCCGCGTGGTCGGGGCGATCCGCGATTACGGCCCGAGCTTCTTCCTCCTTGCTCCCTGCTGCCAGGAAAAAGCCAATCCCGAGGTGCGTGCCGCGGCCCAGAACGCGGCGAAGCAGGTTTGGCGCTACGGTCCCGGCCGGCAGGAGGCGGCGCAGATGCTGGCCGATCTGGCGCGACGCCATCTGAAGCGTAGGGAGCCGCTCGCGGAGGACCCGTCCGGAAAGGTGATTCTCTGGTCGTGGGACGACGCGAAGAAGGAAGCGACGCCCAAGCCGTACTCGCCCGACGACGCGGCCCGACGGCTCGCCGCCCGGTTCGCCCGCGACGCCTACGCCATCCTGCCCGAGCGACGGGAAATCCTCCTGCTCCACCTGATGGCGCTGCTGGAGCAGGCGGCCTACGAGAACGGGCTGGACAAGCCGCTGAGCACGGACAAGGACGCGCCTGCCGGCAAGGTGTCGGCGTTTGGGACGGGTACCGTGGAAGACGTGCTGGCCTTCGCGATGCAAGAGGGCCTGGCCGCGGCGGCCACGGCGGCGGCGCGGCTCCTCGGCCAGTCACCCGGCGCCGAGCAACTCCTCTATCGGGCGTCGCAACCGTGTCCCCTCGTGGTCGCCGTCCGCCATTCCGACCGGCGACTCCGCCTGGCGGCGGTCGAGGCCATCATGGGCATGCAACCGCGCGTGCCGTTCCCCGGGGCGACCTACGTCTGCGACGCGCTCCGGTTCATGGCGTCGTCGGACGGCACGCGGCGGGTGCTGATCGGGGGCCCCCGCGTCGACGACGCGATGCGGCTGGGCGGGTACCTGGCCAAACTCGGTTACGAGTTCGATACGGCAACCACCGGCCGCGACCTGCTCCGAAAGGCCCTCGATTCGCCCGACTACGAGTTCATCCTCGTCGACGCCATCCTGAGTTATCCGACGGTCGACTCGCTCGTGCAATCGCTGCGGCGCGACGGCCGCACCGGGCTGCTGCCGGTGGGCGTCCTGGCGCGGTCGGGTGACTTGGAGCGGGCCAGCCGTCTGGTGCGGGACGACCGCCGGGCCAGGGCGTACCCGCGCCCCCACGACCAGGAGACGGTTCGCTGGCAGGTCGAGGACCTCCTGACCCTCTCGGTCGACGGCGTGTCGGCCGCGGAGCGGAAGCAGCAGGCCGGCCTGGCCCTCGATTGGCTCGCGCGGTTGACCGGGCCGGACGCCGAGGGCGTCTACGACTTGAGCCGCGTGGAGAAGCCGGTATTCGCGGCGGCCGGGGTCCCCGGTCTGTCGGCCAAGGCGTGCGTCGTGCTGGGGAACCTGGGAACGCCGGAGGCCCAGCAGGTGTTGGTCGACCTGGGCAGCCGCAAGATGCTCCCGCTCGCCGAGCGCAAGGCAGCCGTGGAGGCCTTCGTCACGGCCGTCCAACGGCGCGGCCTCCTGCTGACCACACCCAAGATCCAGCTTCAGTACGATCGCTACAATCAAAGCGTTCAAGACGATTCCGCCACGCAGGCCGTGTTGGGAATGATCCTCGACTGCATCGAGGCGCCCACGAAGACGCTGTCCCAGAACCGCGGCGGCCAGCCGTAGTCACGATGAGCCCGAGTTACGCATCCTTCCGCCAGGACGACGACGGACCGCCGATCCCAGGCCTGATCGGTTCCGGGCCGGCAATGCGCGAAGTGTACCGCCTGACGCGCAAGGTGGCCCAGTCCAACGCTTCGGTCCTCTTGCTCGGCGAGACCGGGACCGGAAAGGAGCTGATCGCCAAGGCGATCCACCGCCTCAGCCCGCGGGGGAGCGGCCCGTTTGTCCGCGTCAATTGCGGGGCCCTGGCCGAGAATCTCCTGGAGAGCGAGTTGTTCGGCCACGTGCGCGGGGCGTTTACCGGGGCCATCGACAACCGCACCGGGCGGTTCGAGGCGGCCCACACCGGCACCGTCTTCCTCGACGAGATCAACTCCACCACGCCCAAGCTGCAAGTCAAGCTCTTGCGCGTGCTCCAGGAGCACGAGTTCGAGCGGGTGGGCGATACGCAGACCATCCGCGTCGATACCCGGGTCGTCGCCGCCAGCAACCGCGACCTGCTCGAAGAGGTCCAGTGCAGCCGGTTCCGCGAGGACCTCTACTACCGCCTGAACGTCATCACGATCTACCTGCCGCCCATCCGCGAACGCCGCGAGGATATCCCCGAGCTGATCGGCCACTTCCTTCGCCTCTACAACGAGGCGAACAACCGGAACGTGCCCCATGTGGAGCGGGCGGCCATGGAGGTCCTCCAACGATACGACTGGCCGGGCAACGTGCGCGAGCTTCAGAACTACATCGAGCGGGCCATCGTCCTTGCCCCCGGCGACGAGATCACGCTCGACTTGCTCCCGGACTGCGTCGTCGGACGCAAGGGCCCCAGGTTCCACCGCCATGCCCTGGACGTTGAGTCGCTCGTCTTCAAACTGGTCGAGGAAGGGATCGTTTCCGGCGGGCCCGACGAGGGAAATCTCTACGCCAAGATCGTCAACCGCGTCGAACGGGAGCTCATCGCCCAGGTCATGGCCGGCTGCGACAACGTGCAAGTCAAAGCCGCCGCCAAGCTCGGCATCAACCGCAACACGCTGCACAAGAAACTCGAGGAGTACGGGCTGGAGAAGTGACACACGGCAGCGCCAACGGAGGCGAAGAGACGTGAAGAGACGAGTCGGGTGAGGACATTGTCCCGGATAGGGAGGTATTTCCCAATGACGCTCCCACCAGATGATTCCGACAGCGGCTTGCCTCGTCGCGGGTCCCTCCGCACTCACCAACGGATCATCATCGCCCACCACCTCGTTCTCCACGCCTACGGACACTGGCTCCCCAACGATCCCCGCGGCAGCGGATCCGTCGAGTTGCGCCAGGAGAAGTTCGCCGACCTGGGGCCGGTCCACACCGGACACAAGCCGGTGCAGCCCTCACGCGCCGAGTTGAAACGATTCTGGAACAAGGCACGCCCCCGCTTAGAATATCCGCTGCTGTGGTTTGACGAGGCGAAGAGGCAGGCCCTTGGGGATGCGTTTGCGGAGGTGATCCGGAGGGAACGCTACACGGTGTGGGCGTGCGCGGTGTTGTCGAACCACGCACATCTCTGCATCCGCCGCCACCGCGACGACGGACGCACCATGTGGCAGAAGCTCGCGGCGGCGTCGCAGCAAAGGCTTCGCCTCTTCGCGGACGTTCCCGCCAAAGAAAGCCTCCCCCCGCAACGCTTGCCGTTCGTCGCGCCCTACGACGGGTGGCCCCGTCCCGAGGCTATCACGCGATAACGTCCGAGCCCAGGTGGAGCATCTCAGCGAGGTGCTTGCCGATCTCGTAAGCCGAGACCGACGAGCCGGACGGGTCCGGAGAGAATGCCGCGCCGGGGTCGCCCGGCGTGTTGTGGGCCGTGACCGTCGTGCGGCGCGCTAAGGCGGTCTTCCCAAACACACCGGGCGATCCCGGCGACAGCTCATTCCAACGCATGCCCGAACGACACGATCCCTCCCAAGAACCACACCAGCCAGCCAATGATCCAAACACTCATCCGGAACACGCGGACCGAGGCGCCGTCGGGGAGGCCGATGAACTGGAAGAGCATCCCAATCAGCAGAACCGGACCACAATAGAGCATCACCGAGAGCGAGGCGTCCAGGCAGCATCGCTGAAACCCGCGGGAGATCGCTCCGGTCAGCGGGCCGGTAATCGTGCCGAGGGTGGCCTGCCAGACTCGCGTGTTGTGGTCCGGCCCTTGGTCGAGCCCCGCGTCGGTGGCCAGGTACGTGAGGACCATGAAGGGGCCCAGCATCACCGCCAGCGTCAGAAAGTGCCATCGCGTCAGGCCGTTCGTGAGGTACTTCATTGCGTCACCTAGGGAATTGCAAACGCCCAGCCCGAGGCAAGGGCCTGTTCGGAAGAAACCGTTGAGTCTGTGGAGTCCCCGCCGACTGGGGCCTCGAAGTTAGCCATCGCGAGCGTCTGCTCCGTCGGGCCCCAAAGGAACGGGCGGCCCGGCTCAATGGCTCGCCCTCTCGCGTCGCGGAGCGAAAACTCCACGCCGCTGCGATAGTATCGGAACAACTCCCCCCGGAAGGGATCAACCGGAAGTCGCTCCGCGTATTTCCCCCGCAGTTCCTCCAGCGATTCCGGCAAGCGGCCGTGATCGAGTTTCCAGGCCTCCAGGGCCATGAGCGACCGCATGACGCGACGATGGGTCTCCAGTCCGAAGAGGCCGCGGATGAGGTCCGCCGGGTCGGCCTCGCCGCGGAAGAGCGGCGTCGTTTGCGCAACCCGGTCCCACCACGAGCCATCGAACGGAGCACCGGGGGCAAAGGCGATCCTCCCTCCCGCGGCCGCGCTCGTTTCGGCCCGCACGCACCGCGTCATCGCCTCCGACGTCCACAAGTCCAGCGCACGCAGCGACCTGGCCCGCTCCCACACCAGGCACCGGATCGTCGCCCGGGCAATGAGGCGGTCGCGTTCGTCGGGAACGAAATAGGCCAGGGCCTGCGGGTCCCCCTCCAGGTACGCCCGCAACAACAGATAGTGCGCCTTGATGCACCCGGACCGCGGCGGAGAGGCGGCGAGCACCGCGTCGGCGCGACGGACCGCCGCGAGCACGCGTTGGGGTGTTTGCCCTGGCTGCGACGCCCAGTAGGGGAGATACTCGTCGATCCAGAGTTCCACGGCGTCGGCGTTTTCCGGCGCGGCGGCGCGGCGTCGCAAATGCCCGGCCACGCGGAGCACCGAAAGGTAGCGTTCCAAGGCCGCGTCGGCATTTCCCTCGGCTTCGAGTTGCCGGCCGCTGAGGAACACCAGGCCGGCGAGGCGGACGATCTGTCGCGGCAGGTCGAACGGCGAAGGAGGGGTGAAGAAATCGCAGTCCGAGCGGCGGCTGGCTTCGACGACCATCGACACGACCTCGCGGTTCGCCTCGAGCCAGGCGATCTCCTCGCGGGTGAGCGGTCCGCCGGCCGAGATCCGTGGATCGGCCCCCGCGGCCAAACCCGGCGGCGGCCGCAGCAGTTCCACGGCACGCCGATAGGTCGCCAGGGCCGCCTCGGCTTCGGCGGTCACGGA
>CAYSGY010000370.1:0-5856 GCA_964430315.1 uncultured Planctomycetaceae bacterium
TCCCCCAAGTTCGAGGACGGCGTAATCGGATAAATCGCCATCACCTCGTTGCACAAGTGGGCAATGTTGGCGGTCGCTTCATTGCCGTCGAGGGTCACGAAGCGTCTTTCTGCCACGGGTCGATTCCTCCCATACAAGATCGAAAGTCCGGAAGTACGTACGTGTTTATGGTCAGCCTGCCGAGAGAGAATCGCCTCCCGAGCAGACTGCAATTTCCCGTGCGTCCGAAAGAGGCCGTCGGAAACGGCGGCAGGCAAGCAGGGCGGACCGAACGCAGTGAGGCCCGCCGAAGCGAAGCCTTGAAAGGCCCGGCGGGCGTTGCCCCGCCCCGTCGCATCCCCCCGCTGTTCGCGGGGGTTCCCTCTGCGGGTGACGATTGCCACAAAGTATCGGCACTTCCGCCGGACCGATTCCACTCCATAAGATCTCGGTCGCCGCAGGTCCGGCCGACACCCCGACTCGGGCGTCACAACCCGATAACTTAGCCCGTTCGCACTGTCCCCACAAGGGCCCTCTTTTTGGGGGCATTTCTGGCCCGTAGGTCAGGCTTTCCAGCCTGACAAACCCTGACGATGGCCTTACAATAAAGCGATGAGGAATACGTCAGGCTGGAAAGCCTGACCTACGCCGGGTCGTCCGAAGCGAGAGGTGACGCCATGAGGCACGTTTCCTGGTGCCTGGGGTTGACGTGCGTGGCCTGGGCCCTGGCCGGGGCCGACGTTCAGGCCCAGATGTTCGGCAGTCGCAGCGGCAGCGTCCTGGCCCAGGACCCCTTGAGAACGAGCCAAGGCGGCTCCGCCGGCGCGACCGGCGGCGTCGGCACGCTGAACTTCAACGAACGATTCATCCGCGGGAACCGGCGGGCGGGCAATTTCGTGGGGACGGACTCGCGCGACCGCAGGGGATTCGTCGGATCGCAGCAAGGCGGTCAGACCACGCGATCCCGGCCCGTGATCACCACGCCGCGCAGCGCGGCGCCCGACGCCAACCGCACGGCGTCGGCCGCCAGGCGGGGGCGCTCGGACGTGTATGACCCCCGTTTGTCGATCGCTTTCGACGTCATTCGGCCGTCGGAGGCGGAGGTTGCCGAAAGTCTGGCTCGCCTGTTATCGTCTTCGCCTGGCTTTCAATCGTCCAACCGCTTCGAGGTGTCGGTGGAAGGCGGGATTGCCACGTTGCGGGGAGAGGTTGCCTCCGAACGGGATCGGACGTTGGCGGAGCGGCTGATCCTCTTCGAGCCGGGAATCGACTCGGTGCAGAATGAGTTGAAGGTAAATCGCCTGCCGCCGATCCCTGCCGAGCCCCGGCCGTCGCCCCCGGAGCCGAAGACTCCGCAGAAACCGGTATCCGGCTCCCAGTGACCGCGGATTGCGACGACTCGGCGCTGGTGCCCGTCCGGATGAAACTCGGCGGCACGTCGAGGGTGAGCGTCGCGAACTCCTCCTGCGGCCTCAGGGCCCGCGTGGCGGTCTCGAAGCTCGCTTGCTGCACCCCGCCGGCGTCCGGGGCGCTGGTTCGGACGGCAGCCGCGTTGCCGGCCGGCAGCTTCGCTTCCGGGGTGACGCCCGGAAGCGTATGGTGCGAGGGCGAGGAGACGACGGGTTTGCCTTTGCGCGGCTCGAAGCGGGCCACGAGGCAGATGCGGCGTTCAGGCCCTCCCACCTCGTCCCACGGCAGCCAGAAACTGTAGGAGTGCCCGAGATCGGACTTGCTGTAGTGCTGCGGCAGTTCCTCGGGCCGGATGATGTACTTCTTCTCCGGGGACCCCTGGTCGGAGTTCCTGATGGAATCGTCAAAGGCGAGGACGGTGAACGTCCCGTCGACCGGGATCGCCTTCGGACCGTCGTCGTTGTAGAACATCACCCGTCCGCCGAATCCGCGCACGCCGGGTTGGCCGGGCTGATAGAGGATCGTATCGGTCCAGATGTCCGTTATCCGGCCAGGCGTCTTGGGCTTCGGAGCGGTGCCCGACCACGAGAACGCATCGCTCAACTCCCAGGTCGCGCAGCCCGAAAGCCCGGCCAGAAGGAGCAGGACCCCAAGGCCGCCGACGGCCGGCAGGGGACGACGACGGCGGGTGGTGGATGGATCGTCTGGCATCGATCGGGTGATGAGAGTGAGCGTCGACAGCATTTCTTATTTCGTAAGGGCTCAGCGGAATGAAGTGCGAACACGGGAAGGGAAGAGAGAAAGCTCCGGAGAATTGGGAATGGTAAGAAACCGTGCCCTGATCAAACAACTCTGAATGGGAGCCCTCTCCTCTTCTTCCTTCTTTTCCCGCTTTCTCCTTCTTCCCTTTCCTCTTCCGACCGCTTCCTACAGCCGAGGTGTTACCTTTTCTCTGGCCTAGGCGTTCACGCCTGGGTCACGAAGGCACCCGTACCGGACATGAGCCCCTTCTCAGGGGCTTCCTTCGCGATTCCCGATTCATTGCCGTTCCGATCGCCTCATCTCCGGTTCGTAGCCTGCCGGAACGACCTCACTTGGTGACGGCCATTGGCCGGAGGCCGGCGGCATCCTGGCCGAGGATTCGGAGGGAGCCGGGGGGCCGGACCCTTGGCTCGCTTTGGGCTGCGGTGCCGGGATCGGTTCGGGCAGCGGCAGCGAGGGCGGGATCGCCTCCAGGCCCGGCGCCGTCGGCTCTTTGTGGTCCGACTTCTCACTCTGGGCGGGTTTCGGCGGGACGGGCTCACTCGACTTCGTCCCGCGCGGGTTGGCGTCCGGGTAGATCACCTGGCCTCCATTCTTCGACAACCCCGCGTCGCCGTGGACCTGCTGGACGTCTTCCAGGCACCAGTGCATGCGCGACGATTCCAGCCGCTTGATCCGCTCCGCTTCTTCCGGCGTGCGGACCACGTGCGGCGTCAGGATAATGAGCAATTCCGTCCGCTTGTTCTGCGTGAGGCTGTACTTGAACAGGTTGCCGAGCACCGGCAGGTCGCCCAGGTAGGGCACCCTCCGGTCGACCTTGGTCGTGTTGCGGGTAATCAGCCCGCCGAGCACGATCGTCTCGCCGTCGCGGGCACTCACGGTGGTCTGCGCCATCGTCGTGTTGAAGCTGGGCGAGCGGATCACCGTGCTCCCGGAGATGGAGACCGGAATCCCCTCGGATTCGGGCCCGACGTCGGACTTTTCCGCGTCGATCTCCATCACGACCATCCCTTCCGGGCTGATCCGCGGGGTGACGCCGAGGATGAGCCCCACGTTGACCAGGTCGATCGTGTTGGCCTGGCCGATCTGGTTCACCTGGGTCCCCGTGATGCGGGGCACGCGTTTGCCGATCTGGATGAAGGCCGGCTGGTTGTCGAGGGTCATCACCTGCGGGCGCCCGAGGACCTCCAACCGCTGCGATTCCTGGAGGGCGCGGATCAACACGCTGACCGACTCGCTGCTGGCCGAGAGGACCAGGCCACCGTAGCCGAGCTCGTTGTTGATGCGACCGAGGGAGAAGTTCGCGAGACTCTGCCCTCCCACCTGGCCGGAATTGGCCAAGGCCGTGTTGCTCCCGGAGTTGCCGGTCGTGGCGCCGTTGAAGTTGAATCCCGGCGTGTTCGTGGCCGACACGATCTCCTGTTGGGTGGACGTCACGATTCCCGACGACGTGCTCTTCTGCGTCGTATTCGTGATCGTCGAGAGGTTCTCCAGGAGGCTCCGGTTGAAGAGCACGGAGTCCTGGAGTCCGAGTTCGACGCCGAACTCGTCGGTATTGCGGAGGGTGAGGTCCGCGATGAGCACCTGGATCATCACCTGGGCCGGGGCGGCGTCGAGTTTCTCCACCAGGTCGAGGACTTCCTGGAAGAACCGCGGTGTGGCGCAGATGATGAGCGAATTGCTCACCGGCTCCGGCACGATGACCACTTCGCTCTCGATCTGTTGGAACGGGCTGAGCGCCCCCGGAGCGGCGATCATCAATTGGCGCTGGCTCCGCAAGAGCTCGTTGACGGCGAGGGCCACGTCGTTGGCCGGCGAGTTCTTCAGCCGGTAGACCTCGGTCTTGCGCTGCTGCACGTCCTGGGTATCGAGGCGAAGCAGGAGGGCCTCGACGATCCTCAGATCGCCCGGCGACCCGACCGCGATGATGCTGTTGGTCCGCGCGTCGCTGGAGAACCGCATCGGCACGATCGACGGCTCCCCTTCGGCCGCCGACAACTGGGCCCCGCTCCCTTGCGACGGCAACAGCCCGCGCAGCATCTGGATCATGGCGTTCGCGTCGGCGTTGACGACGCGGAATACCTTGATCTGGGCCACGGTGCCGGGGCAGTCCAACTGGCGGATCAAGGCGGCCAGAAGGTCCATGCTCGCGGCCGGGGCCGCCACGATGAGCGTGTTCAGCCGCACGTCGGGCGTGATCCGCACGTCGTTGAGAATGCCCGACTTGAGGACGCGTTCCCCCTTCGGGTCGACGGTGAGCAGTTCCAGCGCGGCCGACTTCTGCCCGGAGCGTCCGCCGCCCTGCGCGGCCTCGATGGCATCTTGAAGCGTGGCGTAGACGTCGTTGGCCAGGGTGTTCTGGAGTTTGAAGATCCGCGTTTGCAGGATCGCCTCGGGCGCGTCGGTGTCGAGCCGCTCGACGAGCAGTTCCACCTCCGCCATGTCGCGAGGGGCGGCCTCGACGATCAGGGAGTTGGTTCGCGGGTCGGCCGTCACGTGGGCCCTTGCCGCAAGACCCGTTTGTCCCTGGAAGAATTGCTGCATCGTGGTCGATGCGGTCGCGGCCGAGGCGTGCTTCAGGCGGAAGATCCGCTGCTGCGTCTCCGGTCGGACAGGCTGGTCGAGCTTGGCGATCAGCTCCTTCGCGGCCTTGACCGCCTCGCCCCAGCCGATCAGAAGCAGGGCGTTGGGCTTGGCCAACGGAGTGATGCTCACGCGCCCCTGACGCCCGGCGATCAGGTCGGCTTCGACCTGGCGGATAATCCGGCTCAGGGCGTCGTCGCGCACGTGTTTGAGCGGATAGACCTCGATCACCGGCTGGGTCTCGACGCTGAGACGCTCGATCTCCTCGATGATCCGACGGAGTTCCTGCACGTCGCGGTCGCGGCCGCGGAGGATGATCACGTCGAGATCCGGGAGGGTCTCGATCTCCACGTCCGGTCCGAATTCGCGGAGGCGGTCGCGGCGATCGTCCGTCTCGGCCGGTTGGCCCGGCGCGGCCTTCGCGGGAGCCTGCGGGCCCGCCGCCTCCGGGGCGGAGGTCGGCGCCTCCGCGCCTGCCGTGTCCGCACCCGACGCGGCGCCGTCGCCCCCGGGCTGGAACAAGTAGCTCACCAGGTCGATCCCGGCATGGGAACGGCCCCGGCTCTGATCGTTGCCCTCGGGCCTGGAGGACCGTGGCGGAGAACCGCGCGTGCCGCGGTCGTCGGGCCCCGGAGAAGAAAGGCGGCGCGGCGCCGCCTCGGCCGCCCCGGCGCGATAGGCCTCGACCGCCTCCCGCACCTGGGCCGGATCGGCATGACGCAGGGCGATCGCCTGGACGACGCGGCCCACGCCGTCGGGATCGGCTTCAAGACGCTCGATCAACCGCGCGAATTGGCCGACCAGGGCTGCCGTCCCGACCACGCGCACGCCGCCACGCGTTCGATCGAAGAGAAGATCGACGTATCGGCCCGAGCCGCCGGCAAAGCGGTACTGGTGTTCTGCTCCCGCGGGAACGAGACGGCGACCGAGCAACTCGCGCACGACCGTCTCGATCCGCTCTTCGCGCATACGGGCCAGAGGCACAAACCGTTCCAGGAATCCCGACGCGCCCTCCGGCCCCGCGGTGTTACCTGCCTCGGCCGGCGCGAGGCCCTTGCCGCGGACTTCCTCCAGGTACCGCGCGATCTTCTCGTGGACGGTCGGCGGGGCGAGCACGAGGAG
>CAYSGY010000371.1:0-1865 GCA_964430315.1 uncultured Planctomycetaceae bacterium
GCGCAGCGGCTACCCTGGGACCCTGGAATCGCCCAAGACCCCATACCCCAACGGGCAAATGCTCTCCTACCCAATACGCCCGTTCTCTCACCCACTCATGCCTGCCCCCCCTAAAAGGCCCCCCCAAAAAACCGCTTGACACCCACCTGGCTGCGGTTAAACTGGGTCCCGTGGAAAGGTACCCTCGCGGGTGCCGCTATCCTGGTGTTTCTTCGGGCGCGTTCCTGATCGAAGTTCTTAACCTTCCGGGAGGCCAAGGGTAATGATTCGCTTTTCTTGGTTGGGTTGGGGAGGCACGGTTCTTCTTGCAACGGCCGTTTTTGTGGGTTGCTCCGGACCCACGGGGCCCAAGACCGTTCCGGTCAAGGGAACTCTCACGGTTAAGGGGCAACCGGCCAATAACGTGACGATCACCTTCGCTCCCACCGATGCAAAGAACCCAGCGGCGTCGGGGCAGGTCATCAACGGGGCTTTCGAGCTGAGTTCCGGCGGTCAGGGTGCGAAAGGGGCGGTTCCCGGGAAGTACAAGGTCGTGCTCGCCCAGCAATCGACCATGACTGCTGAGGAAACGGCCAAGCAGTATTCGGGCGGCGGAGGCCCGCCGAAGGCGCCCGAATTGTCATTCCCGGCGAAGTATCAGCAATCCGCCACCTCGGACAAGGAGGTGGAGGTCAAGGCATCCGATAACGATATCAAGATCGACATCCCGTGAGAGTAACCGCGATTTCAGGCCGGGCGGCTCGCCCAGAGCGGAGCGATGGGTGTGGTGAACGCTGTGTCGGCGTGCTCATGCCGTTCCTTCCGTCAGGGCGTGCCACCCGACCGTCACTTTCCTTATCTTCGTAGTGGGAGGTATTTTATGAGATCCAGCAGGGCGTTCCGGTCCCGGGCGGGTTTCACGCTGGTGGAACTCCTCGTGGTGATTGCGATCATTGGCATCTTGATCGCGCTGTTGTTGCCCGCCGTGCAGGCCGCCCGCGAAGCGGCCCGGCGGAGCCAGTGCACGAACAACCTGAAGCAACTCGGGCTGGGCTTGCACAACTATGCCGACAAGTACGCCGAGCAACTGCCTTGGCAGTACTATCAGCACGGCAACCTGATTGCGGACAACGAACACGGATACAACCGCAGTTGGTCCTGGATCGTGTCGTCGCTGCCCTACATCGAGCAGGCGCCGCTGTACAACTCGATCAATTTTCACTGGTGGGCGCGTGACAACACGAATCCCGGCCCGTCGGGCGTGACCAACTACAACATCCGGCAGACGGTGATCAGGAGCCTGATCTGCCCGTCCGACGATCAGCCACCCATCTGCACGTGGGCCGGGTGCACCAGCCCCAATAACGGAACGGACCAGGGGGCCCCCGGCGCCCGAACCGACTACGTCGGGAGCATCGGCCACGTTTGGGCAGGTTGGAGGGACTGCGGGAACATCCCCGATGCCCCGGACCCTGACCCCCTGGGCGGCAACCGCATGGTCCGCGGCACCAATCCGGGCACGCCCTGGGTCAACCAGACGGCGCCGAATGAGTGGCCCGTCCTCAACGGGGTCTTCCAGTTCGGCGGCTCCTTCCGTCTGGCCGACATCAAGGACGGGACCTCGAACACGATCGCCGTGTACGAGGACATGCACTGGCGCGGCTTCTACGCGGGCAACACGACCATCTTCGATCGTCAGCCCACCCCCGACTCGAACTGGATGAGCTCGCTTTCGGCCGCAGGCAACCTCCGCAACCCGATCAACAACAGGAACGTCGCGTGGGGCGCTCAGGGTGGCGCAGACGACCCCCGCTGCCACTGCTGGGGGAGCATGCATCCCGGCGGCGCCAACGCCTGCCTGGCTGACGGCAGCGTGCGGTTCTATA
>CAYSGY010000371.1:1875-5849 GCA_964430315.1 uncultured Planctomycetaceae bacterium
TACTCGCTGGCGACCCGAAGCGGCGGGGAGTCCATCGCCAACCCGTAGTTCGAGGGCGTCGCAACCGCTGTCGATGCGAAACCCACGGGCCTCCGTTCCTTTACGGGAACCGAGGCCCGTTTTCTTGGTTTGTGGTGCTTCCGGGAAACGCCGGGCCGCAGGAGACTGCAGGGAGGGTACCGGTGCCTCTTCTCTGTTCGCTCTCTGCACGACCGCGGAACAGAGAAGAGGCACCGGTACTTCTGCTTTGCAGGCCTGCAACTCCCAGGAATTCCCGGAAGAACCGTTTTCTGTTAGTTCATCGTCCGTCTGGATGGGTGAAAGGTCTGTCCCTGGGGCTCCGACTCCTCCAGGCGTCCCTGTCTCCCTGCCCGTCTCCAGGCCCGAGGGGGCGAAATGCGAGAGCCCCGGGGCATCGCCCTCGTTGTTGCACACAAGTACAGGGTCGTTTACGACCCTTGTTCATTCCAGGCCCGGCGTTTACGCCGGGTGGGGAGGCTCTGCTGCCGGCAGCCCCATTTATGGGGCTTTCCGTCCGACGGCTTCAGCCAACCTCGCAATCACGGGCTAGAGCCAGCGAACAGGGAAAGCCTCGTGAACGAGGCTCCGATAGCGCAGACTACTCTCGCTGCCATGGAACCCGGCGTGAACGCCGGGCCTTTAGGGCCTGTAAAACAATAAGTTGGGCAAATATGAAAAGCCAAGGACGCGATAGCGTCCTTGGCTTTTCACCGGTGGGCCAATGCGGCTGGTGCAAACATCCTACGAACAGACCGGTTTCTTCAGTGCGATAGGAGATGCACGCTGGCGGAGTTGAGGTCCATGCGGTTATTGAAGCCAAGGCGGAAACCGCCTTGGCTTCAATAAGTTTGCCCAACTTATTGTTTTACAGGCCCTTAGCAACCCAAGGGCCGTAAACGGCCCTACTCAACCAAGCGTCTCACCCCAAGACACTGCCACTTGTGTGCAACAACGAGGGCGCTGTCCTGGGCTCTCCTATCTCACCCCTTCGGGGCTGAGGAGAGCCAATGAAACCGGGGCGATGGGAAGAGATCCAAGACGCGGAATGCGTCCGGCAAGTACCTGCTTTTCACCTGCCCGCCATGAGTCGCATCTCATGCAGAAGCGCGTTGCGTTCGATCCGTAAGGACTCCGTCTCGGGCATTGGGGTGTGAAACGACCGTTCGGCCTCTTCAACGGCCTCCTTGTCGTGCCCGAGGAGATGATGGGCGATGGCGGCAAACACAAAGGAATTCGGCATCCACGGACGCCGCCATCCACCCAGCGCGAAGTAGGCCAACGCACACTCCAACTCCCCTTTCGAGAGATGGGCCCGCCCCAATCCATCGAGGAGATCGTCGATCTTTGTCTTCGGGGCCAGGCTCTCGAACGCTTCCCGCTCTTCTCGGGATAGACCGTTCAGGAGCCCCTCCGTCTTGGCAGCAAGGGACTGCCGCTGGCGTTTGGAATCGACCGACTTGTCGAAGGGGGGACCTTCGAGCAGGAACGTGGCCAGCTTCGTTGCGACAATACGGTCCTCCTTCGTGACGCCGAGCCATAGGTCCCGCTCCTCGGCGGTCGGTATCGCACTCTCATTCCACGCGTCCCCGCGAATCCTCTCGACGATCGCCTTCGCCAACATCCTGGCAACCAGCCAGTGCCCTTCCAGGTTGAAGTGGACGTGCTCCAGGAAAAGGTCATGGCCCGGCACGCCGCGCTCCGATGCTCGCACAAACCCCGGAACGAGATCGACGAACTGGATCCCCGCATCCTGGCCCTTCGACGCGACCTCGCGTGCAATCCGCTGAAACGAGCTGGGCGCCCGATACCGGAAGCCATCGAGATCCCGGGCCCGCGTGAAGTATCTTCTTGCCTCGTCTTTCCGCCCCGCCTGATCGAGGCACTGCGCCAGCCAGTAAAGCGTCTCCGCTCGGTTTGGCGCAAGGTGCGCAGCCGCGGCGAGTAGCTCGATTGCCTCGGTGTACTGCATCTGGGAAATCGCGTCGCTTGCCTGGGCCTCCAACTCCTCCGCCCGTTCCCGGTCGGCGGGGCCAACGGAGGGCGGATACGGAGACGGCAACGGGCTGTGATCGCGCAGGTTCGAGACGACGCTGCAAATCAGGAGTGGGATTTTGTTTCGGGAGCAAATCCCGGCGATTTCGCTCAGGTTCTTCTCGTATTGTGCCTCGGCCCTTGCCACCAGTTCGCTATGGATTGGAATCGCCACGTCGGTCGGCAATCGAATGATCAGTTCGCCGGACGCCGGGTCGTCGGAGGAGAAGCAGTCCGTCAACCATTGCCCAAGGCGGAATCGACGGAATCGGATGCCAAGCCGAGTCAACGGGGCCTTCGTCGCCACCCCTCCGACGCCGTAGAATTCGTTGTGCCCGGCATAGAGCACGATCAAGTCGGGCGACGCGTCGATGCTCTGTCGCACGATGTCGACCAGCGGAGTCGTGCTCAGCCCCACCACGCCGGCATTGAGCACTTCGACATCCCGTCCGGGAATCTGTCGGCTCAAGATAAGCTGCATGTGCCTCGGGAAGGCCAGCTCCGAGGGGTAAGGATACCCCTGAACTGACGAGGCGCCAACGACGAGGATTCGATACGTCTCGGGACGCTTGGGCAACTCAAACGCACGCGGCTCCGGTCCGCGGAGATCTTGCTGGCAGTATGCAAGATCGCAATTCGGATTCAGATAGAACACGCCGTTCCCCACCCGGTCGTTGGAAACGACGAGCGAGGTGTCGACGCCGATATCGGTCCAATAGAGGACGGCATTCGCCAGAGCGACGGCGCAGAACGGGAAGAGAACCGCAACGGCGCGCAACACCCACACGCGGCGATGGCTTCCCCCCTCTCCACTTGGCGGGTTGGCGGCCGATCTCTGTAGCGTCAGACTCTGGTTGCGCCTACGCATCTCTGTCCGTTAACTCAAGCGCGACCGTACGACCGACACGGTGGTCTCACCTAAGTGTATCCCTCGAAGGGTCGCTCCGAAAGGCGGTCGGCCGACAGGCAACCGCTCCCAGGCCGGGGACGGGCTCATTATGGGTTCATCGGGGAATTCCCGGGAGACCAACGAGTAATCGAAGGCAAGTCCGGGTTCCTCTTCAATGTTCGCGCTCGCTCGCGATCTTTCGCTCCCGCGATTTCGGCCACGCCGCTTCGTGACCTGAGCATGCAGCCATGCCGGAGACCGCCGCTCACGTCACCTGAACCAGTTCGATCAGGATCCCGTCGGGATCGACGGCGCAGACGACGCCGGCGGCATCCGGGGCGGCGATCGGGTCGGTCAGGAATTTCACACCCTCCGCCTTCAGTTGCACGAAGCTCTTGCGCACATCCTCCACGAAAAACGTAAGCCATCGCACGCCCGCCGCGAACTCGCCGGAGCGCCGGGCCGGCGGCGAGGGGATGTCCATCAACTTGATCAGCGTATTGCCCGCACGCAGACGGACGTGCCGGAATCCGCGCGGCGCCAAGGCGGCTCCCTTGGCCACGTCGTCGGGGATCTGAAGATCCTGCACGATCTCGAAGCCCAACTGCTCGTGATAGAATCGCAGGGACTCCTTGAAGTGGCTGCATACGATGGCGATGTCCACGACCGGATGGGTCAGTTTCAGCTTCCTCGCCCCGGTCGTTGCCGGCTTCGGGGCGTCCTTCTTGGCCCCGGCCTCCGCCCGGCCCGACGACGCCGAACCAGACAGGAGGGAAAGGGCTGCCGCACATCCGATGAACTTACGCCGTCTCATGGTCTTCACCTCCGGGAATGACGGACTCGATCGGCAGGGTCCTGATCGCAGATTCTGCGGTTCACTACGGACGAAAGCATGTGTCGCATGCTGTCCCGCGTCAAGGCGGTGCGGCAAGATTCCGCGGCACTAGCTCCCGCCCGGCAGGCGGGACCTAGTGCGCTTGCAAGTGTATCGAATCAGCAGGGTGAGAGTCCCTGTCGAAGTTAGGTTTGGACT
>CAYSGY010000372.1:0-5824 GCA_964430315.1 uncultured Planctomycetaceae bacterium
TCGATGAATCTGTTACTTCGGGCCCCTCCTCCTGGCTATGCTAGCAGTTGGACAGACTCTAGATCGCTGGGCTATTCTCAAACGTCCCTCCGGGACGCAACTGCGGTGCGTCCGCTCTGGAATAAGACCCCAACCGCGTGAATCACTACCCTAGGGCCCCACGATTTCGAACGGAATGGCCGGGAGCGTGGCGACGGGGACGCTGCGTTGCATGCCTTTGGCTTTTCCCTTGCCCGGCGATTTGCCGCCCTTCGCGAACGCGCTGAGGATGAGGTTCCCGCTTTGGCCCGGCTTCACCTTGGCCGCGTCGCTCTCCAGGACAATCTGGGTGCCCTCCGGCGAGGACGATACTCCCTTGACCGTAATCCCCTCGGCTGGCTCGGTCACGTGGAGTTGGATCCTTTCGGAGAGGATGCGTGTGGGGGCGTTGACTTCGACGCGGGCAGTGCCGCCGGACGGGATCTTGACGGGGAGTTTGCTGACGACCTTCAGCGTCCCCTTGCCGATCGGGCGTCCGGCCACGGCGACCTCGAGATCCTCGGATGGCACGAGGTGCCGATACTCGAAGGCCTGGATCATGTCCTCCGCGGGGACGGCCGGGCGGACGACTTCGCGTCCGTCGATCTTCGCGCGGCCCTCCAGGCTGAGGCTCACGGGCTTCTCCGGGGGCGAGGAAGGGGCCGTGAGGGTGATGGGCACCTGGTCCTGGCCGGCCGGCACCCGCCCGCCGCCCAAGGCAAACCCTTGGGGCATTCCCTTCAGATTCAACGCAATCTCCCCGGAGAAGCCGTCCTTGCGCAGGGCGTACACGGTAATAGGGACCGTTGCGCCGGAGCGGGCAGCGATGCTGGAAGGGACGACCCGGAGCTCGAAATCGGGGCGAGGCGGACCGATCCGCAGGCGATAGGTGTAGTCCGGGCCGCCCTTGTGCTGCGCGTCGGCCAGTTGAACGGAGTACGTCCCGTCGGCGGGAAGGGTGGCCGAGAGCCAGCTATCGGCGTGGTGCGTGGTCAGGCCCGCGCCCTTGTCCTCGTAATCGTCGTTGAAGGCCAACTGCTTGCCCGCCGCGTCCACGAGCTTCAAGGCCGAATCGAGGGGAGAATTCAGCCGCCGGGCGTCGACCGCGGCGACGATCGTGGCGCCGGCGCGGCCCTCGAAACGAAAGACATCGACGTCGCCCGGCCGATCCACCCGGCCGTTGACGATGACCGGCAGCGCGACGGACTGCGCGTCGGCCTGACGATCATTGGGCTCCTTTTCCAGGCACTCCGGCAGCGTGTCCACCGCGAAGGGGACGAGGTTCGACGCCTGATCGCCCTTGCGCACCGAGAGGGACCGGATGCCGGGCGCCTGGCCCTCGCCGCCGACCGAAAGCCGCTTCACCGGCAGGTTCCAGCCGGTCAACTCGACGGCGGTCCGCTCGCCGGCCGGTCCGCCCAGCGGGAAGATCCCGGTGACGAACGGCAGCTCGCCCACGGTTATGCGGTAAACGAAATCCTCGCGTCCGCGGTAGATCGAGTCCTTGATCTCGACCACGTACTGCCCGTCGGCGGGGATCTTGTAGAAGAGGACCGGATCGGGATCGAAACGGAAGTCGTCGTCGTAGGCGACTTCGCGGCCTTCCGCGTCGAAAAGCGCAAGCGTGGCCTGGAACCAGCCCGGCACGGCGTCGGCCAGATACGGGATCAACCGCCGGGCGCTGGCCGCAACGACCAGGCGCTGACCCTTGCGCGCGGTGAAGCGATAGCGATCGACCTCGCCGGGCAGGATCTGGCCGTTGACGACGGCCGGAAGCGTGATCTCCGGGTCCGCACCCGCCTTGCGAGGCTTGGGAGCGAACGCCGTCTTGGCGATGGCGCTCTTCTGTTGGGTGATGGTCTTCACGGGCGGCTCCGAGAACTCGGGCAACTGGCCGACGAAGAAGACCAGCGGATTCGACAATCCGCCGGGCGTCGCGATCCGCAACTCCCGCCGCCCGGGTTCCGCATCCGCCGCCACGCTGATCTGCACGATCGCAAGCTCGCAGATCGCCGGATTGGCGGGTTTTCGCACGCCCGACGCCATCTTCATGCGGACCTCGCGCAGCCGTCCCTCGTCCGCGGCAGTCCACGTGGCGTCGGCGTACTTCTTCTTGAGTTCTTCCAGCTCCTTGTCGTGGGCCGCATCGTCGGTCTTGACGTTCTTGGCGCTCTTGAAACTCCGGAACTTCTCCAGGGCGCGGAAGTCCTTCTGGACCACGGCCTTTCTGGCAAGGAGCTGGTCCATCTCGATCCGCAGCTTGTTCAGTTCTCCGCCGGAGATCGGCTTGATGAGTTGGACGAGCTTCGCCTCAACCCCGCCGCCGGAGACGTACACGTTGGTGACATCGGGGATGAACTGCCCGGCGATCACGGCCTCGAACGAGGTCCCCTGCTTCCCGCCCGCGGGGTAGACATAGCCGATGCGCAGGCTCCGCTGCTGCGCCTCGGCGGCCGAGAATGCCGTCAGGAAGCCGGCTGCCACCAAAACCCACTGCCATCGCGTTCGATTCATGACGCACTCCGCTCAAGACGGTCCAACGGCGGGCGAGCCCGCCCGCTACGCGGGAATACCCCGAACCTCCAACTCCCAACTCCCAACTCCTAACCCCCAACTCCGTTCACATGATTTCCTTCAGGAGCCCGCCCGACTTCACGTCCTCTCCGGCGGCGGGCAACACGGTGGCCAGTTGGCCCTGGGGATGGGGCAGCTTGGCCGCGGGATCGATGCCGAGCAGGTGGTACATGCTGCCGATGAGGTCCACCGGGTAAACGGGCCGCTCCTTGACCTCCTCGCCCTTTTCGGTGGAGGAGCCGACGACGCGACCGCCCTGGAATCCGCCGCCGGCCACCAGCACGGAAAAGACCTTGCCGTAGTGGCTGCGACCGCCGTTCCAGGGGGCCTCCCATTGGATCCTCGGGGTGCGGCCGAATTCGCCGCAGCACCAGACGATCGTGCTCTCCAGGAGTCCTCGCTGCGATAAGTCGGAAAGCAGCGTGGCCAGTCCCTTATCCAACTCAGGGAGCTTTCGCTGCATGGTCTGGAAGTGGCCCTTGTGCGTGTCCCAGCCGCTATAGTTGATCGTGACGTAAGGGACGCCCTTCTCGACCAGACGCCGCGAGAGGAGGCACGCCTGCCCGAACGTCGTGCGCCCGTACCGGTCCCTCAGTTCGGCGTTTTCCTGCCCCAGATCGAATACCTTGCCGGCATCGCCCAGGATCAAATCGTAGGCCTGCTTATCGCACTGTTGCAAGGCGGCCAACTGCGGGTCGCCCGGCATGGCGTGCCCCAAGGCGTCCAGCTTTCCGAGCAGTTCACGGCGGTCCTTCTGCCGCTCCTCGGTGATGCCCTGGGCCACGACCCCTTCGACGATGAACCGGGCTTGCGCGGGATCGCCGCCCGTGGCGAACGGCTTGTAGCGTCCTCCAAGGAACCCGGCCTCCGAGAACCGCCCTTGCGGCTGCGTCACCACGATGTAGGGCGGAATCAGTCCCTTGTATCCGGCGTTGTACCCCTTGAACAGCGACACCACGGCGCCGGCGCACGGATAGACGTCCCGCCCGCCGGGCTGCCGCGAGGTCTGGACCAGGTAGGCCGCCGTCTCATGGCCGTTGATGCCGTGGGTCATGCTGCGGATGAGGGAATACTTGTCGGCCAGTTTCGCCAACTGGGGCAGTAGCTCGCCGATCCGGATCCCGTCGACGTTGGTCGCGATCGGTTTCGCGAGAGGACCGCAGTAGTCGGGGCCGGCATCCGGCTTCGGGTCGAACGTGTCGATGTGGCACGCGCCCCCCCAGAGCCAAACCTGGATCACCGACTTGGCCTTCCCTTTGACCTTTCCCGACGGCGTCGAAGGGAGGCCATACGCGGCGACGTGGCCGCCCAGCAGAAGTCCCGCTCCTCCGAGAATACCGGTCTGCAACACCTCGCGACGGGAGACCCGAGCGGGAGACGTCGCCCCAGAATGACCATTGCGTTTCGTGTTCACGTCGTCACCGAAGAGCGTAGGGTGGGACAAGCGCAGCGCGGTCCCGCCACAAGAGCGTTGAGAAAACCTGGTGGGACTGCGCTGCGCTTGTCCCACCCTACCTCCGTTGTGTCGTGGTTTCCTTCCGGGGTCAATGCCGGTAGAGGAACTCGGGGCTGTTGACCAGCGCCCAAGCAACGTCCGTGGCCGCCTCGCGCTTGGACGAGGCCGACCGGATATACTCAGCCACCGCCTGAAACTCCTCCCGGGTCGGCCGTCGTGAGACGATGGTGAGGTACAGGTCGCCAACAATCTCGCCCGGTTCCCTCGTCGCACCCAATCGCGACGCCTTTCCGGGTCTTCCGGCCTTGCCTGCCTTCCCTTGCCCCCGCGGTGGGCTCGACTGCAAGAGCGCAAGCAGCTTTGGACCGTTTTCAATCTTGCGCTGAATGTGGCTCGAATTGAGCAGGTGCAGGCGTTGATCGGCCGTGGGCCGGTTGTTTCGCTCCGACTCCAGGCCGGTGTCGCGCGGCGGGCGTCCGAACTGCTCCAGGAACGAACTGGAAATACTGCCGTCGGGCAGCGCGATCGAACGCTGTCCTTCAGGAATGAACGTGAACGGCTCCGGAACCGCACTGGAGTATTGCTCGGTCGTCCCCGTGATCTGGTTCAGGGCGTCGATGAGCACCTCCGCATCCAGACGTCGCAGGGGATAGCTCGCGAAATTGGCCGCGGCCTCCGGCTTGTCGCTCTTGGGAATGGAGGAAAGCTGATAAGTCTTCGAATTCAGGATCAGGCGATAGAGGTGTTTCAGGTCGTACTTGGCCGCAACCAGTTCCTCCTGCAAGTAGGCTAGCAGTTCCGGATGGCTCGGCGGATTGTCGGGCCGAAGGTCGTCCGGCTCATGAACGATCCCACGCCCGAGGAGCCAAGACCAGACTCGGTTGGCGATACTTCGCGCGAAGCCGGGATTCTTCGGGGAAACGAGCCAATCGGCGAATACCTCCCGGGGATCGCGGTCCGGCGAGAGCCGGACCCGTGTCCCGTCGGGGAAGACCGCCGTTGGGGAGGAGCCGCCGGCGGCCGCCGTCTCCGCCTTTTCGGCGTCGAAGGCGACGATCTCCTCCTTCCACTCTCCGGTGCTCTTGTAAGAGATCTGCGAGAAGAAAACCGCCATCCCCGACAGTCGCTCCTTGGGCCACTTCTCCGCCCGCTCTCCCAGGAACGTCAATGCCACGGCCCGGGCGAGGGCCTCCGAATCCTTGCCCTGCACCGCGCGGTAGAAGTTCACCTGCGGCACCCGGAAATTGCTGCCGTTGGCCGTGAGCAACTCGCGCACGAACCGATCGTAGGGCATATTCTGCTCGATCGCCGTCCGAATCCACCGGTGGTACGCCTGCACGGCGTTGGGCCAGAGGTTGATCGGAAACTCGGCCTTCACCCGCAGCAACTCACTCCACTTCATCGCCCAGTAGTCGGCAAACTCCTCGCGCTGGAGGAGGCGATCGATCAAGGCCCCTCGTTTCTCCGGGGACTTGTCCTGGAGGAATTCCTTGGCCTCCTGAAGGGTGGGAAGCGTCCCGATCACGTCGAGATAGACACGGCGGAGAAAGACCTCGTCGGAGCACAAGCGGGCCGGCGGAATCCCCAACTGTTTGAGCCTGGCGAAGACGAGTTCGTCGATTTTACCCTGGGGGGTCAGTTCGGCGCTGCTCTCAAACGGACGCACGAGCGGTTCCGTGGGCCCCGCATCGGTTGGGGCCGCGACCAGGGCCACCGCCAGAACGAACGACATCGCCATAGTACCAACCCCGCAAAGAATGGCATGTTTCGGGTAGG
>CAYSGY010000373.1:0-5822 GCA_964430315.1 uncultured Planctomycetaceae bacterium
GTCTGTGGGGCCGAACTCGTTGAAACCATCAAATAAATGTGGGGCAGGACGAGGCCTGAAGGGCGAGGCTCAGGAGCGGCTGAGGATCTGGCCCATCGTGCAGTTGGCCGACTGGGGTGAGAAGATCCCGCCCGGGCAAGTCGAAGACGTCCTGCGCCACGGCACGGCACTACCGGCCCGCGGGATCATCGTCTTCCACTGGGGCGGGCTTCGCACCCAGCCCGAGAAACTCCAGCGGATGGCCGACTATTTCCTTTCAATCGCTCCGTGAACCGTCACAGATGCCACGGCGCCGTCGCGCACGAACTCCCGCCGCGTGATACGAACCTCGGCCATGCCGCACCTCCTTGGATCTGAGTTTCCCATGTACCTCCAAGACCCAGGACCACGAACGGCCAGGCCCTGCAAACACTAGCCCGAAGCGCAAGCGAGGGAGCCCTGGAAAGCGGCCCGAAGCCCGGACGAAAGCCCCGGAGCACGTCGCCCGAAGCGCACGAACCGGCGGTGACGTACCCTCGTTTGCGATTCGGACTAATGTCGTCGGGTTGGCATCACTGGAAATCCAGCACATATCGGATGACCGCCTCCAGGCTTTGCTCGTCACCAATATAGCGCTGGCTGCCGCGCTGCGTCCACCATTTCTCTCGCCGAACGCCGGTGCGGGATTGTTCGAGCTCTCTCAGTCGCCGCGTACACCAGGCTTTCAACTGGTCGCGCACCGTTTCCGGTTCGACCTCGGCTGACACGACGACGTGTACGTGCTTCGCTCGACAATTCAGTGCGTAGAGTTCCCAACCACGGATCCTGCAATGATCCCTGATCGTCTTCTCCACGAGCCGTCGTTGTTCCGAGTCGAGCGCGCACGGCGGCTCGGTCATGCGTTCTCGTGCAGCCCTCTCCTTGCCCGGGTCCGATATCTGAAACCCCCGGCACTTCCGTACCCAGCCGCGCTCATCACCAGGCAGCCAGGTTCCGTAGGTGGTCCACGTCAGGAAGAAAGCCAGAGGATCGGGCATCGGCGCCTCGTGAGGCCGCGTTGTTGCGTTGCCGAAACCCACGTTGGTCTCCCTCGCACTCGTGTTTCGGGCTACTATCGCGCGTTACGGTGGGTTGCGTCGCCCGGCAGCCGGATACACCAGCCCGAAGCGCAAGCGAGGGACAAGAACGGCAGGAGTTTCGCGGCCGGTCCCTCGCTTGCGCTTCGGGCTAGTGTCGTCGGGCTAGTGTCGTCGGGTTGGCGTCATGCGCTTTGCGCCCTCGTCTTCGTCCAATTCGCCAGAGAAGGCAACACCGCGCCTGCTCCTCCTCTTTCCCTGTTCCCCGTTCCTCATTTCACGAGCAAGATGCTGGTCGGGGCGAAATGGGTGAGCAGCACTTCGAGCTGGCCGTCGCGGTTGGCAAGAGTGCCCTCGACCGGCCGGCCGCGGAGGTCGCAGGGCCGGGCCATGTGTCCGCGCAGGCCCTCCGGGAGCGTGACCTTGCAGGGGCCGTCCTGCCCGGCCTGTTCCCAGAGACGCAGGAGGATTCCCTCCCCGTCGGGATTCGGCCCGAACGCCGTCACCAACACGCCTTTGCGCGAAAGCTCCAGGCCGGTTTGCACCGGCGGCAGCTTTCCGGCCGGGCCGTCGAAGAACGCCGCTCGGCACGGGCTGCGGGCTTCCCACGCCGGAGTGATGAGGTCGGCCTCGGTGCCTTTGCCTTCGACCGACCAGATCCGCACGGTGCAGTCGATCGGTTCGTCGGTCCATTCCCGGAAGTTGGTGCCCCAGATGTTGTTGTAGAGGTTCACGAACACGGTGGGCTTGCGGGGCGACCACTCCCGCGTGAACCGGAACCCGCCGGGCCGGCCCAGGCTCACCAGGAACGAATCGACGGGGCAAAGGCCGACGCCCCGCCCGCCACGCCCGGTGATCGTCAGCCCGGTGTCGAGGCAGAACATCTCGAAGTTGGCCGATCGCGCAATGTCTTTGGCCGGGTCGATCACGGAACCGGGCCGCCCCAGCCGGAACGAAGGCTCGTCGACCGAGAACGGAAGACAGAGCCAGCTTGCCTGGGGCCATGGGTCGGACTTCCGGTCGCTGAGGAAGACGTGGAGGTCGACGAACGGCTGCCCGTGATGGAGCATGACGTCCAAGGAGACCGCGTCGGGCACACCATCGCTCGCCTTCGCCCGGACTTGCAGGTGGGACTCCACCGCGTTACTGGCCGAGAAGGGCGTCCGCTCAAACGACTGCGGCGAAGCGGCCCGGTACGGCATTTCCGACGCCGGAGGGAGATTGCCGCGCCCGAATTGCTCGGTCCAGCCGGGCTGCGATTTGCAGTACGAGTCGAGGAATCTCGTGTGATCGTTCTTGTCGAACCGCTCAACCAGGTACTGGCCGAAGCCGTACTCAGATTTCTGGTCCACGAGTTCCTTTCCCGACCGCTTGTCGACGAGCGAGCGAATCACGCCACGTTTCACGTCCAAGCGGACACGGAAGAATTCGTTCTCCAGGGTATCCGAAGGGGGGCCCGGAGCCTTGCGATTCTCCGCGCTGGAAGGATGGAGGGGAACGTAGGTGCGGTATCCCATGGCAGGGACGTCGGCAGCCTTGATTTGCAGCGTTTCCTCCCCGTCCTTCCGAGGAAGGATGCTGTTGGGGAGCCGCTCGACCGCAACCCGTTGCCCGGTGACGGCGTCCTGCCAGACCGGCGGACAACCTGTCGGGACCGGCACCCAGGCTACCTGGGTCCGCTTCCACGGCAGCGGGTTGAAGACCACGATCCGAGGGCCCTTGACCTGAACCGCGCCGGCCAAGAGGGGCGAATACTCCGAGGTCTTGGCTGCGCAGGAGAACGCCGGGGCGACGTAATCAAAGTGCTCTTGCCAGGACTCTTCGGCGTACTTGTACTTCGCTTCGGCTCGCGCCCTTTCCCACGCCTCCCCATAGAGTCGCGGCGAGTAGTAGCGCGAGCTGGCGCCCCAGGTGTGTTCACTGTAGAGGAAGCTGCCTTCGTAGGCCGCGGCGATCGAACTGGCCGGCGGCGGGCTCTTGACCTGCCAGGCGGTCAAGAGCGTGTTGAGCGACTCGAGGGTCGCAACCCCTGGTCTCGCAAAACGAATCCACGCCGCGGCCTGCGGCATCGACAGGATCCCGTGGATCCACGTGTCGGTCATGTCCTTGCGGATCACGGGGAGCGTGGGCTTCTGCTTTTCTTCGGCGAGGATGGCGTCGCCGAAGTCGGAGAGGCGGCCCATGCGGATCTTCACGCCGGGGAGTTCCTTCTTCGCCCGGGCCAGGAGGGCTTCGGTTTCCTTGGGGGTGGGCGGGCCGTGGTTGTCGCCGGTGTGGATCAGGGCCAGCCAGGTCTTGTGCTTCCAGCCCGCGGGCGGCACCAGGTCCGTGCCGTAGCCCTCGGCCGTGTACATGGTAAGGAGCCGCGACCCGTCGGGCCCTTCCCACCAGAAGAGCACGGGGATGTCGGGCGAGCCGCTCGCGGAATTGCAGCCCAGGTGGAGGAAATCGACCCCGGCCCGGCGGAGCACCGTCGGCACCAGCCATGTGTGGCACGGCACGTCGGTCATCTTGGCGTCGCGCGGCAGCGGCTGGCCGAACTGCCGGGCCAAGCGCGACGAGAAGCCCAACGAGCGGACCAGGTCTTCCAGCCCCATCGACTCCGTGTGCGTGGTCCCGGCCAGGGCGTGCCACACGAGCCGGCCTTCGCGGATCGCCTTTTCGATCCGGGCACGGCGCTCGGGCGTTTGGCCCGGCCAGAGAATCTGCTGCATCGGCCAGCCCGGGATGGTCCAGACAAAGCGGTGCTCCGGCGGCAGCGTCGCCGTGTGGTCGCAGACGTCCAGGGCCTTGTCGATCATCGAAGTGCGGTAGCGCTCGACGACCTCCCGGGCAAGCTGCGTGTAGCCGATATCAAAATGGGTCTTGAAGACCACGACCACCTGCTCGACGCCCGCGGGACTCGCGGCCTTCGGCTCCCCCGCAGAGCACGACGGTCCGGGGACGAAGACGCTTGCAGAGAGGCCGAGCAGAAGCACGACGGCGGGGAGTGCGTGTCGCATGGTTCCTCCGATCGCTGAGGCGTCGAAATGGCTCAAGGCAAATCACGGGTGACGCAGAAACAGAGGAACCGAGTCGCCACCGATGCCCCGCTCCGCGTGCCCACGCTGGGATCCAGCCCGTCCCGGGATTATACTGGCCCGGCGCAAGGGACTCCAGCAACAACTCCCCTCTCCCGCACGCGGGAGGTAGCACGGCCATCTTGGGTGTCCTGCAACAGGCTGGAAGCCTGTGCTACCATTTTGTGGAGGTCTGCCGATGAGAATCCAAATTCCTGCCGTACTGGTTGCAGTCGTCTCGGCCCTGATCGGCGTAACGACCTTGTCGGCGGCCGAGTCCGGCAATCCTCCGGTCCCCGGCCGGTGGACGGCCGAGAGGGCGTGGGAGTGGTACGGCAAGCAGCCGTGGCTGGTGGGCTGCAACTTCCTTCCCAGCACGGCGGTCAACGACGTCCAGATGTGGCAGCGGGAGACCTTCGATCCCGCCACGATCGACCGCGAATTGGGCTGGGCCGCGGGGCTCGGGTTCAATAGCGTCCGGGTCTTCGTCAACTACGTGGTCTGGGAGGCCGACGCCGACGGCCTCAAACAGCGTCTGGCCCGGTTCCTCGAAATCGCCGACAAGTACCATATCGCGACCATGCCCATCCTGTTCGACGATTGCTTCAAGCCGGAGCCGCACGCCGGCAAGCAGGAAGGGCCGGTCCCCGGGGTCCACAACAGCCAGTGGGTCCAGAGTCCGGGCGCCCGCCGGCGCGGGGACCCGAAGTCATGGCCGATGCTGGAAAAGTACGTCAAGGACGTGGTGGGCACCTTTGGCCGCGACCGGCGGGTCGTGGTGTGGGACCTTTACAACGAGCCGAGTCCGTCGTTGCCGCTGGTGGAGGCCGCGTTCCGCTGGGCCCGCGAAGCCGGCCCGTCGCAGCCGCTCACCACCTGCATCTTCGGTCCGCCGCCCATGGCCCGACGGATCCCCGAACTGTGCGACGTGGTCAGCTTCCACCACTACGGTCCCTTGCCGGGCGTCACGGCGGAGTTGGAGCGGCTCAAGGCCTTCGGACGCCCGATCCTCTGCACCGAATGGATGGCCCGGGGCGCGGGCAGCCGGTTCGAGACCCATCTGCCGCTGTTCAAGCAGGAGAAGGTCGGCTGCTGGAACTGGGGCCTGGTGGCCGGACGCACCCAGACCTACTATCCCTGGGGCAGCAAGCCCGGCTCGCCCGAGCCTTCGCCCTGGCACCACGACATCTTCCGCCGGGGCGGCAAGCCCTACAGCGAAGAGGAAGTCCGAGCGATCCGGATCGTCACGGGAATCCTGCCCGGACCTTGAATCTCTGCAAGCGGCGCGAGCCCCTACCGCATCACTTGGAGGTCCTACGGCCCGGCGGCGGCGTCTCGGCCTGCGGGTTCGCGTTGGGCATTTGAGCGCCCACCGCGCTGAGCCAGGCGTGGAGGTGGTCGCGGAGTTCCCGGGCCTTGTCGGCCTTCTGCTGGGCCAGGTTCGTCTGCTCGCTCAGGTCGTCGCGGAGGTTGTAAAGCTCCACGCGGCGGTCTTCGTAATACTCCAGCAGCTTCCAGTCGCCCGCGCGGACCGCGCTTGCGGGCGACGTGGTGCTGTAGTAGTGCGGATAGTGGAAGAAGAGGGCGTCGCGTTCCAGGTGGGGACGGAAAACGGGAAGCAACTAATCCGGAGAAATGGGCAAGATAGAATAGTGGTTCATCCGACTGAAGGGTGCGCGGGCCTTCGGCCCGGGATTTTCAAGGCATA
>CAYSGY010000374.1:0-5811 GCA_964430315.1 uncultured Planctomycetaceae bacterium
GGGACAGAGAAGAGGCACCGGTACTTGCGTGTCGCCCGGCTGCGGTTCCCCGCGAGTCTCAGAAGAACCATCATGTTCGGTCCTGCGTCATCCGCTTCGGCCCCGCGGAGGTGATCCGATGCCATCGCCCTTTCCCGGAATGGACCCGTTCCTGGAGTGCCAGGAATGGGAGGATTTCCACACGAGGTTCAACACGGTCCTGAGCGACTCGTTGGCATCGCGAATCGGCCCCCGCTACGTGGTTCGGGTCGAGCGGCGGGTCTACGTGGAGGGGTACGGTGCGGACGACATGCCGTCCGGCAGGGTCCCCTTCTTCCGTTCGGACGCCGTGGTCTTGGAACGCGCGGAGCCCGAGGGCGGGGTGGTCGTGGCGGCCGGGACCGTGGCGACGGTCGAGCCCTTGGAATGCGAATTGCCGGTTCCGGAAGAGCGCCGCGAGGCGTACCTGGTCATTCGCTTGCGGGAAACCATGGAGGTGGTCACGGTCCTGGAGACGCTGTCGCCGGCCAACAAGCGTCCCGGGGGCGACGGCCGTCGGGAGTACCTTCAGAAGCGTGAGGCGATCCTGCAGAGTCCGACGCACCTGGTTGAGATCGACCTCCTCCGCGGCGGATCGCGATTGCCGACCGTGACGCCGCTTCCGCCGGGCGATTACTACGCGATCGTCAGCCGGCGCCAGCGGAGGCCCAAGGCGGCCGTCTATGCCTGGACGCTCCGCGATCGCCTCCCTTCCATCCCCGTGCCGCTGAAGCCGGGCGATCCGGATGTCCCGCTGGACCTCCAAGAGGTCTTCACCACCGTCTACGACCGCGCCCGCTACGATCTCTCGCTCAGTTACGCCGCGACGCTTGAGCCGCCCCTGGGCCCTGACGATGCCGACTGGGCCCGGCGGATCCTTCCTTCGGACAAGACGCAACGCGCGTAGCACGCCCCCGTGGATTCGTCCGACCAAGGGGGGCGCGAGTCTTGAATGGCAGCACTCGGCCGGATCAAGGAGTCCCGGCCTTTCCACTCGCGGACGGGCCCGACTTGGTGCGACCTACGCGATCACCTCCACGCCGAGGCCGAGCATTTCGCCGAGGGTCTTGAGCTCCTGGGCATAGTCGCCGTAGACCCAGGGCAGATGGTTTCCGTAGACGAGTCGTCTTCGCATGAACTCGTCGGCTCGGCCGGGCGGTGGCTTGATGACGGCCTCGACCGAACAGCCGAGCAGGTCCTTGTCCCACCCGGAGGAGCCGACGAGGGTCCCTTTGAGCACGAGGAGTTTCGTTGCGGTCGGGTCGACGCGAGCGACCGTGACCGTCTTCTCCTCGTTCTTCATGAAATCGATGACCGCCTTGGTCCCCCAGCCCTGCCCGCAGAACCGGCCCAACTGATAGGGCAGGTCCGGCTTGTCGAAGCCGTTCATCTTCATGCTCGGGGCGCTATGGTTGATCCGGAAAGTGTCGGGGCCTCTCGGGTCGGCGTTGCCCTGGTGACACGACTTGTTCGAAACGCTCATCAACAGCCGCAACGCCAGAAGAATCCCGAGATCGGCCTCACACGACGAGGCGATCCCCTCATTGCCGAACAGGGCATGCTGGAGGCAAGGAACGACCGTCCATTTCTGTGGCAGCAGGCTTGGGCAGAACTCGAAGCAATCGATGGTGAACGCGTTGCAGCCGTGGCGGGCCATCAGGTTCCTGAGGCACCGGTCGAAGACCATGCTGCGGGTGACGAATGGCCCATCCAGAAACGATCGGTCGGCTTTGCGTATGAGCTCCTCGGCATCGCGTTGGGCCTGCCGGCTCTCGTCGCGATCGCCCAGCACTCTTTCCATTTCAGCGGAGAGCTCCTGGTAAGTGATGGTCTTGACGACCACGCCGAGTCGCTTCTGGAGTTCCTGGAAATCCCAAACCGTGTCCGGCGAGAAGGACGGCACGCCATTCGTGGGATAGAGGACCTTCGTCTGGCGAAAGACCTTCCTGGCCCGCAGCAGCGAGAGCAGCTTCGTGAGGTCCATGTCGCGGCCCGGAATGAAGACCTCGTTCCCTTTGGCCAGCGTATAACCGGCAATACTGGCTGTCCGGCAACTGTTGTTCTCGAACAGGATCGGCTTGCCGAACGTATTGCCGATCTCGTAGGACGCTCGCGCGCTGCCGCTGGGATAGATGAAGAAGACATCCGTATCAGCATTGTCGGCGGCGATTTTGGCCATCTGGTCGGGGTTCAATACCCAGTTCTCGCTGAACGTCACTTGGGCCGGCTCGAGGAGCCGAACGTCTTCCGCCCGGCCAAGTCCTTTCGTCTTGAGTCCTTCCGACCAGGCGGCGAAGTGCCGCTCGTTACTCGCCCTCTCCATCTCCGGCGTCACCGCAGTCGGACGGCACGGCCCCTCCCATACGGCCGAATGGACGAGATTCGTCATCACAGGTTTGACGCAGAGCTTGATGTCGCGGGGGTGGAAGGGGATGTCGGCTGTCTTGCCGGCCCGCGCTTGGTGGCCGGTCGAGTCGGCCGCGAGCACGTCGGCGGCGGCCCCCGCCACGACCGCTCCCAGACCTGTTGCCAAGAAATCGCGTCGCTTCATTTAACAGCTCCTGCTTGAGAGGATCTTCCCCATTGCCGTGAACCTGAAACCGTTCCAGGCTCCAAGGATGGGGCACCCGATGCGGCTTGCCTGCCTTCACTTTCCCATGGCGGCCCGGTGGTGATTCTGCAACTCGTCGGCCGGGAGGGGGCGGAGGTAGACGGCGGCCTCGTCGATGCGGCCCTCGAAGTTGAACCGGCCGTCGCTGCGACCGCCGAGGAAGACCTCCTCGCCGGAGGCCGGGCTGGCGGCCGGGTTCGAGATCTCGGGTTGTGAACGGCCGTCGAGATAGACCGTCACGCGCGTGCCGTCGCGGACCAGGGCCACGTGGTGCCAACTTTCCTGAGGCACCCAGTTGCGCTGCGGCACGCCGGTCGTGCCGGCCAGGGCCTTGGCGGGGTCGCTTCCCGTGTGGAAGATCAGCTTGCCGGCCCCGCACTGCTTGCCTCCGACGGCCAGGTGTTCGCCCGGCGCGGCGTCGCCTGCCGGGCCGCGGGAGAAGAGATAGCCGGTCACTTCGCGGGCGTCGGTGGGCATACAGTTGTAGAACCACAATTCCACCGTGTAGCGCTGCCCGAGGCCCGGGATGCGGGCCGCAAGGCGCTGGCCCACGAAGTGCGGTGCCCGGTTGTCGGCCTCCAGGCCCGGGAACGCGGGCGACTGGGGGCCCGGCATGTAGTAGGCGATCTGCGTCTCGAATTGGCCCAGGCCTTTGCCTCGCACGGCATCGAGTGCCTGAGGCCCTTCGAGGTCGTCGAGCCGCCAGTACACGTCCGGCTTGGAGGCGAGCACGGCGCTGGAGTAGGCCGAGGGCGGCGTCTTCGGCCTTGCCGCGCGATAGCCCCCGGCCACCTGGTCGAGAAGCGTCGCGATCCTTGCCCGGATCTTCGGCTCGGCCTGCGGCTCCAGGCAGCTCGATCGGGCGAGCCACGCGTTGTATCCGCCCATGGCCATCTGCTCCGGCGGCGGCAGGTAGCCGTCCCAGCCGTTGGCGAGCATGACGGTGAACGTGTAGTCCATCGGGCTGGCCGCGCGGATCCGCAGGCCTGTGATCCCGTAGACCTCGCACGGGATGCCGGCCATGGCCAGCCCGCCGATCCGCACCACCTCCAATCGCAGTGTGCGCGTGGGAGGCATCTTGGCCAGGAGCAACTGCTCGCGGGCGTAGAAGTCGGTCAGGCTCTTCAGCGGCCGCTTCTCCTTGGCGATCTGATCCATGATGGGCTTGGCCCACTCGACCCTGGCGGGCCGCACGTTCAATTCGAGGTCCGACTCCGCAATGGCTAGCGGCTCCCAGTCCTTCCACTGGATTCGACCATAGGCCGCGGCCGCCTCCGTGGCCACCAGCTCGCCGATCGAGTTCATATCGAACTTCTCGGGCTCCTTGCGGCTGTAGTCCTTGAGATACGCGTCGCCGCTGACGCCGTTGGAGAGCATGCCGACAAACGGCGGATCGCCTTCGCCGGCGCCGATCAGCTCGCCGATGCGCCGGGCGAACACGCCGAAGTAGTCGGCCGAAAGAGCTGCCGCGCCCACGTAGTGGATCGAGAAATTCGACAACAGCGCGAGCGGCCGCCCGTCCGGCCGTCGGACCGCGATTACCGGCACGTCGGGGTTCATCGGCCCGGAGGGCTCCTCCCAGTCGGGATTGCGATAGCCGGGGTGCATGGTCGCCCGGGTCGTCGGCTCGCCGAACGGGTCCTCCTTGATCTTGTCGGGCCGGGCGATCCACCGGCGGCTCTGCGGCACGCCCGGCAGGGCCCCCACCGCCCAGCCGATCTGCGCGGGAGCGAGGTTCTTCACCGCCCTCTCGATCCCCTCGGCGATCTTCTCGGGCAGGAAGGCAACGTAGCGCTCGTCCGGGTCGGTGCCGAGGGCTCCGACGGCGGCGGGGGCCGAGTGGCAGTGCGTGGCCGAGATGAACATGCGGCTCGCCGGGATGCCGCTCCGCTTCTCGGCAAGTTGCTTGGTCTTGTCGAGAATCGGCCGGTCGAGCACGCAACTGTCGACGACCACGACGGCAATGCGGGTGCGTCCATCGTCCAGGACCAGGCACCGCGCGTGTAGCGGGTCTTGCGCCTTCTTGGCATAGTGGGGCTGGAACCCGCCGTTGACGACGATCGGGAACCAGTCGGGCGTAATGTCGATCGCAAACGCCCCGGCGGAGAACCGCTTCGCATCGGAACCCGGCGGCTGCACGCCGGATGCCGGACCGCACAAGGAGAACGCAACAAGAACGACGACCCAGACACTTCGGACACGAAGGACCGGACCCATGGCTCACCTCCTGGGGTTCATCACCTGAAACGCCCCACGCGATGGCCATTGTACGGCGGCTCCGGCCGCGGCGAAATGTTTAGGGAGAGGTTTTCTCGTTCCCACGCTCTGCGTGGGAACGCCAGCCCCGCCGCTCCGCGGCGCGTGCCCGAACTTCGTCCATTGCCAAGCGGCCCCTCTTCGCCGAGGGCTTCGCCGGCGCGAGAGATAAGAGCGGGGGGGGTCACTCCTCACCCTGCGCGCCGCTGCGCCATCCTCCGCCCATCCCTTTCCCCATTCCTCGTCCCATCCCTCTTCCCGGCCCCTTCCCCTGACCGCCACGACTGGCTTCGGGAAACCGTTTCGTGATCGTCGCATGAAGGTCCCTCGGCGTCACGCCGTTGGCTTCGGCGATCTGGCCAACGGTTGCGGTCGTACCCGCTACGTCGAACCCCTCCTCGCGCAGGGCCTCGACAATCTGGCCGGCCGACAAGTGCAGGCCGGCAGCGAGGCGTTCCAGGGAGAATTCCTCGGCGTGAGGCGCGGGGGCATCGGAAGCGCCGCCCTCCCAGGAGTCCTTGATCTGTTGATTCAACGCCATGACGGTGCTGAAAGGCGGGACGCCGTAGACGGCCCCGGCGAGCACGACCGCGGCGAGGAGGGCCGCGGCGAGCATCTCCCACTTCAAGTTGAGGGCGAAACTTGCCTTCTTCTTGATGTAGCCCCAGAACTTCGTCCAGTTGAAGACCAGGTGGACGGCCGCCACGAGCACGACCACGATGCCGAGGTTCACATGGACCGCGGACCATCCGTCCTTGCTCAAGCCGAGCATGGTCCAGCCCGTCCAGTTGGCGACCCTGCCCCGCGGGGTCAGGAAGAGCATGACGACGGAGACGCTCATCGCGAGCATGGCAAGCGTGAGAAACAGCGAGGTAAAACCTCGGGTATTGAACTTCATGGAGGCGACTCCTTGATCGGAGAGTGTA
>CAYSGY010000375.1:0-5811 GCA_964430315.1 uncultured Planctomycetaceae bacterium
ATTGCTGGCGGAGCAAGTTGCGGACATCAGCCTTCCGTGAGGAGGCCGACGTAGAGTTCCGACTTCCCCTGTTTCTTGACCTGGGCGGCAACGTACTCCGCGGTTTCGCAGAAGTCGTTTGGCTGTGCCGTTGACGAGTCGTTCGAGGGACACGCCCAGGGCACAACGGGATCGCCCGGAGGTTTCTTCGGAGATTGCAGGCTCAAAGGCATCCCAAGGAATCCCACCGCAAACATCCTAATCCTTGGCCCGGAATGCAGCAATCTCGTTGCGAGAGGGGGCTCCGAGCGTCGGTTCCCCCCGTCGGGCAGCCTGCGGTGGAATGCGCCCCCCCACGGGCAGGCCCATCCGTTGCGCAGCAGGCCCAAGGACGAGGTATATTCCCTAATAGGAGCACACCGCGAGTCTGCACAGCATCGGAATGCCATGGATGCCTTCGTTTACATCGTCCCCTGGGTCCTTGCCAGTGTGATGGTCGGGGTCGTCGTCGGCCATTTCTTGAGGCGAGGACGGGGCGAGGGGCTGGCCGAGGCGGCTGCCCAACGGGCCGAGCAGGAGCGTCAAGGCACGCTCAAGGTCTTGGTCGAAGTGCTGAAGTCGATCGAGGAGATCAACGGCAACGTCGAAAGCCACAACAGCGAGTTGGCCGAAACGGCCGGCCACGTCGGCGCCATGCAGGTCAGCGGAGAAATGGTGAGCGTCCAGGAGGTGCTCCTGGATCACCTGAAGGTCCTGGCCACGTCGAACAAGCGGTTGCAGAGCGATCTGCTGTCGAGCCGTTACCAAATGGAGGAGCAGGCCCGGCAGATCGACCACATCCGCCGCGAAGCCTACACCGACGCGCTGGCCCAGGTCGCCAACCGCAAGGCATTCGACGAGAAGCTCCACCTGTTGCTGGCGGCGTGGAGCCGGCAGCGGCAGCCCTTCGTGCTTATCATGGCCGACCTGGATCATCTCAAGCGGATCAACGACGCGCATGGCCACCAGGCGGGCGACCAGGTGATCCAGAAAGTCGGCGGCATGCTCAAGGAAAGCGTGCGGGCGGGCGATTTCGTCGGCCGGTACGGAGGCGACGAGTTCGCCATCCTTCTGCCGAATACGCCCCTGGACGACGGGATGAGACTCGCCGAGGAAGTCCGCAGCAAGGCCGCCGCACGCGCTTCGCAGGTGACGTACCGCGGCGAGGAAGTCGCGCTGTCGCTGAGCCTCGGGGTGGCGTCGGTCGCGGACGGCGACGACGCCGGAGCGATCATCCGCCGGGCCGACGCGGGGCTCTACCGCTCCAAACGCCTCGGCCGCAACCTGGTCCACGCGGGGCCGATCGAGGACGAACCGATCGAGGACGCCACGCTCGCGCCCCCGGAGCCGCCGGCTGCGATCCCCGACGTGCTTTGCGACACGCCCGCTGACATCCCCTCCGCGCCCGCCTCGACAACGTAGGGTGCGTGCTCTGCACGCACGCTTCGTGCGGACTTTGGTCTTGGGTCTTTGGTTTTTGGTTTTGGGTCTTAGGTTTTCGCTCTTAGGTCTTCGGATTCGGTCTGGGATGGTGAGAGGACGGCATGGTTGGGCGAGATGGAACCGCTTCGCGGTTCACCCGATGAGCCATTCTCGGAACAAAACGGACAAATGCTCTCCAGCCCAACATGCCCGTTCTTTCACCCCGCCCCCCGCCCCCCAACCCCCAACCCCCAACCCCCAACCCCCAACCCCTCACAACAAGACTTCTTCCGAGCCCTCAGGCCCGTTGCCGGCCTTGCCCTCGGGCGGCGACTCGATCGGGCAGGCGGTTGCACGGGGAGAGCGGACACGACATAATTGGCCGCGCGGGGCTCAGGCAGAACCAGCGAGGGGGGAGACGATGCGAACCGTCACGGGTGCGGTCTTGATCGTCGCGGCGGAACAGGCGTTTTCCCACGCCTACTTGATCGGTTTTCCTAACGCCGTGTTCGCCAGCCAGGTTCTTTTGCCGAGCAGTCTCGTGTTGGCAGTCGCCGGCTTAGGGTTTTTGATTTGGGGCGTTATCACCGAGCGGAAGTAGCGGTGTGCCGGATTCGATGGGTCCCACCGGTTTGTCCCGCATCCTGAAGCGAGCCGTCCACTGGCTCGCTGGCCACGATCGGGGATGCGTCGTCCTTTTGCTGTTGCTCGGGGCGGGCATCTGCCTTCGGCCCGCGCTGCTGCCCGATCCGCAGACGCGGCGCGTGCGTCAAGCGGCCAGAGCCCTTCTGTCGTCCCAATGCGAAGCCGCGGAGCGGCTGGCAACGTCCCTCCTGGACGACCACCCCGATTGTGCAATCGCCCTTCTGATTGCCGGCGAGGCCGCAGCCAAGGGCGATCGCGACAAGCAAGCACTCGATTACTACCTCCGGGTCTCTCCGGATTGTGCGGCGGAGTACACGCTCGCCCAGTACGGCGCGGGGGTGCGATTGCTCTCCATGGGGCGGGCAAGCGATGCCGAGAAGTGCCTGCGCCGGGCTCTGGAGATCGATCCTCAGTTCAGGGAAGCAAACGAGAGGCTGGCCGTTCTTCTCCAGAGCGAAGGGCGGACATGGGAAGCGGCGCCGTTTGCGCAGGCATTGATCTGCGGCGGGCAGTGCGGCTGCGACGAGCTGTTCATGGTCGGCGGGCTGGACAGCATGATGATCGACGACCCGCATTTCGTCGCCAAGTGCCTGCAGGCCGTGCCGGACGATCCGGTGGTGCTTCTTGGCCGAGGACGGCTCGCATTGCTACGCAAAGACGACGCTGCGCAAGCCGAAGCCGTTTTCCGGAAGATCCTCGCGTCGGACCCGGAACAGATCGAGGCGCAGGCACGGCTGGGGGAAGTGCTGGTGGAGAAGCCGGACCCGACCCCGTTCCTCCGGTGGAACGCCGCGCTTCCGAAGGTCGCCGAGTTGCACCCTCGCACCTGGTATGCCCGCGGCCTTTGGGCGAAACGGAACGGCCAGCCCCGCGCGGCGGTTCGCTGCTTCGTGGAAGCGTTGCGACTTCATCCCAACCACGCCAGCTCCACGTATCAGTTGTCGCAGGCGTTGACGGCGTTGGGGTTGCCCGAGGCGGCTCAGCCGTTTGTCGAGCGTGCCCGGCTTCTGGCCAAGATGGAGTACCTGCTGAGTCAGCTTCACAATATGATCGAGCTGGACCTGATGCGGCAAGCGGCGGAGGTGGCGGAGCAATTGGGATGCGTGTGGGAATCGGTCGGATGGTCGCAGGCGGCGATCCTCCGCAGTCCGGATGCGACTTGGGCGCGAGAGAGGCTGGAGCGTCAGGCGGGGTGGGTGCGTGCTCTGCACGCACGCAACGATTCGCCGTACCCGTGGCAGATCCTCGGTGGCGTGCGTGCAGAGTATGCACCCACCCTGTTCACGCTGGCCTCATCCCAACCCGCGCTGGACTTCGATCTCTCAACCTTCCCGCTGCCCATCTGGCCGAAGACCTCCGGAGGTGCGGCCGGGCCGAAGTCGCGGGGCCCCGTCGAAGCGGGCGTGCGTCTGGTCGACATGGCCGCCGAGGCGGGCCTCGACTTCCGCTACTTCAACGGAACGACCTCGACCAGCGGTCCCGATCATATTATCCAGGCCAACGGCAGCGGGGTGGGCGTGGCCGACTACGACCAGGACGGCTGGCCCGACCTCTACTTCATCCAAGGCGGGCTCTGGAAGGACCGCGGCGACCGGAACCCCTACCGCGACCGCCTGTTCCGCAACCTGGGCAACGGCCGCTTCGACGATGTCACCGAACGGGCGGGACTGGGCGACGGCGAGTACGGACAGGGCGTGGGCATCGGCGACTACAACAGCGACGGCTTCCCGGACATCTACGTAGGCAACATCGGCAAGAACAAGCTCTACGAGAACATGGGCGACGGCACCTTCCGCGACGTCACCGACGAGGCCGGGGTCGGCGGCACCGGGAGGTGGACGACCAGCTCCGCGATCGTCGATCTCAACGGAGACGGCTTGCCCGAGATCTACGTCGTCCGCTACCTCCTGCTCGAAGAGATCCTCGCCCGGGAGTGCGGTCAGAAGGGCCACGCCATGGGCTGCGCGCCCACGTTGTTCCAGGCGGAGCAGGACCGGCTCTACCTGAACCTGGGCGATGGCCGGTTCCGCGACGTGACCGAGACGTCCGGCGTTCAGGTGCCGGACGGAAAGGGCTTGGGCGTGGTGGCAGCCGACTTCGACGGCTCCGGCCGGATCAACCTCCTGGTGGGAAACGACACGACCCCCAACCTGTACTTCGTCAACGAAACGGAGGGTCCCGGCAAGCCGCTGAAGTTCTCCGAGCAGGGAATCGAGACCGGCCTGGCCGTCAACGAGGCCGGCCAGGCCATGGCCAGTATGGGGCTCGCTGCCGGCGACGCCAACGGCGACGGACTTTTGGACATCTTCGTAGGCACGTTCTACCACCCTCTTCCTCCAGACCCCCGAGCACACGTTCCTCGATGAATCGCGGCCGGCCCGTCTCCGCGAGCGGACGTTCGCCATGCTCACCTTCGGCGCGCAGTTCCTCGACGGCGAACTCGACGGCTGGCCGGATCTTCTCCTCGCCAACGGCCACGTCGACCGATCCTACGACCCGAACGTCCCCGATCTCATGCCGCCGCAATATTTCAAGAACCTGGGCGACGCCAAGTTCGAGGAGCTTCCCGGGCCATCCTTGGGAGAGTATTTCCAGAAGCAGTATCTGGGGCGGACCATCGCGATCCTCGACTGGAACCGCGACGGGAAGGAAGACGCCTGTATCTCGCACCTCGACGCCCCGGCCGCTCTTCTCACCAACCGCACGCCCCACGCCGGACACTACCTCGCCGTCCGGCTCTGCGGCCGGGTCGGCAACCGAGACGCCATCGGCAGTCTCGTCGAACTCGCGGCCGGAGACCGGAAGTGGACGCGGCAAGTCATCGGGGGCAACGGCTACTTCGCCACCAACGAGCGGAAGCTCGTCTTCGGACTGGGCCGGGCCGAGCGGATCGACCGCCTTCAAGTCCGCTGGCCCTCCGGCCGGAAGCAGACGCTCCAGAACGTGACCGCGGATCAGGAACTCACGATCGTGGAAGAGTAGGGTGCGTGCTTCGCACGCACCCGGACCCCAACACAACGGCCCAACCCTCTTCCCCGTGCGTGCGGGGCACGCACCCTACACCCCACACCCCCTGATCGGGTGTGCTCGGAATTTGATGGTCTGCGAGGTTGACGGTTCTACCATGGAGTGGCATAATCCCATGCGGCTTGCGCGGCTCTTGTTGCACTCTCATCTCTCCGTTTCTTCGCGAGGAGAATGCCATGAATCGACGGCGCGCATGGCGGGGATTCACCCTCGTCGAACTGCTGGTGGTCATTGCGATTATCGGGATCCTCATCGCGCTGCTGCTGCCCGCGGTCCAGGCCGCGCGCGAGGCGGCCCGGCGGTCCCAGTGCGGCAACAATCTGAAGCAGTTGGGCTTGGCGCTGCACAACTATCACGACTCGTACAAGACGCTCCCCTGCGGTGCGATCGGCGCCCAGAACGGGACGTGGGGGCTCTCCTGGATTCCGCGCGTCCTGCCCTACGCGGAGCAGACGGCGGGTTATCAGAAGATGACTTGGATCGGCGACCACCCCGGGTGGACGTACAACGGCGGCGCCACCTACACGGGGCCCATCAACGGAGCTGCCTGGCGGGAGGTACAGCTTAACATCATCCTCTGCCCCTCGTGCCCAATGGACGCGATGGTCGATGCCGGGCAGAACGGCTACAAGATCACCCGATCCCAGTACACCGGGATCTCCGGCGCGACCGACGGCAACGGTTTCACGAACAGCACGG
>CAYSGY010000376.1:0-5801 GCA_964430315.1 uncultured Planctomycetaceae bacterium
GTGGTCACCGTCTCGGCGGTCTGGCTCGTCCCGGAGACGGTGGTCTCAATCCGTGCACGATGCACGACCTTCCATCGCATCGTCTCGCCGGCGCGAAACTTGTACTGCAGCGAGTATTTCTCGCCGGCCGACGGGGAACCCTGCGTCTTGGACGATTCGTCGGCGGCCGCGAGAACCGCGAGCATCGCGACGCCGCAGCAACCCGTCAGAAACGATCGCAGAAACGATGAGGAATGGGAGATCCGGGACGAAGGGACTGGCCGCCGGAAGACGGAGGGCATGCTCGACTCCTTTCTCGCTTGTCCGTGTCGGCAAGGGTCAGCCGGTGCCGCTGCGCGGGAACCGGCCTCCCCATCCGAGCTTCTCTCGCAACGTGCGGTAGTAGCTGTGCTGGGGAACGGCGACCATCTTGAACCGCACCTCGGCCTTGGTCACCTGGACCCGGTCGTTCAACTCCAACGGGCAGAGGACGCGCCCGTCCACGATCACCGCCGTTCCCGCCTCGCTTTTGGCCAGCACCAGTTCGTAGACCCGATCGGCGGAATCGACCACCGGACGATTGGTCAGCGTGTGCGGACTAATCGGGCAGATCACGACTGCCTGGAGGTTCTTCCGGAGGATGGGTCCACCGGCCGATAGGCTATGACCGGTTGACCCGACCGGGGTACTCAGGATCAGGCCGTCGCCACTATAAGTCGTTACCCATTGTGAGTCAATGTAAAGATCAATGTCGACGATCGTGAAGGCCGGTCCGGTCTGGACGGCGACCTCGTTGAGCCCAAGCTGCTCCACCACGACGGCGCCCTTTCGGACGACACGACAATCGAACATGAGATGCTCGATCACCCGGCCTTGAAGCCCCTCGGAGGCGATCTGGGCGAGAACGTCGGGAAGCTCCTCGGGAGAAATATCAGCCAGAAACCCCAGCCTCCCTAGATTGACGGCAAGAACCGGGACCTGTCGCAAGCCCATTTGATGGGCGGCCCGCAGAATCGAGCCGTCGCCACCGAGTACGAGGGCCAAATCGGCATCCACGTTGCTGAAGTCGCTTTGGCCGCTGAAATCGAAGGCCACCACCTCGGCGTATTGCTCGACGATCGGCCGGAGTCGCTCCGCCTCTTCGATCACCCCGAGGCGCTTGCCGTAACCCAACATCATCACGCGCATGGCGTATCCCCCCGATCCCTTTGACGCGGGCAAGCCGCGCACCGGAGCCATGATGATACCCTGCCGGAGGCCTGAAGCAAACGGCCGGCGAGGCCGATCCCTTCGGCATGCCGGTTCGACAAGCAGCCCCCTGCGACCTACAATCCGGACCTGGCGAAGCGGCAGGTCCGGCTGTTCCAGGAGAGAGGACATTCCCATGGGATGCGGTCAGCGACGAGCGGTCTGGGCAGCGATCGTGTTGGCGGTGGCTGGGTGTGTGCTTGGCTGCGGCCGGAAGGACGTCGCCCCGGTCGACACCGGCCCATTCAAGAAGGCCGTCGCCGAGTACCTGGAGAGGAACAACATGGCGATGGCCCTCAAGGAGATCAAGGAAGGCCCCGACGTTCAGGACCACACCGCGACCATGACGGCCTCGCTCACCCACGCCACGCTCGGCGGTCCGGCCGTGACGTGGCAGATCCGATTCGAGAAGAACGCCGACGGTTCCTGGAAAGCCATCGGCCATAGGTGAGTGGGGAGTGGGGAGTGGGGAGTGGGGAGACTTGCGGCTCGTGGGTCAATTGTCCTGCGGGTCTGGCCGTAGCCTCGCGGTGCGGCTTACAATGCCTGAAACCTGTCCCCGGGGAGTCTCCCCTCTCCCCTCTCCCTTCTTCGCGCCCACCGCCTACTTCTCGTAATGCTCGACCTTGGGCCAGTAGGAGGGGAAGTCGAAGTCGGGGCTGTTGTCGAGGTCGTGGCAGGTCGCGCAGAGGTGCTTTTCGGCCTCGGCCTTGGTCACCTTCATGGCCTTCTGGATCTTCTCTTGAAGGGCCTTGTCGTTCTTGACCTCCGCCTCGCAGTGCGCCCCGCCCGCCCCGTGGCATGACTCGCACCCCACGTCGATCAAGTCAGGCGTCTTCTCCTTGGTGAGGAATCCGCCCCGATAGGGAAAGTACTCGGTGGGGTGCCAGCCGATGACATGGCAACTGATGCACTCGGGATCGAAGTTGCGAGGAGGATCGGTTTTGGTGAGGGTCTCGTAGGCACGGGCGTGGCCCGATTTCTTCCAGATCCTGTAGGACTCCTCGTGGCACGTCTGGCACTTCGCGGAGCCGACAAAGGCCCCGAGCGTGGTTTGCTGCGCGTAGGGCACCGTGCGCACGCCGAGGCCGTCCAGGCCCAACGCCTTGAGTTGCCCTTGGTAGGCGGCGAAGAGGGACTTGATCTCCGGGGCGTTGGGATAGCGGGAATCGAACAGCACCCGCTGATATCGCAGGCGGGGCACGCCGTCGTACACCCCCAAGACGACCGCTCCCATGCCTTTCTCGCCGACCTCGACCATGAGGGTCTTGGCGCCGATGGTCCGGCCCTTGGTACTCGGGGGCTCGCCCACCCCGCCCGCTGTTACCACGAGGTCGAAATCGGGGAACTTCTCGGCCAGTTCGAGCGACTCGTCCACCGTTGCGTGCGCGAGCAGGACAAGCAGGTCGCACTTCTCTTTCTGCAACTCGGGGAGGATCTTCTGAAGGGCTGCTTCCGGCGGCGACATTTCGATGTCGGCGTTGTGGATGTCCTTTTGATACTTCTCGCCGAGCACGGCTGTGATCCCGATCGTCATTCCCCCGGCCCGGACGATCCGCTTGGTCGCCGTGAGGCCCGAGGCGAAGCCGAACAGTCCGACGTTCGCCGAAACGAACGCGCTCGGCTTCCCGTCGACGCTGGCGGCCACGGAGACGAGTTCTCCGGCCGGCAGACGTAGTTCGCCTTTGCCCAAGGCGATGGCGTCGTACCCCATCTTCCGCATGGCCTCGACCGTGGTCTGGAACTTCAATTCCGCCTGGCGTCCGAATCCCTTGCTGATCCCTCCGACGTCGACGGCCAGCACGGGCCAGCCGCGGTCGCTGCGGAGTTCCTGGAAGAAGGAGTAGCGCCGCATCAGCCCCCCCTTCATCCGATCCAGGCCCGCGCAACCGCAGGGCTCGAGGTACCCGTCCTGTCGCCCCGTCACGACAATCGCCAGCTTGGGCTTCGCCCAGTTCTCGAAGAACTTGCCGTTTTCCTTGATGGGATCAAAAGGGATGCCGCTGTGCTTCCCGGTCTTGGTGAAGGGGCCGGGTGCCTCGGCTGCCGGCTTGGCCGCGTCGGTCTCCGGCTGGTCCTTCGCTCGCCGCAAGGGATTCGGCCGGAGTCGGGTGTCGGTGCCCTCTGCGGGAGCGTCGAAACGGGCCTGAACGATGCCTTCGGAGGAACCCATACCGCTCGATGCCGGTGGCGGAAGCGGCATCGCAACCGCCGGGTGTGCGGACGGAGTGGCGGCGGGAAGCGGCGATGGCGGGAGGGCACCGTCAGCGGTGAGACTTGGCGTCTCGGTTTGTGCCGTCCCGGACGATTGGGACATCTGGCAATCCGACGTCCCGCATCCGGCGATTCCCAGGCAAGTCAAAACGGCAAGAAACAGACCCCGCCCACCAACTCGCACATTGAACAGAAGCATACGCATCCTGCCTAGATCAGGACCATCGCCCCGGCAATCAACCCTCCACCGCGAACCGGACGCGGATGAGTAACTTCGGTGCCCGGGGATGGTTGGTCTCCAACAACACCCTGCCGCACTTCGCCGTCTCCGAACCGAGGTGATCGGCAGGAGGGCTCCCCTTCGGAATGCGGATGACGATGGGGAACTGCCTCAACGTCTGGCCCCTGGTTGCCGACGCCGGCCCCAAATCCACCTTCATCAGATCCGGCCAGACCTCGGCCACGCGGAGTCGCACCTGATCGCGGAACGCGCCCCGGGCGATCACCATCAGGGTTCGGGAGGCCCCTTCGCCCGACTTCACCGTGCCGATCGTCAAGAGACTGTGCTCTTCGCTCCAGCCCCCCCCGACGACTACCAGATCGCTGACCACCGACCCACTGATCGGAATCTCGAACGTGTCGAGCCCGGGGAGGTTGGTCTTCAGGCGGATTGTCTGCTTAAACGTCCCCACGGGCAAGCCCGGTTTGACGGTAACCTGTAATTGGGCCCCGCTCTTGGCCCCCGTCTCCTTGGCCAGGACCTCAGACTTCAGAGGAGGCCATTTCGCGTCGAACGAGGCCGCGGTGCTATTCTCCGTATACTCGCACCCGAGGATTTCCAGCGGAGTGTCGATGTAGCCAAACAAGTCTACCGAGGAGGTCGCGGGCTCCCCGGCGGTAACACTGCTGAACACGATCTCTTCCGGTGCGGCCCGAAGGATCGGGATGATCTTCCCGCTGACGGTCAGTTCGACCTGCCTCCGATTCGGGTCATTGGTCAGCACGGTGGCGGTTTGCTTGTACGGCCCGCTGAACCCCTTGCCTTTGTACTCCAAGTGGACCTTGGTCGACTGCCCGGGTGCGACCTCAGCATGCTCGAAGTCGGCCATGGTGCAACGGCAGGTGGTGTGGCCCTTCGTGAGCTTCAGAGTGCCCTTCCCCACGTTCTTGACGACGAAGTCGTGCTTTCCGACCGCGTTGCTGTCCATCACACCGAAGTCATAGCTGGTCTGCTCGACCACGATCTCGGGAGGGGCCTCCTCTTTGCGGGGGAGTGCGCCGGCTTTGGCGGCCTCCGCGAGGGTCAACCGTCCCTTGGCGCCTTCCGGCGTGCCATCCCATGGCAGGGATTTCGACCTCCATACCGCTAGGCTGGCACCCCCTGCAATTCCTAAGACTCCTGCCAAAACGACGACGGGCCACGCTCTCATAGCCAGTTCTCTCGATGAATTCGCCTGCTTGCTCGATGAGGTTTCGCAATTATGGGAGGGCGAGGCTCCTGCCGAGCCTGCTTCAATCGCACGTTTCTGCGGGTGAATGACGGCTCGGCGGGAGCCTCGCCCTCCCGGCTTACGCCAAGTCGTTTAGGAGCGTCCGAGGCGGCGTCTCACTTGCGCTGTGAGTTACTACGCTGTAAGGACTTGCGGAGTTCGGCAGGGAGCTTCTTATCCAAGTGGGGGGTTGTTTCGTCGAGCCAAAGGGCTTTCTCGCGTTCGGTTTGGAATTCTCGGAGACTGCCGGACTCTCGCAGGGCGATGGCGAATTGGGCCCGCGAGACCGCACTGTTGGGATAGAGTTCCACGGTTCGGCCGTAGGCAGCCAGGGCCTTCTGGAGCCATCGCGGATCCCTCGTCCGCTGGTACATTTCCCAATAGGAGTCCCCGGCGGACCGATACGCCGCGGCGGATCTTGGGGCCCGCGAGATCGCAAGCTCTGTGAACCGTTCGACGCGGCGTGCGGCCTCGGGGCTCGGGTCGGCCTTCCACGCCTGGAAGGCCAGAGGGTCGGCCGTGGCGGCTTGAACGAGGTACTGCTCGGCCTGCGACCGGTGTGTTTGGGAGAGCTGAACGGCGGCGTGGCATCGCAGCCCCGGTCCGTAAGCGGTGGCGTAACAGGCATAGGCCAGGACAATCCCTCCGACCAATAGGCACCATCCGGCCCACCCAGGGACTGTACGTTCCTCACCCGACTCGCCGGTGTTCAGGCCGATGGCCATCAAGAGCCACAGGCTTCCCGAGACCCCTGCATACCCGATGCCACCGGCCGCCGACAGGTTCACCAGCAGCACGGCCACCCCAATCGCCGGCACTCCGGGGGGCAGACGGCCGCGTCGGACCCAAGGCCACAGCAGCCCCATGGCC
>CAYSGY010000377.1:0-1996 GCA_964430315.1 uncultured Planctomycetaceae bacterium
CTCACCCCCGGCCCCTCTCCCAAAGGGAGAGGGGATGCTTTTCGGAGAGCCTCTCAGAGGATGGGCAGTCCGCGCAGCGGCCATCGTGGGAGACGCGGGCTCCCAGAATCGTGCAACCTCATTCAGCCCCGGTACTTCGCCCAGAACTCGGGCAGTAGCTCGCGGGTCTTGACCTCGAGTTCCTGATCGCTGATCGAGGTCAGCCGGCCGTGGACTTCATACTGCTCCATGACCCAGCGGGCGAGCTTGTGGAGCTTGATCTTGCTGATCCGCTGCGCGCCCTTGAGTCCGAAGAACTCGTTGACCCAGAGGGTCACGCCGTCGGCGCCGGTCTTGTCGGTGATGGCCACGCGGGGCGGACGCCCCAGCAGGGCCGTCGTGTCGAAGATGTTGTAGATCCGCTCGTCCTGGCGGAGCCCGCCGGCGTGGATCCCGGCCGAGGTCGTGTTGAAGCCGCGGCCGACAAACGGGTAGTTGTCGGGGATGGGCATCCCGATCGACCGCATGTAGTCGGCCAGCTCGGTGATGGTCTCCGTGCGGACGTCGCACAAGTCGCCGCGGATCGCGATATACTCGAGCACCGCGGCCTCCAGCGGCGGGTTGCCGGTCCGCTCGCCGAAACCGAACAGGGTGCTGTTCAGCGCGTCGCAGCCGTAGAGCCACGCCGTGACCCCGTTGATGTGGACCTTGTGGAAGTCGTTGTGGCCGTGCCATTCGAGCCGCTCGCTGGGCACGCCCACCTCCTGGTTCAGCTTGTAGATGAGCTTGGGAATGCTCCGCGGCAGCTCGACGCCGGGGTAACTGAGCCCGAAGCCCATCGTGTCGCACATCCGGATCTTCACCGACAGGTGCTCGGGAACCTGCTCGCTCATGCGCATGAGGCGTTCGACGAAGGGGAGCACGAAGCCCTCGACGTCGGCCCGCGTGATGTCTTCCAGGTGGCAGCGGGGACGGATGCCCGCCTCGAAGGCCGCATCGACCACCTGGCAGTAGCGATCCATGCACTCCTGCCGGCTCTTGAATTTGAGCTTGTTGAAGATGTGGTAATCGGAGCAACTGGTGAGCATCCCGGTCTCCGCCAGGCGCATTTCCTGGACCAGGCGGAAGTCGTCCATGGTGTTGGCGCGGATCCAGCCGGTACACTCCGGGTAACGGTGCCCCAACGACCGGCAGCGGTCGAGCGTCTCGCGGTCGTTCTTGGTGTAGAGAAAGAACTCCGTCTGGCGCACCACGCCGTTCGGCCCGCTCAGCTTCGAGAGGAGGTCGTAGATGTGGACCATCTGCTCGATGGTGTAGGGCGGACGCGCCTGCTGGCCGTCGCGGAAGGTCGTGTCGGTAATCACCAGCTCTCGGGTCTTGAGGGCCTGCGGGTCGAAGGTGACCAGTTTACCGTCGATAGACTCGACGATCGGCCCGTCGAAACGCACCAGCGGCGGCAGGCCGTAGTCGAACGTCTCTTCCAGCAGGTTCGGATCGGTGCGGTCAACCAGCGAAAACGGCTTCTTGTTGTTGGCTTTCATGATTTCGAGCATTTCTTCTCCCTTGGACGTTTCGGGCCGCCTCCGAAGCCCCGGAGACTCCGGAAGACCACTCGCCCTCACACGTCGATCCCCTGCTGCTTGCATACGTCGGTGATGAACGTCACTGCCCCGCCCACGGTCGAGACCGAAAGCGCCGCGTCCTCGTCCATTTCGATGCCGAACTCCTCCTCGAAGTTTGCCACCAACTCCACCGACTGGATGCTCTCCGCGCCCAGGTCGCGGGCGAAATGGTGCTCCGGCTTGATGGTGTTCGGGTCCAGTCGTAGGACACGGGCGGTGACTGCGACGACGCGCTGCTGTACGGTTGCCATGAGAAAACCTCCGGAGGATTCAGGGGGCAGCGGAGAGGGTTCGGGGTTCGGGGTTCAGGGTTCAGGGTTCGGGGTTCGGGGTTCGGGGTTCGGGGTTCGCGGCGGCGAAGTGGGATCTTGATGCCGAATCCACAGTCCTGAACC
>CAYSGY010000377.1:2006-5788 GCA_964430315.1 uncultured Planctomycetaceae bacterium
GGGGGTGGGGGGGGGGGGGGGGGGGTTGGGGGTGGGGGGGTGGGGGGGGGGGGGCCGGGGTTGGGGGTACGGGGTTCGGGGGTTGGGGGTAGGGGGTTCGGGGTACGAGGGCAACGTGGCTGGCAAGATGCAGACCCCGAAAGCTGGACGCTTCATCCTGAACCCTGAACCCTGAACTCCGACCCCTGATCCCCGACCCCTTCCTACGTACCGGCCAGCACGCGGCGGCCTTTCTTGACCGCCTCATTGCGTTCCGGGGCGGTGAGTTTGAAGATTTCGTCCCACATTGCCTGTTCGGCGGCGGTCCACTCGCGTTTGCGCCGCCCCATGGCCGTTTTGGCCGTCTGGTACAACATATTCTTGCCGAATCCCTTGGTCACCACGCCCTCGAGGAACCAGGCGAACGAGGGGAGGAACTTGGGGAGGAGCTTTCCGGTGGCGGCGATCAGGGCCATGGACCCGACGTACGCCCCGGTGTTCAGAAGCGTGCCGATCGAGGTCTTCGTGTGATCGCCGATCAGCGCGCCCACCTTGGTCGAGCCCGTGTCGATCGGCGTGTGGCCGTCGAGCGTGACCGACACGCTGGAGTAGTCGTTCTTCAGGTCGCTGTTGGTGGTGAGGGCCCCGAGGTTGACCCACTCTCCCACGTAGGCGTGCCCCAAGAACCCGTCGTGGTATTTGTTCGAGTAGCCTTGGATGATCGATTCCTCGACCTCGCCGCCGATCCGGCACATCGGGCCGATCGAGTTCCCCTCGCGGCACTTGGCCCCGAGGAGGATCGACTTCTTGCCGATGTAGCACGGGCCTTCCACGCGCGTGAAGGGGTGGATCTCCGCGCCTTCGTCGATGTAGATGGGTCCGCCCGCCGCGTCGAGCACGACCATCGGATGGACCAACGCCCCCGGGGCGACATAGACGTCCTTCTCGCTGCCACGGATCGCATTGGGCTGCTCGATCACGCCCTGGTTGCCGCTGCGCCCGGCCGCCTTGAAGTCCTCGACCAACTGCTTGGGATTGGCAAGCACCAGGTCCCAGGTGTAGTCCCAGGTGGGCACGTCCACGCCGGCAGCCGGGAGCATCTTCTGGACGGAGGAGACGAACGCCTCGATCGACGAGGCGCCGAGTTTGACCGCGTCCTCCTTGGTGACGCGGGCGACGAGGCACTCGCCGTCGGGAAGGAAGACCGTCTGGCTGGGGCCCTTCGACTCGATGCTCAGCCCTGCGGCCTTGACGCGGCCCGAGACCAGTAGCAGGTCGTCCCCACGGAGCGTCCCCAGGTCGTTCACCGGCCAGGTGGTCCGTGACCGGCACACCTCGGCCATGTACGGCGGCACGAAGCAGGCCACGTCCGTGGCGCCAGTGGCCGCCACGAGCTTGTCGGCCAACGAGGTCATGCCGCAACGGAGTTCCCAGATCGGCCGGCAGAGGGCCAACGGGTAGAAGTTGATCCGCTTCTCCGACGGCAAATCCAGCAGAATCAAACGCATGCGACAAGCTCCTCGAAAACCGTGCTCTCGTTCTCTCTCTTGTTCCCACGCACGGCGTGGGAACCGCTGTGGAGGCCGTCCTCACCGCGCCGCGGAGCGGCGCTCGCGTGCGTTCCCACGCAGAGCGTGGGAACGAGGAGTCTCCCCTCTCCCCTCTCCCTTCTCTCTTCCCCGCCTCCCCTACTGCCTCGGCGCCCCGATGCTCTTGGCCTGGATCCACTCGTAGTACTCGATCATGGCCAGCTTGCCGGCGGCGTCGCGGTCGAGAAACGCGATGACGTCCGGGTGCAGTTGGAGGGCGCTGGCGGTGATCATGCTGGTGACCGGGCCTTCGATCGCCTTCGCCACGGCGTCGGCCTTGTTCGCGCCGTTGGCCAGGAAGAGGATCTTCCTCGCTTCGAGGATCGTCCCCACGCCCATCGTGATGGCGTAGATCGGCACATCCGCGGTCTTCTCGAAGAACCGGGCATTGTCTTCGATGGTCGACTTGGCCAGGGTCTTGATCCGCGTTCGCGAGCCCAACGAACTGGAGGGCTCGTTGAAGGCAATGTGCCCGTCGGAGCCGACCCCCAGCAGTTGCAGATCAATGCCGCCGCACTCCTTGATCCTCCGCTCGTACCAGTCACAGAAGGCCGCGTAGTTGTCGGTCGTGCCCGATGGGATGTAGACGTTCTGCGCCGGGATGTTGATGTGCTTGAAGAGGTTCTCGTGCATGAAGTAGTGATAGCTCTGCGGGTGGTCCTTCTTGAGGCCCACATACTCGTCGAGATTGAACGAGGTGACCTGGGAGAAGTCGAGGCCGTCGTTCTTGTGCATCCGCGCGAGTTCTTTGTAGAGCCCCAAGGGCGTGGAACCGGTTGCCAGCCCGAGGACGGCGTTCGGCTTGCTGTTGAGCAACTCGGCAACGGCCTTGGCCGCGGCCTTGCTCATCTCTTCGTAGGTCGCACTGACGATGATCTCCATAAACCACCCTTATGCTTCGGTCGATCTTGTTGCGCGAGGCCTCACAGGGTCGCAAGCCACTTAGTTTGCTTGCCTCGGACGCGACTGTCAACCTCCCACCGACTTCCGAGGGGGAGCCTTGCCAGAAACTTTGACGGTTAGGGAGACTCTGCCGACGGACGGCAAGGGCCTGCAGGCCCTGCGTGGGCGCGGCAAGGAACTTGAAGCCCGACAGCGCGCACCCAAACCCTTCTCCTGGGGGAGAAAAGGCCGGTGCCGCGCGATCCCAAGAGATAGACCGCTTCGACCGCAGAGGTCGATCAGATGCTCTTCGCGTCGATCGCGAAGTCGGAGTACTTGTCGTGATCGTAGAAGTGCCTGGCGATCCGATCCGCAACGATGCGAACGAATTCGCGACGGAATTCGCTCTCCTGCACCTCGGATGCCGGGATGACCCGGTTCGGCGGATAGACGCTCTGCGGCAGGCGTTTCTTGAACACCAATTGGCCCGTGTGGCAGTCGTAAGCCTTGATTTCAGCGTTGGCTCGCCCCTGGAAGAGCGTCTGGCTTTGGCGGAGATCGAAACTCTCCAGATCGATGCCGACGACCATGTCGGCGTTCAGTGCCTTTCCGACCTCGGTGTATTCGTCCCAAGTGTGCTCGTCCATCCACTCCGCGACCTTGCGATGTTCGACCATCTTGACCTTCGGGACGTTCGCTCCCAGCAGCGCACTGACTTCTTGTGCCAAATCCTGATCGACCCGGGCGTTGCGGTACTGGAGGGAGACGACCGACCTGCACACCACGGCAACCCGCTTCTGACGGAGCTTCGTACACTCGGCGGGCACGTCGTTGCCTTTCCAAAGATAGGCCGCCGTGAACAGCAGGGTGGTGCATCCGCAGGCGGGGGCGAGGACCGCGGCGAACACAACGACGACCAGAACACGGTGCTGCCAGCTTGTGCGACCGACGTTCATCGGCGATCCCTCAATCGGAAAGGTGGATTACCTACCAGCCACCAGAACGATGGCATGGTCGAGCATTCGGGAGAAGCGGGCGGAAGGATAGCGGCACACGCCGCGGGAAACAAGACCGATTTGCAACCCAAACGTGGGGGCATTCCCGGCGGCCGGGGCCGACCGGCTCAGTAGGGTGGTGCAAGCGCAGGCCCGTAGGGTGGGACCAGCGAAGCGCAGGCCCCATACGCATCAAGTTAAGAAATGTCTGAGGGTGTGAGAAAGGGAAAGGGTAAAATGGGAGGAAATGGGAAAGGAGGTCTTATGGGGATATTGGCGACTGCAATCAGGAAACATGCTCTTTCCCACTTCTCCCTTTTCCCTCTTTTCCCTTTCT
>CAYSGY010000378.1:0-5770 GCA_964430315.1 uncultured Planctomycetaceae bacterium
TATCCCACAGAGGGCAGCCTTTTTCTATGGGGGTGGTGAGAAATGCGGGCTAGCCCGGCCGCCACGGCGTTCCCCACACCCTTTCGCCGTCGACCACCGTCGCACGCACCCGGATGCCCTCGGAAGGCGCTTCGGCGGTCTCTGGAGCCAGATCGAACTGGATGAGGTTGGCGGGCTGGCCCGGTTCGAGGGTGTCGACGTCCAGGCCGAGGAGCCGGGCGGGATGGTGCGTCGCCATCCCGATGGCTGTCTTGAGGTCGACCCCGGCGAAGCGCATCACGTTGGCCACGCCCACGCTCAGCGGCAACGAGGCGCCTCCCAGGAGTTCCCGCTGACCGGCCACCACCAGACGGCCGTCGGGAAGGATCTCGACGTTGCTGAACGGGCTGGTGTAGGTGCCGGGCTCCTGTCCGGCCTGGCCCGAGAGGTCGCTGACCAGGATGCACCGCTCGGGCGTCTTGGCGCGTACGATCACCTTGACCAGATCGGCCGGCAGATGATGGCCATCGACGATGATGCCGGCCGTCAAACGATCGTCGGCCATCTGCGGCCAGAGGTAGTTGCGGAAACGGTGGATCGTCGGGTGGGAGCCATTGCCCAAGTGGGTGCTGAGCCGGGCGCCGGCGTCGACGGCCGCGTGGACCTGTTCCGGGCGGGCCGAGGTATGCCCGATGGCGACCGTCACCCCCGTCGACGTGACCCGCTCAAGGAACGCCGTCGAGCCGTCGTACTCCGGCGACAGGGTGAGGATGCGAATCCGTCCACCGGCGGCCTCTTGGAGACGCTGGAATTCATCCCAATCGGGCGGGTGACAGTGCTGTTTGGGGTGGGCGCCACGGGCGCCGTCCTCGGCGGTGATGAATGGCCCTTCCAGGTGGATCCCGGGAATCCGTCGGGACCATTGCGGTGAGCCTTCGCACACGGAAGCGATCGTGCGCAGGGCGTGCTTCAAGACCTCGTGGCCCTCCGTGGTCACGGTGGGCAAGACCCGCGTGACGCCGAACGCCTCGAACGCCCGGAGGATTGAGCCGACGTCCTCTTCCGTCAGGTCCGCGGAGCTGAACTCCTGCCCGCCGTAACCGTTGACCTGGATGTCGAGCAGGCCGGGGGCGAGCCAGGGCCACCCGTCGGCTCGACCGTCGCGCAGGGACTCGGAATCGAGAGGCTCCACCCGGGCCACCCGCGAGCCCGAGGTCTCCACGCGCACCGGTTGTCCGGTGTCGTAACGTCGGCCGAACAGTTCCATAGGCGATCTCCTCGCCTACTGTAGCCGATTCCGGACGCGGAGGATAGGAGGACAGAAGGCCCGCGAGTCGGTCCCGCTTGCCGAGCGCGATGCGCTAGATCCTCCTTCAAAGAAAGCCCACGGGTTGCAACCCGTGGGCTTGGCGGGCCTTGTGTTCTGACTCCGCGTTTCCTCAGTAACTCCTGGCGGACGGAGCGGTCGGTCGCACCAGGACCGTGGTGGTCGTGGGTCCGTTCCACCGGAAGGGGAGGTTCACGTTGGTCGACGACCACTGCGGGGCCAGTTGGGAATGCACCACGTCGACCCCTGCCGATGGCCGCTGGTTGGAGAACCCAAACCACCTCAGAGCCGTCACGCGACGCATCCGTTCTTCGGCGCGGAATTCCGCCTTCTGCCGGACCACGGTTTGCGGGTCCGCGTACTGCTTCTGGTACTGCTCGTAGAACCACATCTCCTGGGTGGGGGCCAATTCGCCGGGGGAAATCCCGATGCTCATCTTCGAGTCTTTGTTTTCAGCCAGGCAAGGCACCGCCAGGAAGAGCGACACCAGGGGCAACGTCGTCCAAAGCCACTTCATGGGCACACCTCCTGCATTATTGCGAAGACTCTTCCCTCTGGTTCTTCGACCGTCGGCGGGGCTGCCATTTAGACAAGTTCTGCGGATTCCGCCGAATGTAGGGCGGAAGAGAGGGCCGCCGCGGCCTTTGTCATGCCACCGGCCCGGCACTGGCGGCACAGAACCGCTCGTAGGCGGGAATCCCCCCCTCGACCACGAGCACGTAGAGCAACCCGCCCTCTTGCCAGACCGATACGGAGGTCTCGCCCGTCGAGAGCATCGGACGTAGCGGCACTTCCGAGGGCAATTCGTCCGCAGAGCAATCGGTCACGTAGAGCGTGGCGGCGATTCCCTGCGGGCCAACGACGTCGAAGGCGACGGCAGTGCGATTCAGGAAGCCCTCGAGGGATCGCCAACGAATCTCCGAGACTCGCCGAGAGACCACGCTCGCCAGGGACTGGCTGAAGGGGTACTCCGGTGCGGCCTCGGCGAGTGGGTGCCCCCCTTCGTGCGTGTCGCTCAAGTAAAACTGAATCGCATCATGGAGCACCTCGGACTTCGCAAGCCTGGTGGGCTTCGGAAGACTCCCAAGCAGGACCAGCAAAACGACGGCCGCCGTCGCCAGCCCCCCGCCGGCAAGAAGCCATCGGCGACGCCAGGGAAGCGGACGTGCAGCCCCCACTCCTGGAAGACCTGCCGGAAGGGAGGTCGCTGGGACGACTTCGGGCTGGGAAGAGGGAACCTCGGAGGAGACCTCTTCGAGGCGTGCGAGGATCCGAGCCTCCAGGCCCGGCGGTACCGGCACGTCGCGGAAGGCGTCGGCCATGGCCGCGTCGAGACGCTGGAGCCGCCGATGGAGCCCCGCCAACTCGGGGGACGCTTCCAGTTCCCGGGCCAGCCACGCCATCTCCGGATCGGCCAGATCGTCGTGTCCGGGCCGGCACGATTCCATCGCTTCCCACAGGCGAGGGTCGCGGATCGGTTCGTTCTCCATGGCGTTATCCCCTCGCATTGGCCTCGGCTCGCCCCGATCGACTCTCTGCGCCCGGATCGCCGCCTCCAAACAACGCCGCTCGGAGGTGCCCCTTCGCCCGCGCCAGCCGGCTCATCACGGTTCCAATAGGCACCTCAAGCTTCTCGGCGATCTCGCGGTAAGAACAGTCCTCGTAGTAGAACATCGTCACCACGGCCCGATACGGGGCCGGCAATTCGTCGATCGCCTGCTGGAGGGCTTCCCGGTCGATCGCTTCGGCCGTGGGGACCTTCGCCGGAATGTTCTCGACGTTCAACTCGATGCTCCCCGCCGCGACGGGTTGCTTCCTCCGAGCGATCTTGAGAAAACGATGCCGCAAAATCGTGAACAGCCAACTCCGAACACTTCCTGTCTCGCGTAGTTGCTCCAGTTTCCTCTGAGCGATCAAGAAGACTTGCTGGGTGAGGTCCTCGGCATCGACCTCAGACCCGGCAAGGCGGTACGCATAGCGGTACACCGCGTGATGGTGCTCGGCGACAAGCTGAATGATATCCATGGGAGCTCGGTCGTCGGCCATAACGGGCCCACTCCTTAGAGGCCCCAGCGTGCGGCATTATTCCCCAAAAAAGGGACGAATCGTGCCGGGAGACACGCTCACGCACCGGAATTGTATCGTTTCCGGGAATAAAGTCCCATCCGGAGGGCTCTATACGGGATGGAATCAGGCAGGAGAGGTTCCTGCCGGCCGGATGAATACCCCTCGCCAGAGGAAAGGTAACAAGATGAAGAAGTTGATGGCTGCTGCTCTGATGCTGAGTCTCGGTTTGTTCACCCTGGGCTGCGGCTCGAAGCCGGCCACCCCGGCGAAGACGACGACCCCGCCGGCGCCGCCCGCCCCCGCGGCTCCGGCCGCTCCGGAGGCCAAGGGCGCCCCGGCCCCAGCGGCCCCGGATGCCAAGGCCCCTGCCGCTCCCGCGGCCCCCGAGAAGAAATAGCGATCCTGGCCTGGGCAGGGCTCAGCGACCAAACCAAGAAAGGGAAGGTGCCCCGGATGGGGGCCTTCCCTTTCGCGCTGTTCCCTAGGCGATGGAGAAGAAGCGAGGACATCCCTGATGACTCGAGATCCTCCGGCGCCCCCCAGGGCCGCGAAGCGTGAAGCCGTGGACGAATATCAGACCTGTCCCGTTTTCCCCGTTTTCGATCGGCCTTTCCCGTTATCGTGGCGAAACCTTCACTTGAACAATCCGGGGCGAGCCGGCTAAACCGATGGAATCAAGGTGCAGTCTCAGCCTCCAGCGGCTGGCCCCGAGGCCGGATACCGCGTAAACATTGGAACCGTTGTAGAGTTCCCGCCAACCTGAGTCGGCGTCTGGATTCCCGTCGCTCGACGTTAAGAGGTGAATCGTGTCCCGTTTTCTGGGAGTATTCCAAGCAATATGGCTGATGCCCGAACGCAGGGCCATGATCCAGCGATTCTCATCCACGATCGCGATCATGCACCGGCCGTACCACGTATGCCGGACTCCGCTGGCGTCCGTGTAGGGCGTCTCTGACCCTTTGATTACAACCTGGATCGTCTGATTGGCAAACTGGGCGACTGCTGCCCTCACGGCCACTTCCGCGCCATCGACCGTACCCTGCCACGCATACCACTTGCTGGTCCACTGGCCCGCGTCGCCACCCTTTAGGGAAAGCACATTCGTAATCGCGATGTTATCGCCCGACGCTTGCGATTGGCTCCAACTCGCGTGCGATGGCTCAATCGACCATGGCATCTCGGCAGCAATGCCGGAGACCTGGCAGACGGAGATCCCGGTCAAGACACCGCTCCATAGCACAAGCATCGCGGGACGTTTCATGACCGATTCTCCTCTTTTTAGGTTCATCCGACTGAAGGGTGCGCGGGCCTTCGGCCCGGAATTTTCAAGGCATAAGTCCGGTGTCCCATGGTACTTGCCTACGGTTTGTCAGCGCGGATATGCTGGAGCCGCCTGGAGAAACGGAGTCAGGCTCTGCGGGGACGCAAGTGAGACAAGGGATATCCGGGTTCCGGTGCGCCCATGGCGCGACGGGCCCCTGAGGGCTTATGTCACCAGGGGCCGTTCTCATGAAACCCCATTGGACACCGGACCCATGCCTAAGAAAATCCTGCGGCGCAGCCGCAACCCCACAACGGTAGCCTAACGAAGCCGATTCTTGTTGCCAGACGAGGCCGTGTCAATCGCTCCCCAGGCATTCGCCAAGAATCGGGGTTCGGCGGGGATTTGACGCGGGTCGCCGACATCGGCTTCTACTCCGCCGAAGCGGAACGAGTTCTCGTCAAGGCCGCCTCGGAAATGGCGGCCTCGATCTCCCCGCGGACCACCGGGTCGGGCTCTTCCACGAGCCGGGCCCGCAGGGCCGCGGCGGCCTCGCCCGACCGCTGACGGCCCAGGGCCCAGGCGCACGCCCCGCGGACCAGCGGCTCGCCGTCGTGAAGACCGCGGATGAGGGCCCCGATCGCCGCCTCGTGCGGACGATTGCCCAGCACCATGGCCGCGTTGCGGAGAATCCCGCGGCGTTTCGCCCGCCACAGGGGCGTGGCGCGGAATCGCTCGCGGAACGCTGCCTCATCCAGCGCGAACAGCGCCGCGAGATCGACCGGATCGTTTCCCGGGCTCGGGCCGAAGGCGGCCTCGCCGCGCGCGGTCTGATGCCGGTTCCACGGGCAGACCTCCTGGCATACATCGCAGCCGAAGAGCCGGTCGCCCACGCCCTCCCGAAGTTCCGGCGGAACGGGCCCGCGAAGCTCGATCGTCAAATAGCTGAGGCACCTCCTCGCATCCAATACACCCGGCGCCACGAGGGCTCCGGTCGGGCAGGCATCCAAGCACGCCCGGCACGCGCCGCAGGCGTCATCTCCCGCCGGCTCGTCGTAATCGAGGACCTCCGTGGTCAGGAGGGCCGCCAGAAAGAACCAACTGCCGTGCTCCCGGTTCAACAAGAGCGTGTTCTT
>CAYSGY010000379.1:0-299 GCA_964430315.1 uncultured Planctomycetaceae bacterium
ACGCGGAGCGGAGGTCCGAGGCCTACCCCACACCCGACGGAGGGGCTAGAGCTTCACCTCACGGTTCTCCGCGTCGCGGCACTGGATCTCCAGATACTCTGGCGTAAATCCCTTCACGCCAATGATTTGCACCGCCATCTTGCCTTCTTCTTCGAGCCGCGTCAGCTCGCGACGCTTGCGGTTGTTGAGGTACTCGGCCACATCCTCCGCGACCGTGACGGTCACCACGGCAATCTCACGGCGCTGGGCTGCGAGGAGGAGCGTGCGGACCACCTCGATGCTCATACTCTCAGGAGACT
>CAYSGY010000379.1:309-5747 GCA_964430315.1 uncultured Planctomycetaceae bacterium
CACCCCCGTTCCGTGGCATCCCGGGCATTCCCGATAAACGCTCCGCTTGAGGCTTGGGCGCACCCTCTGCCGGGTCATTTCGATCAGACCGAAGGGGCTGGTGCGGAGGATCTTGGTCCGGGCGCGGTCGCGTTTGAGCGCGTCGCGGAGGGCCCGCTCCACGCCCCGCCGGTGTTTCTCCTTGCGCATGTCGATGAAGTCGTTGACGATCACGCCGCCGAGGTCGCGGAGCCGGATTTGCCGGGCGATCTCCTTGGCGGCGATGAGGTTCATCTGGTAGGCGGTCTCCTCGGCGGAGTCATCGGCGCGGAAGTTGCCGCTGTTGACGTCGATGGCGACCAGGGCCTCGGTCTGGTCGATGACGATCGAGCCGCCGGACTTCAGGGGGACCTGGCGCCGGTGGATTTTTGCGATCTCATCTTCCATGCGGTACTTGAAGTAGAGGGGCTCCTTGCCCTGGTAGAGTTGGAGCTTGCTCACGTAGCGCGGCATCACGAGGTGCAGGAATTCCTTCGCCCGCTCGTAGGCCGAGGGCTCGTCGATGTAGATCGCATCGACCTCGGCCGAGAAGATATCGCGGATGGTGCGGATGATCATGTCGCTTTCTTGGTAGATATCGACCGGCGACGGGAGCTTCCGCACCCTCCGCACGATGACCTTCCAGAGCCGCAGCAAGTAGGCCAGGTCGCGGGAGAGTTCTTTCTTGGTGCGGTCGGCCCCGGCGGTGCGGACGATGAAGCCGAGTCCCTTGGGCGGGTTCAGCTCGAGCATGATGTCGCGCATGCGACGGCGGACGTCGTCGTCTTCGATTTTGCGGGAGACGCCCACCCGGCCCAACGCCGGCATGAGCACCAGGTACCGGCCCGGGATGCTGATGTAGGTGGAGAGGGTGGGCCCTTTGGTGCCGATCCCTTCCTTGATGACCTGGACGAGCACTTCGTCGCCCCGGCGGAGGATTTCCTGGATGGGCGGCTTGACTCGCGGCCGGCCGCCGCGGAAGTTGCGGCCCCTTGCGCGCGGAGGGGAGGGGCCGTCGCCGTTCTCGTCCAGGAGATCTTCTTCTTCTCTGCGAGGGGGTCGCGGGCCGCGGTGGGATCCGCCGTCGTTCATCATCCGGTCGGGCTCGAATCCGCCCTGGCGGAAGTACTGGGGCTCGATATCGCTGATATGAAGGAAGCCGTTGCGTCCGACGCCGAAATCGACGAAGGCGGCCTGGATGCTCGGCTCCAGGTTGACCACAATTCCCTTGTAGATGTTCCCTACGTAGTTGTCCTGGCCTGCCCGCTCGACGTACAGCTCTTCGAGCACTCCGTCTTCCACGATGGCGATGCGGCATTCTTCGGGCTGCGAGACATTGATCAGCATTTCTTTCTTCATCGAGTCGCCTCTTGCGTCGGCAAGGTCGGCGAGCACGCATCGACAGGTCGCCACGCCCGGTCCGCACATGCGGGGTGCGTGGCGGTCACGACTGCAACTGCACCGCGCTGCGGGTCAGCCAGGTCCCCGAGGGTTCGAGGTCGTCCAGGCCGACCGCCGCGAGCACGTCGCGTGGTCCGGCGGAGCGCTGGCGACTGGCCCGAAGACGGAAACGGAGGTTTCCCGACTCCAGGTCGATGTCTTCCAGCGAATCGCGGACGAAAGAGGCGCCGGGCCCGAGGGTCTCCGGCGCCGCCTCCGGCGACGTGCCGCGCAGCCAGGCAATGGGCCGGGCAGCCGCGGCGCGACGTTCTTGGGGAACGGGCAGTTGGTAGGTCGCGCTCTGCAACTGGGCTTTCTTCGTCCCCGGCGGGAGGATTTCCACCGCACAGAAACGTAAACCCGGGACCGCGTGCCGGACGAGCTGCGCGAGCAAGGACTCGCTGGCGGCGGGCTCGGCCAATTCGAGTTCCACGACTTCGTCGAGTCCCTCGATTCCCAAGGCCAGGGCAGAAGGGAAGCTCATCCGCGGTTTCGGATGAAACCCCTCGCTCATGCCCAGGCGAAGCCCGGCTCGCCGGAACAATCGCTCCAACAGCCGCACCAGGTCCCGGTGGCCGATCAGCCGCAGGTCTCCCTGTTTGCAGAAGCGAATACGTACTCGTTGTCGAACCATCAGTTCGAATCACCCCGCCGCTGCCGTCGACGGCAGGGTCCGTAAGGTTAATTGGTTGTTCGGTATCGCGCTCACGCGCCGAATTCGGGCACGCGTTTCTTCAGTTCCCCCTTGACATAACTGGTGACGTCGCGGGCGTTTTCGAGGGTGAGGGCGTGGCGGGCCACCGCCTCGCAGTCCGGGATCGTGACGCTGCGACAGACCTTCTTGATTTCCGGAATGACGCTCGGCGGCACGCTCAACTGCCGCATGCCCATTCCCAAGAGCAACATCGTATACATCGCGCTGCCGCTCATCTGCCCGCAAAGGTTGACCGACACCTCCTTCCGCTTCGCCGCCTTGGCGGACTGGATGGTCCGGTCGATGAGCTTGAGCACGGACGGATCCGACGCGCTATAGAGCCAGCCCACGTCCTTGTTGTTGCGGTCGACCGCCAGCGTGTATTGGATCAGGTCGTTCGTGCCGATGCTCAGGAAGTCGACCTCCTCGACGAAATGATCGATCATCATCACCACGGCCGGCACTTCGACCATGATGCCCACGGGCAGGTCGCGGTTGTACGGGAGGCCGTGCTCCTCCAGGTCCTCGATGACATCGGCCAGGATCATCTTGGCTTGTCGCAACTCGAGGATCGTGGAGATGAGCGGGAACATGATCCGCACGTTGCCCAAGGCGCTGGCGCGGAGGATCGCCCGCAACTGCTTGCGGAACATCGGCACGTGCCGCAGCGAAAGGCGGATCGACCGCTGGCCAAGGGCGGGATTGCGTTCGTCCTCGGGCCCGGGCAGCGAGGGCACCTTGTCGGCCCCCAGGTCGAACGTGCGGATCGTCACCGGCTTGTTCCCCATGCTCCGCACGACCCGCGAGTAGGCCCGGAAATGGTCCTCCTCGTCCGGCTCGCGCTCGTCGCCCAGGTAGAGGAACTCGGTCCGGTAGAGGCCCACCCCGTCGGCGCCGCGGTCGACGCAATGGTCGACCTCGTAGGGGAATTCGATGTTCCCCAGCAGCTCGATGCGCGTCCCGTCGGCCGTGACGGCCGGCAGGTCGCGGAGGACTTCGAGCCGGGCGGCCATGGAGCGGAGTTCGTCGGCCTCGTGGCGATAGCGGGCGATGGTTTCCTCGTCGGGGTGGAGGATCACCAACCCCTTGTCCCCGTCGATAATCACCAGGTCACCGCCCGACACCTCCGTGAGGAAGGGGCCCGTCCCGACCACGGCCGGGATTTCCAGCGCGGCGGCCACAATCGCCGTGTGGCTGCCCGGGCCCCCAACCTCGGTCACGAACCCCCGCACGAAGCGCCGATCGAGGTTGGCGGTCTCGCTGGGAGTCAGGTTGTGGGCAAGCACGAGCACCGGCGAGGTGAGCCGCGAGAGTTCTTCACGGCGACGTCCGAGGAGCTGGCGCAAGAGCCGCTTTTCGATGTCGGCGATATCGCCGAGATTGCGGCTCTGCACCTTCTGGAAGACCTCGGCGTAGCGCCGCATCACCCGGCACACGGCATACTCCGGCGAGTAATGCCGCTCGCGAATCAACTCTTCGAGTTCGTCGCGGAGCTGGACGCCCTGAAGAATTTGGAGGTGGGCCTCGAAAATCCTCCCATATTCTTCCCCCAGCTCGCTGGTGACGGCATCGCGGTTGTAAGCGATTTCCTCGCTTGCCGCCGAAACGGCCTGATGGAGACGCTCCAGCTCGTATTCGACGGTGTCGCGGGCGACGAACCGGCGCGGGATGCGAAACCCCTCCGTGTCCATCACCAGGGCCTCGCCTATGGCGACTCCCGGCGAAACGGCAATCCCTTGGAGTTTCTTCATGGGGAGCTAGAGGATCAGCGATGCGGGGTGAAGAATGGGGGAAGGGGGACAACGGACCAAAGGGGCGAGCGATGCGGACTCCGGGCTTCGTGGACACTTGCGCCCTGCGTCGCTCCTTTCGCATCCCTCATCCTTGGTCCTCCTCTTCCTCGTGAAACCCCTCGGCGAACAGTTGGACGAGGGCGTCCAGAGCAGCCTCCGCTCCAGGACCGCTCCCTTCGAGAGTCAACTCCTGGCCTTGGGTTGCCCCGAGGGTGGTCATCTGAAGGATGTCGTCGGCCCTGGCCCGTTGCCGATCCATCACGATCTCGACCTTCGCCGAAAACGCCCGCACCAGGTTGAACACCAGGAGCGCAGCCCGAAGGTGCATTCCTGAACGATTAACCACGGTGACCGTCCGGGTTACCTTCGGCTCATCCATCGCTTCGTGCCGGCTTCCTCGTCACCACGCGCCGCAAAGCGCGCCCGCCTCTTAAGACCCGAATTGATTGTTGTCGGCCTCGTCCAACAACTGCCGGATCTCCTCCGCCGTCTTCGCCTGCTTGAGGAAGCGACAAAACCGGTCGTCGCGAAGCTGCCTCGAAATGTTCTCCAGGGCTCTCAGGTGATCCCCAGGCCGATCCAAAGGAGAGACGAGGAGGAAGAGAACGAAGACCTTCTCCCCGTCGAGGGAGTCGAAATCGACCCCGGCCCGGCTGACACCCACCGTGCCGACCAGTCGATCCACGCTGCCATGTTTGGTATGGGGGACGGCCACCCCTCGGCCAATTCCCGTGCTCCCCAACTCCTCCCGATTCAGAATCGCCTTGACGATGCTCTCCATCTCCGAAGCGTCGATTCCCCCGACGTCCAGGAGGGCCTGAACCATCTCCCGAATCACGCCCTCCTTTTCATCGGCACCCAAATCCGCCCGAATGGCTCCGGGACTTATAAAGTCCGCAAACTTCATTCGCGGGTACTCCTTGCAGAAACTACGCGGGGCTGGGACCGGCCTCGCTGGAGTCCTCCAGCTCCCGATCCCCGCCGCTGCGATGACGATCTTGTATCCTCTGTTTGTACTTGCGGAGCTGCTGCTCGACCTTGTGCAACACCACATCCAGCGAGGCCAGGAGCTCCCCCGAACGGGAACTGGCTACGAAATCGTGCCGGTGCTCGGCGTTCACCTTGAGGTCGACCGAGGGCTGGTCGCGGCGTTCCAGGTCGATCGTCACCTCAATCTGGGTGAGGCGCTCGAACAATCGACCGAGCTTCTCCACCTTGGCACGGATCTTGGACTGCGTCTCTTCGCTCACACTCCCGTGGCGAACCGAGATCTTGATCTCCACCGACTTCACTCCTTCCCTCAATCGCGGACAACCCCGGCCGCCGCCACACCGCTTCTGAGAAACGACCATTGTACTCCGCGCCGCGAAGTACTACAAACGCAAACACAACGGCCCCGGGCTCGCCTTGGCCACCAACTCTTCCCAACTTTAGCTTCTTCGGACAGACGCACCAGGGGGACCGGTCGGTCGAATCGGCTCAGCGAGTCGGAC
>CAYSGY010000380.1:0-5744 GCA_964430315.1 uncultured Planctomycetaceae bacterium
CGCGGGACATGGGCAGGGCCGTCCTCAGGAGCCGTATATCCGGCACAAGCGGCGCATCCGCGAACCCAAAGGTCCGACGATGACGGTTTTGCGGCGTATTCTCAAGAGACGGGCTTCAACGGTAATCCCTAGTGCTCCGTCGAGCATGCTCTGATGGATGAAGCGAGGATCCCATGTGGCACAGCCACCCTCGGCTGTGCACGGCATTTCGCACAGCCGAGGGCGGCTGTGCCACATATCAAAGCACGACTGACGGAGCACTGGCCGTAGGGCGGAGGGGTCGCCGTTTTTCAGGGGGCCTCGCCTCGCTCGGTCCGCCCTGCCGTCGCTATTTCCAGAAGACGCCGAACACTTCGTCGGCCGCGGACGGCTTCACCTTCTTGCCCTTGTGCCCGATCGTCGAGACCTCGGAGAGCCACAAGGCGGTGCGATAGGGATCGGAAAGGCTGCCGATGAGGTCGGCGCTGAGCGGACCGTCGAGGAGACCGCCAGAGACCGAGGCCGTATCGCTGCCTCCGCCGCCGTCCACGTTGACGACGTCGAAGCCGGTCGCCTGGAAAAGGAAGCCCTTGCCGGAGAGCTTGCTGGATTTGTCGCTTGCGGTGAGCTTGTCGTTGCCGGTGGAGCCGACCAGGGTGGCGGTGTCCAATCCTCCCGAGTCGGCCTTCACCTGCACGGTCTGGAACCCGGTGAGCCCGATGGCATAGCCGTCGCCCGATAGCGACGCCGATCCCAGGGAGGCGAAGAAGGCGTCGTTGCCCGACGTGCCGGTCAGGGCGGCCGAATCCTTGCCGCCCGCGCCGTCGACGGCCACCGACCCGGCCCCGAGCACCTTCAGGGAGTATCCGGAGCCGGAGAGGACGGCGGTCATCGCGGAGGCCGTCAGCTTGTCATTGCGGGAGGAGCCGTGGAGGGTGGCTGAGTTGTCGCCCCCGCCGGCGTCGATGACGATCGTCTCCACGTCGCGGACCGAGATCGTGTATCCGTCGCCGGTCACGGTGGCGGTTCCCGGGGAGCATTCGATCCGGTCGTCGCCCGCCGTGGCCGTCAGCGTGAGCGAGTCGCGTCCGCCGCCGCCGTCGATCGACAGATTGAGGGACTCGGCCTCAAGGGTCTGGGACTTGCCGTCGAGCGTGACGACCCAGGTCCCCGGCTCCGTGCCGGGCGCTACGGCAAACTTCTCGCCCCGGGAGGTGCCGACGAGAGAGACCGTGACGGTCTCGGCCGAGGCGACCGCGTTGCCGTCGTCGTCGGTGACCGGCGGGTCGAAATTGCCCACCACCGGCACCGAGTACTGGCTTCCCATGCGGGCGAAGATGTCTTTCGAGGGTGCCAGCAACGAGAAGGAATGGTTCAGGCGGTTCACCGAGCCGGTCTTGCGGAGGGAGCCGGCCGGGTCGTTGGACACGAGGAAGTACCACTCGCCCACCTTGGTCGAGTCGGCCCCGGCGCGGTCCGGGCACCAGAGCCCGATGTCGGTGATGCCGTCCATGTCCATGTCGGCGGCCACGGGCTTGAGCCGGGCGCCGGCGTAGTTCAGGTAGCCGACGTCGATCGTCGCATCGAGCGCGCCGTAGCCGTTCGAGGCCAGGTCGAAGTAGAACTTGCCGGCATTGCAGGTGGCCAGGTCCACCTTGCCGTCGCCGTCGAAGTCGCCGACGATCGGGGTCCCCTTCAGGCCGTTCGTGATGCGAAGATCGGCCGCACTGTTGCGGACCATGTAGTCGTGGCTCACGTCGAGGTACCAGGTCTTGCCGTCGAAGAGGCCCACCTCATCGCCGTTGCCGGCATTGCCGTCGAAGTTGCCGGCGACCGGCGAGCCGATGATGCCTGCCGGATCGGTCTGGAAGATGTCGGTAACCCCGTCGCTGTTGAGGTCGATGAGCCACCGATAGGTCTTGCCCAGCTTCCCGTAGGCGGCCAGCTTGGAGAACCCGTCGGCCGTGTCCGCCGCGGTCGCCGAGAAATTGCCGGCGAGGATCACGTCGCTCGTATAGCCAAGCGAATAGGCATAGTCCCGGTTCGTGGCGTCGGTGGTGGTCGTGTCGTACTGGAAATTGCCGTTGATATCGACGTAGATGCTGCCGGAGGTCCAGACGCCGATTTCCGGACGGCTATCGACCGTGAACCGGGCCGCGAAGTCGCCGCCCGCCACGTCGTCGCCGGTGGGGAACTGCGGGTCCGCCTGCGGCTCCAGGGTATTGCTCTCGCCGTCGAGCCCGTTGCCGGCCGGATCGGTCACGTCGTCGGCGATCGTGAGGGTGTAGCGGTCGTCGGGCAGGGGCGAGGAGAAGTACAGGAGGATCGTGGCCGTGGCGGTGCTCCCCGCGACGACCGGATCGTTCACCACGTCGACGTGGTCGATCGCGATCACGCCGTTGGCGTCGCCCACCAGGCGGTAGTGCCCGGGGTTCTCGCCCACGGCCTCGTTCACGGCGGGGTAAAGGTAGTCGGGCCGCCGGAGGACGGCGTCCTCGACGCTGACCGAGATGCTGTAGACCAGCGGCGTCGGTACCAGTCCGGCGTCGGCCTCCTTCTGGGTGAACAGGTCGTAGCTTTTCTCGCCGGTGATCCAGACGTCGGTTACCTGGGGGCCGTAGATATCGACGTCCACGAGGTTGACGTCGTAGACGTTGACCGCGTCGGCGGTCGCGCCCTGCACGCGGACGTAGTAGGTCCTGCCGGCCTTGACCCCGACCGTGTGCGAGGAGTCGCCCTCGCCGAGGATCTTGGCCACCGCGTTGCCGCTGGAATCGTAGACGGTGATCTTGAGCTTGCCGTCGCCGGGAAGCCCGGCCCGGCCGTTGGCCAGCGTGCCGATCGCCTCGTAGTCGAGCTCGACGCGGAACGTGCCGGTCTTCGTCGCGGTGAACTTGTACCAGTCCTCGTCGGCCGCCGCATTCTGGGAAAGCCCCGAGGAGGCGACGGGATCGATCGTGGCCGGGTCCGGCAAATTGAGCAAGCTGTCCAGACCGGCCGCCACACGCCGGGAGTCGTTGGCCTCCAGCAAGTCGGTTGGGAAGACCACGAGCCGGCCCTTGCCGTCGGTGCCGTAGCCGTCGGCGGTGGGGTTCACCGGGGTGAAGTCGACGTTCTCGATGCCCGAGTAGGCGATCGGCGCCAGGGTGCCGACGACGATCGACCCGCTCCGCTGGTCCGCTCCCTCGCGGAGGATCGTCAGGTCGCCCAACCCGTCGTCGACGACCACAAGCCGGTCGCTCGCGTTGGGCGCATTGCCGTGGACGGTGAAGGGGACGCTGTTGCCGGGCGTGGCGATCAGGGCGTCGGCGACCGTGATCTCGACGGCGTCGTCGCCGCTGCCGGCATCCACCTCGATCATCTCAATGGACGTGAACGCGTCGATTCCCGAGGCCGTCACGCCGCCGGTGGTGATCGAGTGCTCCAGGGTCGACGCGTCGCTCTGCTTGAGCGAAATCAGGTCGTTGGAGATCGTGCCGCGGATAAGGATCGTGTCGTAGCCGGCCCCGCCGTCGTAGGTGTTGTCGCCGGCGCCGCCGATGAGGATATCATCGCCGGAACCGCCGAGAAGGGTGGCGTCGGCGCTGAGCGTGTCGTTGCCGGCGCCGCCGTCGAGGGTGACGGCCAGCGACTGCTCCAGCCCTGGTTCCGCGGTGATGCGGTCGTTTCCGGCGTTTCCTCGCACGGTTACGGAAGCGGCCGCGCCGGCGAATCCTGCGCCGCCGCCTGCGAGCAGGTCGACCACGTCGTCCCCGGCGCCGGCATCGACGACCAGCATGCTCTTTCCGGAAAACTCGACGGCCAGCAGGGCGTCCACGGTCAACAGCGAGCAGCCGTCGTGTGGGCCCTCTCCGAGGGTGATGGCGTTGGCGCCGCTGGTCGCCGCGACCTGCAACGGACCGGGGACGTCGTCGCAGACCAGGGTCCCGAGGACGGGGGCGACGGCGTTGAATTCCACCGACTGGACGACGCCGTCGAGGGTGATCGTGCTGGTGCCGTTGGAGGCGTATGGGCCCACCTGGATCACGTTCGACTCAACGATACGGCCGCCGGAGGTGAAAACGATCTGACTGGCGCCTCCCGCGACGGTGATGCCGATGCCCTCGGCGAAATCGAGGGCACCGCCGGAGGAGTCGATGGTGACCACGTCGTCGCCGCCCCCGCCGTCGATCGAGAGCCCCTGGATGTTCGACACCTGGTAGAGGCTTGTGACGTTGTTGACCGTAATCTCCAGGTAGGAGCCGTGCAGCTTGACGGAAATGGTGTCGCTCGCGTCGGAGCCGTTGACCAAGAGCGTGTTCGTGCCCGCTCCGCCGTCGATCGTGCCGACGGCCGAGTAGTACGCGTTGACGACGAACACGTCGTTGCCGGCGTCGCCGGTGGCCGACACGTTGTCGCCGCCCGGCAGAAGAATCGTGTCGTTCCCCTGCCCGCCGCGGATCTCGATGCTGCTGCCCAAGAGGTCGACCTTGCTGGCGTCGCAGGTGTCGTTGCCGTCCTTGAGGTCGACGACGACGCCGTTCGGACGGCTCTTGAGCTGATCGAGATCAATGCCGGCATCGCGCATCTGGTCGAGGAAATCGTCGAAGCTCTGGCCGGAGACGGCGGGGCCGGTGTCCACGCCGGTGCCGCCCGGCAGGAGCGTGACGCCGTCGTCGCCGTAGACCTTCAGCGTGGCCTTCTGCTGGTCGGGGTGGTCGCCGTCGCGGTCGACGGTGTCGGCCACGGCGAAGACCAGTCGGCCCGCGACGGCGCCGGAGAGCCTCCAGTAATCGACGTCCTCCTTGGATCCCAGGGCCGGCTCGTTCTCCCCGACACCGTACTGGGAGGCCCCGAGCGGGTTGGCCGTTTCCGGCGTCTGGTCCGTGGTCACCGTGAATTCCAAGGACCAGTTGTCCAGCGTACCGGCGCTTCCGCCGGCGTTTTCGACGTGCAGTCTCCAGGTGCCGTTGGTCGACTCGTCGAAGAAGGTGTCGAGCGGCTCCGCGGGCCGGAAGGTGCCGGTGTAGGGGGCCGACGTGCCCAAGTCGCCGACCTTCTGGAACGCGCTGTCGCTGAAGATCGTGTTCGTGAAATTGGCACCTGCGGCGTCGCCGGTTCGAACCAGGTCGATGATGGTTCCCGCGGGGCTCTCCAGGCTCAGGTGCAAGGCCGCGTCGTTCGGGAAGGTAAGGTTCACCGTCACTTCGAGGCTGGTGGGCGACGAGGTGATCCGCGTAAAGGCGTCGCCCGTGCTGACCCCCAGGCTCGACACCAGCGCCCCCCCGCCTGGAATCGCCTGCGGGGCGCTGTTCTCGAAGGTAAGGACCTTCGCCAAGTCGGAGTTGACGCCGCTGTTGCTGCGAATCACGACGAAGCGGTAGTTGTCGCCGTTGCCGACGCCCCCGTCCTCGATGGACACGTAGTAGGTGCCGGTCTCCGACGCTTCAAGGCCGGCCAAGGCGGTCGCCGCCTCGAACCCCACGGCGCTGGCGAGTTCGTGTCCGTTGCGGTCGTAGACCGTGAGCCTGGTGTTGGCCAGCCTGTCCTTGCCGTCGGCGGTCTGGCCGTTGTCGAACTTGTTGTCGACGATCACGGCGAGCCGTTCACCCGCCACGGCCGTGAAGGAATAGAAGTCCTTGTCCTTGGCGTCGCCGGCGGCGTTCGCAAACGTGCCGGTGACGAGGGTTCCCGACGAGATCGGGGTGGACGCCAGGAACGAGCTGTTGCCCGGGATCTCGCTCACCGCCGCCGCCGGATCGACCACGGCCTGGAAGAGGCGATAT
>CAYSGY010000381.1:0-5720 GCA_964430315.1 uncultured Planctomycetaceae bacterium
AGCGGCGTCCATCCGGCATAAAGGCCCAGCGTGCAGTAGGAGACGACGCTGGCAATGGCCGCGGGCATGATTACTTCGGGCTCGAATTCCGGGGATCGGTAGAGGACCTCGGCAGCGAACAATGCCCCGGCGAGCGGGGCGCGGAAGATGGCGGCGATCCCCGCTCCCATCCCGGCCGCCATGAGGACGCGGCGGTCGACCGGACGCAGTCGGAGGACGTTGGCCAGCAGGGAGCCGAAACCAGCCCCGATCTGGGCAATCGGACCCTCACGGCCCCCAGACCCTCCCGTGCCGATCGTCAAGGCACTCGTGATGATCTTCACCAGCGGGACCCGGGGCCGGATCTGCCCTTGGCGGAGATGATAGGCGGCGATGACGGCGTCGGTCCCGTGCCCTTCGGCTTCCGGGGCAAAGGAGTAGACAATCAGCCCACTAAGCAGTCCCCCAACAGCGGGGACAACCAGCAAGAGCCAGGGGTGCAGAGGCGGATCGATCGCAGGAAGCCACGAGGGAAGCGACTCCCCCCCTGCTCTGGCGGCGTGGTACCCGGCGACCGATCCCAGGGCGTAGTACTCAACAACCTGAGTAGCGAGCAAGAAGACAATCGCTCCCACCCCGGCAACGACCCCCACGAGGGCGGCGAGGCTCAGGAGCCGGATTTGGCTTCGCAGACGATTCTGTTTGAACTTCAGGAACTGAGGAACCCAACCGAGCAAGGACCGAAGCGACACGTTCGTCGACTACCTTTCTTTGGATCACCCCCGGGAGGCCGACTCTTCAGGATCTGGCGGGAATAGCTCCTGGCGGGGCTCCCCGTGTTCCGACGCGGCGGCCGGCGTTTCCATCCATCCCAGCATATTGTCGGCCTTGGGGATGATCGTCAAGCCGCTTTCTGTAACCGTGAACCCTCGGGCGCGGTCGTGGACGGGGTCAAAACCGATTTCGGTCCCGGGGGGGATCGTCACGCCCTTGTCAAGGATGCTCCGCCGGATTCTCGCGTGCCGGCCGATGTTCACGCCTGCGAAGAGGATCGAGTCCTGGACGTGGGCGTAGCTGTTGACGCGGCAGCGCGGCCCGAGAATCGATCGTTCGACCTGTCCACCGGAGACGATCGACCCCGAGCAGACGATGCTGTCCAGCGACAGCCCACGGCGCTGCGAGCCGGCGAAGACGAATTTCGGCGGGGGGTCGTTGGGCTGATAGGTCCGGATCGGCCACGCCTCGTCGTAGAGGTTCAACTGCGGATCGGTCGCCACGAGGTCCATGTTTGCTTCGAAATAGGCGTCCAGCGTGCCCACGTCCCTCCAGTACGCGGTGCCCTTGCGGTTCTCGTCGACGAACGTGTAGGCGAAAACGCGATTCTCGTCGAGAACGGAAGGCAGGATATTCCCGCCGAAGTCATGGCGGCTGTCCCGCCGCGTCGCGTCGCGGCAGAGGGTCTCGAAGAGGAAACGGGCGGTGAAGACGTAGATCCCCATGGAGGCCAGGCACTCGCGGTCGTTGCCCGGGACCGGCTTCGGTTCGACGGGCTTCTCCTCAAACCCCATGATCCGGTCGCCGCGGTCCACTTCCAGGACCCCGAAGCGGCGGCTGGCCTCCTCGCGCGTCGCGCGGAGCACGCCGACGGTCGCATCGGCGCGGTTCCGGATGTGGAAGTCGAGCATGAGGCCGTAGTTCATCTTGTAGATATGGTCTCCGGCCAGGATGACGACGTAGTCGGGTTGCTCCTTTTCGATCGCGAAGATGTTCTGATAGACTGCGTCGGCCGTCCCCTGGTACCAGTTCTCGTCGATGCGCTGCTGGGGCGGCACCACGTCGACGAACTCGCCCAACTCCCGGCAGAAGTACCGGTTCCAGCCCATGCTGATGTGCCGGTCGAGGCTCATCGCCTTGTACTGGGTGAGGACGAGGATCCTCCGCAGGCCGCTGTTGAGACAGTTCGACAACGTGAAGTCGATGATCCGATAGACGCCGCCGAACGGAACGGCCGGCTTGGCGCGGTCGCGGGTCAGGGGCTCCAGCCGTTCGCCTTTGCCTCCGGCAAGAACCACGGCAAGCACCCGATCTCTCATGCTCACTCCTTCCTTTCGCGCGGCGCGGCGGATGGCTCCCGGAGCATTCTAGGAGCCGCGGTCAAGCAACCGCAACCGTGGCAGCGGTGTGGCGGCATCTTCCTGCCCGGCGAGGAAATCCAGACTCCGTTCGAAATCCTCCGACAACGTACTTTCGTGGCCTCGTTCTTCCAATCCCGACGGTGGGCTCGTCACACAACAAGGACCCCGTCATCGGGATGATCCAAAGACAAGAGCACCTTCAGATAATCGCGGAGGTGCCGCAGAAGAAGGAAATGATCCCGGACGAATTCCCGGCCGACCTGGCCCATGCGTTGGCGTTTCTCGGCGTAGCGAAGCAGCCATCGAATCCGGTAGGCGGCGCCTTCCGGGGAGTAGACCAGGAACCCGGTGTGATAGTCGTGGACCTGCAGGGTGATCCCGCCGCACGCGCCGCCGATCACCGGCTTCGCCTTCCAGAGCGCCTCGGTGACGGTGAGGCCGAACCCCTCCTTGATCGACTTCTGAAGCACGACGAGCGCCGACCGCTGCAGCGCGTTGATCGCGCGGTGCGAGTCCGGGGGCAGCAGCAGGACCTTCAAGTCCGGGTCGTCGCCGGCGCAATTGAGGACCTCGCGGAGCACTTCGGCCCCTTCGGGGTCGTCGTCGGCAGGGCCGCCCGCCAGGACCAGTTGCATTTCCGGGTGATAGGGTTTCAGCAAGCGGTACGCCTCGATGACCCCGAGCGGATCTTTGAAGCGATCGAATCGAGAGACCTGCAAGAGCATCGGCCGCTCCGGGTCGATCCCGTGTTGGGCCAGGGTGGCCAGCCGCTCCGATTCCGGGAGGGGGCAGTTCTTGTCGCTGAGCGGGTCGATGGACGGCGGGACGAGGAACATCGGGCAGCCCAACGGCCTGGCGAACGCCGCCATCGAGAAGAGGGTCGCCTGGTAGTCTGAAATGGCCCCCTCCACGTGCTTCCAAACCGCCCGGTCCGGCTTCGAGGCATCGATGTGGCATCGCCAAAGCCAGCGGCCGACCTGTCCGGCGGGCGTATGCGCCGGCAGATAGACCGGCTGGGGATCGTGGACGACGACGACGTCGGCTTCCAGGTTCAGGCGCCGGGCATTCTCGCGGTTGACCTCGCGATGGAGATCGAAATCGGCCTTCTTCAGCGAGACGGGGAGTCCCTGCAAGCCGTTGTGGAAGGTCTTGGTGATCCGATAGAACTCGGGCGGACCCGTGATGACCTCCCACCGGGCGTCCAGCCCCAGTTCCTGCATCAGCGGGATCATCCAGCCGAGGATCTCTGCGACGCCGCCCCCGGTCCGCGTCGAGTTCACATGCACCACGCGCTTCCCGGCCAACTGCGACGCGAGGCGGCGCAACCGTTCTACCTCCCGGTGACCGACGACCTGTTCGTATCGATCCAAGAGTCTCACGTTTCGCCTCTCGTCGCCAAGGTCGAATCCTGAGAGCACCGCCCCAAAACACGCGACAGTTCCTGGCGGAGCTGGCTCAGGTTGAGGAAGTAGAAGTCGATGGCCCGGATGCGGGCCACCAGGCCGGGCGCCTCCCCGAAGTCCTCCAGCCACTGCGAGAAATCGTCGCTCCGTCCCCCGGTCCGGCGCCGGGCTTCGTGGACGTGATAGAAAAGGGATCTTAGCGAAATGCGGTCGACCGCCTCGGACAGCGCCGCCAACGACGAAATCCGTTCCCCCGTATCGTAGGCGACCAGGCGCGACTCGACAAGGTGGAGTTCCAGTCCCGGGCGGCACCACGGCACGCGTTCCAGCCCCCAAAGGCGGTCCTCGACCAGGTTGACAAGGGCGGCCCGGAGTTCGCCGATGCTCGGATACCGGTAGGGATCCACCAGGGCAAGCGCCTCGCCGAGAACGTGGTCTCCCAGGGCAAACCAACTCCATCGGGCGAAGTCGTTCGGGAACTCGTTGAGCTCGAACGCATCCTCCAGCGCGCAGCGCATCATGTGGTGCTCCAGCACGGTCTCAGGCACGCTCCGCACCGCATCCAGGAATTCGCGCAGATTGAGGCAAACCCGCCCGCTTGCACAGCGGACCAGACCACAGTCAAGAACGGCAAACGACTCGGATTCCATGGCAATTCACCGGCGTTACAGCCCGGGGCGTATGTGGTTGCCGACAACGTTGACCGTCACCCAGACCACGACTGCCAGGGGGACCATCGCAACCACGTAACGGTTGAAGTCACTCCAAGTGGCAGGTTCCCCCATCGCCGTCATGGCGTGTCCCGACTTCAATTCCATCCATCGGCAACCGATCATGACCGCCACAATCACGAAGTACCCGGCATCGAGACCGGTGAGCCAGCCGGTGGATGCGCTGGCGATATTCAGGCAGACGACGCCGAGGGCCATCGGCCCGACCAGCATCCAGATGACTCGCTCGATCACGGTCCAGGCCGACGTCACGGGCATCGGCGCTTGCGCGGGAGTGCCCTCGTCGCCCGGCGGGGCCGAAGGCGAGGTTGTCTGCGGCTCGTCTTCAGCATGCCGTCCCGGCTGCGGGGCGCGGGAGTGTCGCCTCTCCGGCTTACGGTCTCGTGGGCCCTTCATCGTGTACCTCCTCGGACGGCCCCCGCCTCCTTTTGTCCTGCGCCGTTGCGCGCCAGCGCGGAACGGAGACGCTGGGCCAGATTCCTCGCGGTCCTGGGTTTCACAAGGTAGTCGCTGATCGGAAAGGTAGCGATGTTGTAGAGGGTCGCCGGATTGCACCCGTAGGTCAGAAGCAGGACGAGACACACCCTGCGAAGATCCGGCTCTTCTTGCATCATCGCCACAATTCCATCGCCTCCGCCCCAGGGAATCGCCGGCTCCAGCACGAGCACGTCGGGGGCGAACTCGCGGAGTCGGCGCAGACACTCCAGGCCGTCTTGCGCGGTAGCCACCTCGAAACCCTCCAAGGAGAGGTGCTCCTCGTAGGCGGCCAGGAGATGCCGATCGGGGTCGGCAATGAGAACGCGCGTGGCCATTAGAGGTCCTCCTCCCCGGCGCACGGCTTGCGGCGCTCGCGTTGGACAACCTCGGCCCGGTGGACGCCGACATTCGGGGGGGCAACGATCCCCACGCGGACCCGATTCCGGCTGATATTGAGCACCGTGACCGTCAGCTGGCACTGCGGCACGACGATCTGCTCACCCTGCTTTCGGCTGAGGATCAGCATCGTTCGGGCTCCATGCACCATCGTATCTTGCCAGGTCAACCACTCTGTCCACGAACAACTCGGCATGGGGGTACTGTAAGCCTGGAGGGGGGCTGTGCCTGCGATCGAGCCCCGCCGGAACCATGCAACCCCTATGCCAACACCCGAACGAATTGGCTTGATTCCGCAACGTCTTTCTGCACAAGGAATTAACACCAAGAGGCACCGCCAGTGACAAACCACCCGAGTGTGGCAGTCGCTAAGACAAGGGACGTTTTGTTGCCATCGTGGCCAAGAAGTTCTCCAGGCGTCTGGAGGGGGATACGATCGCGACGGGGGCCGGGAGATGGAGCAGGAGACCTAAGTGATCGCGTGCCAATCAGTTAGGGAGTACAATCGATATCGAGCAGGCGTTTATCTCCTTTGGCATCAGGGTTGCTAACTGGAAACGTCCAGACATGTAGGTCAGGTTTTCCTGCCTGACGGCTCG
>CAYSGY010000382.1:0-5718 GCA_964430315.1 uncultured Planctomycetaceae bacterium
GCATGCCATCTGGAAGCACCAGGGGATCATCGCCAGCCCGAATTGCTCGACCACGCAGATGGTTGTCGCCATGAAGCCGCTGCACGACTACGGGCGGATTCGCCGCGTGGTGGTGAGCACCTACCAGGCGGTGAGCGGGGCCGGTGTGGCCGGGAGCCGGGACCTCGAAAACGGCACCCGGGCCTACTTCGAAGAGAAACCATACAAGAATGAAATCTTCCCGCACCCCATCGCCTTCAATCTCATCCCGCAGATCGGCGGCCCGAAGTACGAGGGCTACACCTCGGAAGAAATGAAGATGGTCCACGAGACGCGGAAGATGTTCGAGGACGACTCGATCCAGATCTGCGCCACCTGTGTGCGTGTGCCGGTTACGAACTGTCATAGCGAGACGATCCACGTCGAGACGGAGAAGAAGATCACCGTGGCGGAGGCCCGACGGCTGTTCTCCACCATGCCGGGGATCGTCGTCATGGACGACCTGCCCAACAAGGTCTATCCCATGCCCATCCACGGCGACCGCCGCGACGAGGTGTTCATCGGGCGCATCCGCGAAGACATCTCCTGCCCCAACGGCCTGGTCTTCTGGTGCGTCAGCGACAACCTCCGCAAGGGCGCTGCCACCAACGCCGTGCAGATCGCCGAAGCCCTGGTGCAAGGGCGAGGAACGTAGGGCAGGGCAGGGGGGCGGCGTTGGGGCCTTGCACGCACATGCGTAGTTTCGCATTCCGGATGGAGGATGCCGTGACGGCTTCCATGCCGACTCTCGGCTGCGCCGAGTGACGGCATGCCACCCAACCCGCGTGACTCGCCGGCACCGATGCGCACGATCAAGCTCACCCTCGCGTACGACGGCACCGCCTACGCCGGCTGGCAGGTTCAGTCGCAAGGCAGGACCGTCCAGGACGTGCTGGAGTCGACGCTGGCCAGGATCACCGGCGGGCCCGTCCGCGTCACGGCGAGCGGCCGGACCGACGCGGGGGTCCATGCCCTCGGACAGGTCGTGGGCTTTCGCACCGAGTGCCGCCTGCCGGTCGAGGTCCTCATGCGGGCCCTGAACGCCGAGCTTCCCCGCGACATCGCCGTGCTTGCAGCCGCCGAGGCCCCCGAGGGTTTCCACGCGACCCTGCACGCCAAGCGGAAACGCTACCGTTACCTGATCGTCGACGGCCCGATCCGCGATGTCTTCCGCCTCCGAACCGCCTGGCACTGCCCCCAGGGCCTCGACGTTGAGGCGATGCACCGGGCTGCCCAGACGCTTCGCGGCACCCACGACTTTTCGAGCTTCGAGACGCACGGATCGGAACGGAAGACGAGCGTCCGCACCGTGTTCGACATTTCCGTACGCCGCGGCGCCGAGGGCGATCCGCACCTGGTGGCCATCGAGGTGGAAGCCGACGGGTTCCTATACAACATGGTCCGGACCATCGTCGGCACGCTGGTGAAGGTGGGCCGGCACGCGCGCAATGAAACGTGGGTCGCCGAAGTCCTCGCCGCCACCGACCGCCGCGCCGCCGGCCCCACCGCGCCGCCGCAGGGACTGTTTCTGGTCAGAGTGGACTATGGTGGGGAAGGAATGGGGAATGCAGAATGATGAGTGATGAATGATGAATAAAGAACTGGGCGACGGTGATTCTCGGGAAAGTCGGGACTTGCGCAAGCGAACCAAGGCGTTTGCCTTGCGGATCGTTCGGGTCTATCAGTCCCTGCCGGAGACGGGCGCAGGGCAGATCCTCGGGCGACAACTCCTTAGGAGCGGCACTTCCGTAGGGGCCCACTATCGTGAAGCGTGTCGCGCACGCTCCGTGGCGGAGTTCGTCAGCAAGATCGAAGGTGGACTTCAAGAGCTGGAAGAAACCGTCTATTGGATGGAGCTGCTCGTAGAAGGTGATCTTCTGCCGGCCCGCCGTCTGAGCGATCTACTGCAGGAGGCCGAGGAGTTGACCGCCATCCTCGCAGCCTCGGCAATCACCGCGAAGAAGACGAGACGTTGACCCCCTCCGGTATTCATCATTCTGCATTCATCATTCTGCACTCATATCTCCCATGCGAGTCGCCCACATCATCACCCGGCTGATCCTCGGAGGGGCGCAGGAGAACACGCTGCTCTCCTGCGAGGACTTGTTGCGCATCTACGGCGACGAGGTCCTGTTGATCACCGGGCCGCCGTTGGGGCCCGAGGGGAGCCTGCTGGAGCGGGCAAGGGCAGGGGGGGTGCCGACGGAAGTCATCCCTCAGCTCCGCCGCGCGATCCATCCGTGGCGCGATGCGGTGAGCTACTTCCGTATCAAGCGGATCCTCCGCGACTTCCGGCCCGACGTGGTCCACACGCACAGCGCCAAGGGCGGCATCCTGGGCCGGGCCGCCGCGCACGCCCTGGGGGTGCCGGCGATCGTCCATGGAGTCCACGGGGCGCCGTTCCATCCCTATCAGAGCAGCCTGGCCCGGGCCCTCTTTCGCGCCTGCGAGCGCTGGGCAGCGCCCCGCTGTCACGCCTTCGTGAGCGTGGCCGACGCCATGACCGACCTGATGGTCGGGGCCGGCGTTGCCCCGCGAGAGAAGTTCACCACGATCTACAGCGGCATGGAGGTCGAACCGTTCCGCGACTCCGCACGGCACCGCGACCGCGTGCGCCGCGAACTGGGTTACGGCCCCGAGGACGTGGTCATCGGCAAAGTGGCCCGACTGTTCCGGCTCAAGGGACATGCCGACGTGATCGACGCGGCCCGCGATGTCGTCCGAGTCCAGCCGAACGTCCGTTTCCTGTTCGTCGGCGACGGGATTCTGGCCGATCGGTTGCGGCGTCAGATTGCCGCTGCCGGGCTGGAAGGGCGATTCCAGTTCGTGGGATTGATTCCGCCGGAGCGGGTTCCGGAGATGATCGCTGCCATGGACCTCGTGGTTCACGCCAGCCTTCGTGAGGGACTTGCCCGGGTGCTGCCGCAGGCCCTGATCGCCGGTAAGCCCGTCGTGAGCTACGACGTCGACGGGGCCCGCGAGGTTGTCTTGCCCGACTTGACGGGGATCCTCGTTCCCCCACACGATGTCAAGCGGCTTGCCGCCGCCCTCTGCCGGCTGAGCACCGATCCCGGGCTTCGCGAGCGGCTGGGCGCGGAGGGGCGGCGGCGTTTCACCGACCTGTTCCGCCACGAACAGATGACGGCCGGCCTCCGCGGCCTGTACCAACAGCTTCTCGCCCAGGCTCCCCGTCCGTAGGGTGGGACGAGCGAAGCGCGGTCCCACTGCCGCCGACGCCCACCGTCATGCCGTTGCCCCGAAGTTCGCTTCTGGGTAAATTGGGAGGGCTCACGTTTGGCGAGGCGAGCATCGCCCCCAATTCGAGGAGGCATGCCTTAATCAAACTCGGGGGGGCAAAAGGACCTGTGACAAAGGCAGTCCCCGGCCACCTCGGCCCTTATCGCTTGTTGAATGTCGTCCACAGCGGGCCGAGCACGCAAATCTGGCGGGCGTTTCACGATGGGCTGAAATGCCCTTTCGCAGTCAAGACCTTGCTGGAAGACTATCGGCAGGAGCGACGCTACGTCGGGTACTTGAGGTGGGAGTACAAAGTCGGGTCGCCACTGGCGTGCGAACGGATCATCCGGATTCACGAGTTTGCGTGGGACCGCAAGGTCCCCTATCTGGCGATGGAATGGTTCGCCGGGGCGACGATCAAGACTCGTCTCAGGCAGGGGCCGGAAGCCGTCGCGGCCTTGGCGCCAAAGATCGTCGAGCAGGCTGCCGAGGCGCTGGCCTACTTCAACGGTCAAGGTTGGATCCACCGCGACGTGAAGCCGGAGAATTTCCTCGTGGACGATTCCGGCAACGTGAAGATGATCGACTTCGCCCTGGCGCGTCGAAGCCGCCGTCTGCTGGGCCGGCTACTGGCCTCCCGATCGAAGGTGCAAGGCACCAAGAGCTACATGTCGCCGGAGCAGATCCGCGGGCAGTCGCTCGACGACCGGGCCGACCTGTACAGCCTGGCATGCACCTTCTACGAGCTGTTGGCCGGCCGGCCGCCGTTCGCCGCTCCCAGCGCGAAAGAACTGTTGAACAAGCACCTGAAGACGCCGCCTCCTTCCTTGGAGGCCGCCAACCGGAGCGTGACCCCGGAGTTTGCGCAGTTGATCCGCTGGGCCATGGCCAAGAGCCCTGCCGAGCGGCCGCGTTCGACGCAAGAGTTCTACGAACGGGTCCGAGGGACGCCGGTCTTCCGCCGCACCTTCTGAGGCGTGGCACAGGATATGGAGGGCACGTCGTTTCGAGGAATCACGTGAGTGTAAGAAAGGGAGAAATGAAAAAAGGGGAAAGAAGAAAGCAGGGTATCTCGCCTTGCCGTCTGGACGCGGCGAGGCGCCTACCTGGTCTCTTCTCCACTTTTCCCCTTTTCCCATTTCCCGTTCTTACACTCTTGCAGTTTCAGTTGAGTACGTGTTCCGAGCCGAGAATGTATTGTCCGCCGCGGAGGAAGCGTCGGGCGTCAACGAACTACCAGCACGGCTAGCACCGCTAGCGTCAAGAGGGAATGATGGCCACGGCCGAGCACCGGCTTTCTTTTGAACGACCGATCTACGAACTGGAAGCGCGTCGCGAGAAGCTCGAGAAGAGCGCCCAGGACAATCCCGAGGTCCGCGCCGAGATCCGCCGGCTGAACCGCGAGATCGCCGAGTTGAAGCGGCGGATCTACAGCCACCTCAAGCCGTGGGAGACGGTCGAGGTGGCCCGGCATCCCGAGCGCCCCCAAACCACCGACTACCTCGAACTCGTGTTCGACGAGTTCGTCGAACTGCACGGCGACAAATGCTTCGGCGACGACCGGGCGATCCGCACGGGCTGGGCCAAGCTCGATACGCACCGGGTCATGTTCATCGGCCACCAGAAAGGCAAGACCTACAAGGAACGGACGGCCTGCTACTTCGGCTGCGCGCATCCCGAAGGCTACCGCAAGGCGATGGCCAAGATGCACCTGGCGGCCAAGTTCCATCTGCCGGTTGTCTGCCTCATCGACACCCCCGGCGCCTACCCGGGAATCGGGGCCGAAGAGCGCGGCCAGCACCAGGTGATCGCCGAGTCGATGTTCGAGATGTCGCGGCTGCCGACTCCGGTTGTTTGCGTGGTGATCGGCGAAGGGGGTTCCGGCGGGGCGTTGGGCATCGCCGTGGGCGACCGTGTGGCCATGCTCGAACACGCCTACTACTCCGTCATCAGCCCGGAAGGCTGCGCCGGGATCCTCTGGAAGAGTCGCACCTTCAAAGAGCAGGCAGCCGAGGCGTTGAAGTTCACCTCGAAGGACCTGAAGCGTCTGGGCATCGTCGACGCCGTTCTCCCGGAGCCGCTCGGCGGGGCGCACCGCGACCACCACCAGATGGCCCGAGAGCTGAAGGCGTTCCTCCGCACGTCGCTACGGGAGCTGTCGTCGCAGCCGATCGACCAGTTCCTTGAGGCCCGCTACCAGAAGTTCCGCCGCGTGGGCGTTTTCTTGGAGGTGCCCGTTTCCCAGTCCCCGGCCGGCAACCGCGTCGCGACGGACAGCCGGTCCGTCGTCCACTCGCCCGGCGATCTTCCCCTGCCGTCCGGCGCGTCCCCTGCCGACGCCCCCGATCCCGAGGTCTCGGTCCCGGCCAGCCCGTCTGATCGCGACTAAGGAATCGAGAGGCGTGGCCTGGGTGGCATGCCGTCACTCGGCGCAGCCGAGGGTCGGCATGGAAGCCGTCGTGG
>CAYSGY010000383.1:0-5705 GCA_964430315.1 uncultured Planctomycetaceae bacterium
GGAAGCTGGCGCAGCCATCGCACCGTCTTCTGGGCCGACTTCCTCCAGAGGGCCGAGGCCCTGGCGTCGGGCAGGAAGTCGCCGTAGCAGGACGACACCTCGCGGCCGACCCCGGCCAGGCGTTCCCGGAACGCCCGCTCCTCCACCTGCGAGTAGCACGCCGACTCGCTGCCGTAGAACGCGAACTGGGTGAAGTTGCGTTCGAGATAATAGTCGGCTGCCATGCGACCCACGACGGCGTGGTCCACGTCGACCGTCGGGACCTTCAGGCCCGGGAGGGCGAAGGCCGTGTCGACCAGGGGCTTCCGCATGCGGATCAGCGTTCGGGCCACCTGCGGCAGCACCAGGCCGGCAATGATCCCGTGCGGTTGCCACTCGCGGACGCGATGGACCATGTGCAGTCGCGGCGGCCCGTCGCGGACGACCCACTCCGGCCGCCTCGCCGCGTAGGCGCGGATCCCCTGGAGCACGCCTCGCACGAAGCTCAGGCTGCGGTCGAGAAGCAGGGCGATCCGACGCGGGGAGTCCATGGGGATGTCGCAAAACGGTAAAAGAATGACGCAGATTGGTGCTTTACGCCCCGGGCCTATCCGGTATGGTAACACGCAGGGGAGGAGCGTGCGAGAAGACCCCCTTGGACCCCCACGGCCCGGAAAGGCCGCCCCACCCAACTTGCTTTCCTGCGGTTCCTGACGGAGACCCGAACATGCCCCAGCCGATTTCTCGTCGCACATTCGTCGCCGGCGCCGCGGCCGCGGCCGCGGCAGGCCTGGCAGCACCCCGTTCCGCGTCGGCGGCCGGCAAACCGGCCCTGCTCGGCGGCACGCCCGTCCACACTGGCGGCTGGCCCAAGTGGCCGGTGTGGAACGAATCGTGGGAGCCCGAGATCGTCAAGGTGTTCCGCAGCGGCAACTGGTGCGCGGCCGGCGGCAGCGGCGAAGTCGGCGATTTTGAGAAGGCCTACGCGAAGCTGCTCGGCGCGAAACGCTGCGTCGCCACGGCCAGCGGCACCACCGCACTCATCACGGCGTTGCACGTCATGGGCGTGGACGCCGGCGACGAAGTGATCACGTCGCCTTACACCTTCATCGCCACGTACAACACGATCCTGATGCACAAGGCCCTGCCGGTCTTCGCCGACACGGACCCGGCCACCCTGACGATGGACCCGGCGTCGATCGAGGGCCGGATCACCGAGCGGACCCGCGCCATCGTCCCCGTCCACATCTACGGCATACCTTGCGACATGGACCCGATCAACGCGATCGCCAAGAAGCATAATCTTGCGGTCGTTGAGGACGCGTGCCAGGCGTGGCTGGCCGAGTACAAGGGGCACAAGTGCGGCACGTTGGGCGACCTCGGCTGCTTCAGTTTCCAGAACTCCAAGCATCTTCCCGCCGGCGAAGGCGGGGCCGTCACCGGCAACCGGGACGAGTTGCTCGACCGTTGCCACGCCTATCACAATTGCGGCCGCGCCTACGGGACCTTCAAGGGGAGCGGCTCCTTCAGCCGCGGCACCAACTGCCGCATGATGCACTACGCGGCCGCCCTGCTCCGGCAGGAAATCGACAAACTCGTCACGGACACCAAGCGCCGGCAAGAGAACGCCGACCACCTGACGGCCGGCCTGAAGCAGATCCCGGGCATTCAGCCGGTGCGTCTGCCGGAGAACAGCCGGTCCGTGTGGCATCTCTACCCGTTCCGGTACGACGCCGCCCAGTTCAACGGCCTGTCGCGCGGCAGGTTCATGCAGGCCCTCGGCGCCGAAGGCATCCCGTGCAGCGGCGGCTACTCCGAGCAGTACTTCGACGGCCTGCTCGACGAGGCGATCGCCTCCCGCGGATTCAAACGCCTCTTCAGTGCCAAGCGATTGAAGGCGTACCGCGACAGTCTCCAGGAACTGAAGGGCAACAAGCAGGTCTGCGAGACGACCGTTGCGATGTACCAGGCGATGCTCCTGGCCGACCGCAGCGATATCGACCAGATCGTCGAAGCGGTCCGGAAGATCCACGCCCACAGCGCCGAGTTGGCGAAGAAGGCATAACCTAGGACCGTACTCGTTCCCACGCTCCGCGTGGGAACGCACTCCTCGCCGCTCCGCGGCGCGTGACCACGATACGATATTCTCGCCCGGCGTCAGCGTCACGAGGAATGCCTCGCCGGGAGCCCTCGGCAGGGCACCCGGTGAGTTCCTCCGGTTCACCACACGGCCACCCATTGATTTCCTCCGATCGTGCGTGGATATTGGAGCGTTGAAGCAGAGCGGACTGGAGACACCCCATCGCAAGGGACTACGCGGAATTGGCGTGATGGATACCGTTGAGAACCGACGGTCCACCGTGATTCGCACTGCCCGCGCCGCAGAGCGGCGAGAGGTGCGTTCCCACGCAGAGCGTGGGAACGAGAAACGCGTGGGAACGAGAAACCATACGAGGAGACTCCCATGAGAAACGCTCGGAAGATCACCCGGCGTGGAATGCTGCGCCGTGCGTTGGGTGCGGCCGTGGCCGGCGCGGCCGCACCGCCCTGCGCTCTGTTCGTGCCCGCTTCGGTCTTCGGAGCCAACGATCAGATCGGCGTGGGCATTATCGGCTGCGGCCGGCGAAACGGGCAACTCGCTATCGGCAAGGGAGGGCAGGGCAAACCGCCCTCCCACGCGAGGATCGTCGCGGTGGCCGATCTGAATCTGAAACGCGCGGCCGAGTGGGCGAAGAACTACAAGTGCCAGGCGTTCCAGGACTACCGCGCCCTGCTCGACCGGAAAGAGGTGGCCGTCGTGGTCTACGCCACCCCCGAACACTGGCATTACCTGCCCTGCATCCATGCCTGCCAGGCGGGCAAGGACATCTACGGCGAGCAGCCCTTGGGCCATACGATCCGCGAGGGACGCGCGATGATCGAGGCCGTGCGCAAGTACAAACGCGTGTTCCAGGTCGGCGAGCAGCAGCGGTCCCATCCCACGACGCGCAAAGCCGTCGAACTGATCCGCAACGGGCGGATCGGCAGAATCCAGTCGGTCATCGGTTACAACTATCCCAGCGCGTGGGAGTGCGATTTCCCCGCGCAGCCGATTCCGGAGTGGCTCGACTGGGACCGGTGGTGCGGGCCGAACGAGGTCGTGCCGTTTCACTACGATCTGTATCTCTCGCGCATCCCTTACGAGCGCGAGCCGCCTTACTACACGTACCCCGCGGAGCTGTGTGCCGTAGGCCCGGGGTGGATGTCGTTCCGGCCTTACTCGGGCGGCGAGTTGCCCAACTGGGGCTGCCACGGCCTGAGCATGGTTCATTGGGCGTTGGAGATGGACCACAGCGGCCCGGTCGAGATTTGGGTGGACCCGGCCGAGAAGATGGAAACGTGCGTCTACCGCGTGCCCGAAAAACGCGACCGCGGCGATGCAGCCTGCTCCAGGAGCGTCATCCACTACAAGTACGCCAACGGCGTGGTGCTCTCGCTCAGCTCCGTGGACCCCAAGCTGGGAGGCGGGGCGACGTTCATCGGAGAAAAGGGCAAGATCACGATCTTCCGCGAAGGCTACGAGTGCGATCCGGTGGGGCTCGACCAGGACCCGCTGCCGCCCGACGCGAAGCGGGTCTACAAGAGCGACAACCACATGGAGAATTTCTATGCCTGCGTGGCGTCGCGCAAGGACCCCATCATGACGGTCGAGGCCGGGCACAGCGTGGCCACCCTCTGCCACCTCGGCAACATCGCCCGCCGCCTCGGCCGCCGCATCCAGTGGGATCCGGCCAAAGAAGTCTTCGCCGGCGATGACGAGGCGAACCAGCAGATCGACTGCCCGAAACGCAAGGGATACGAGGTGCCGGAACACGTCTAGGCAACCCGTAGCTCCCCTCTCCCGTTGGACGGGAGAGGGGCCGGGGGTGAGGGAATTGCGAATAGTGAATACGGAATAGCGAATTGCGAATATCGCGTTGAACGTGTTGGCTATTCTCAAGCCCAGGGGTTGCAACCCCTGGGCTTCGTAGAGTCTTGCAGGCAATCCATGATGCAGAGGTACCCATCCATGGCATGGCGATTTCTCAGCGGCGTTACCCTGGCGCTTTGCGCGGTCGTTCTGACCGGCTATGCTTCCGCGCAGGATACGATGAAACCCTCGATCCAGTACGTTCCTCTCGATGCCCCGGCCGGCATGTCGCAGGCCGTGATCGTCCAGGGCATGCCGCTGGTGCATACCCGACAGCTCTTGGCGATGGACCGCGAGGGGAACCTGGTGGGCGAGGAGAACGCCGATCGGCAGATCGAGCAGGTGCTCGCCAACCTGGAGGCCGTGCTCAAGGACTCCGGATCGGGCATGGACAAGCTGGTCCGGGTCAATGTCTACGCCCTCTCGACGAAGACCGTCACCAGCTTTCGCGAGCACCTGGCCAACCGCCTCGGGCCGAAGGTCCGTCCGACGATCACATCCGTCCTGACGCCGTTTGCGCACCGGAAAGCCCTGGTGGCCGTCGATGCGGTCGCCGGGGGCACGGAGAGCGGCAAGGCCGTAGCCCTCAAGCGATGCCCCTCGGTGGCCGGCGATGATCGCTGCGCCGATGCGGCGGTCTTGCCTCGCGGGGGCATTGCGTACCTCTCCGGCCAGCCGGACGACAGCACCCTGACCGAATCGGCCGTGACCAGGTCCATGTCCGGCCTGATGACGACCCTTGGGCACTTGCAGCTCGGGCCCAAGGACGTGGTGCACCTCAAGGTGTTTTTGCGTCCGGCCACCTCCGCCCAGGAGGTCCTGCGGGAAGTGCAGGCGTTCTTCCCCGGTCAAATCACGCCGCCGGTGGTCTTTGTGGAATGGCTCGCGGCGGTGCCGGTGGAGATTGAGATGATCGCCCGGTATCCCCTCTCGGACAAACCGGCCAAGGATGTGGTCTACTTCACGCCGCCGGAGGTCCGGCCGTCCAACACCTTCAGCAAGGTGGCCCTGCTGCAAACCGAGCGGCAGATCTACATTTCCGGCATCTACGCCCGCCAGCCCTGCCGCGGCGAGCCCCAGGGCCTTGCCGTGTTCGGGCAATTGCAGGAGGTCCTGACGAACACCGGCAGCGACATGCGTCACCTGGTCAAGGCAACGTACTACGTGAGCGACAACGACGCGGCCCGATGGGTCGACCGAGCGCGGCCCCTGTTCTACGACCCGACCTGCCCGCCCGCCGCCTCGAAGCTGATGGTCCACGCCGTCGGCGAGTCGGGCCGCACGATGACCGTGGATATGATCGCCGTCGGCCGCAGACCCTAAGAGGAACCGTCCAGACATGTAGGTCAGGCTTTCCAGCCTGACGGACCAGATGTCAGGCTGGAAAGCCTGACCTACGGCCCAAGCGTTTCCACTTGGTCGCCGGCCCGGCCGCTATCGCCACAACGACTCGGCGCCAACCGGCCCACCGTCCGGGCGGAGCTTGCGGGCCGGACTGTTCGCCCCCGGGCGGTAGTCGCCGTGGGCCGCGTCGACGAACTCCGGATCGGCGAACTGCGAGTGGGCGTCCAGGCCGGTCGTCCGGCGGTAGTCCTCGAACGGACCGATCTTCTGCCGGAACCAGAAGGCCATTACGCCGGTCTTGGTGAACCAGAGGTTGTGGTCCATGTCGGGCAGCACCTTCCAGCCGCTCGAATACCGGCTGCCCCACTCGGTCGCGTTGTAGAAGATGTTGTACTTCACCTCGATGCCCGACGTGGCGGCCGTGTTCGAGTAG
>CAYSGY010000384.1:0-5699 GCA_964430315.1 uncultured Planctomycetaceae bacterium
GAGCTTTTCCATGGGGTCCCGGGTCGGGATGAACTCGTGGGCCACGTAGCCGGTGTAGCCGGTCGCGGCGATCGTCTGGAAGATCGGTGCGTAGTTGATCTCTTGGGTGTCGTCGATCTCGTTGCGGCCCGGCACGCCCGCCGTGTGATAGTGCCCGATGTACTCGTGGAACTGCTTGATCCGCGTGATCAGGTCCCCCTGCATGATCTGCACGTGGTAGATATCGAAGAGGATCTTCATCCGCGGCGAGCCGATGCGGCGGCAGACTTCCACGGCCCACTCGACCTTGTCGGCCATGTAGTCGGGATGGCCCTTCATCTCCACGGCGACGCGGCTGTTGAGCACTTCGAGGCAGAGGTTCACCTTCTTCTTCTCCGCGTAGCCGATCACCTGCTTCAGGCCCGCGACCGTGTTTTCCAGGCCGACGTCGTCGGCCAAGCCCTTGCGGAAGCCGGAGAAGGTGATCACGCTCGGGAATCCGGCGGCCGCCGTGGCGTCGACGGACTCTTTCACCTTGGCCGTACACATGGCGTAGTTTTCTTTGTGGCACCAGCCGTCGACGAAGCTATGGCTGCTGCTCAAGGCGCAGATCATGCCGTGCTTCTTCAGGATCGGCCACTCCTTGGGCGGGATCAGCTCGATGGACCGGATGCCCATGGCCGCGGCGTTTCGCGCCAGGGTCTCCAAGTCCATCGGCTCGAAGCACCAATGGCAGACCGACTGCTTGAGCCGGCCCTTCAGCGCCGCGGGCCGGGCCTGGGAGTCGTCGGAACATGACTCGCCGTCGCGGCGTCCGGCGCGACGTCCCCCGGCCGCGGCGACCGTCAATCCGGCCGCCGCCCCGAGCCACAAACGTCGATCCATGCGGGGTGAGGAGGCGATCTCTGTCGTCGGATTCATTGCACTTCTCCTTGGGGTTGTGGTTGCGAATCCTCGGTTGTCTCCGTCGGCAACGGTCGCCTGGCGATCAGGTGTTCCTCGACGATCCGGCCGCCGATCAGGTGCTCCTGGATGATCCGCTCCAGGACGGGCGGGTCGCAGCCGCCGTACCAGGCCCCTTCGGGGTAGACCACGGCGATCGGTCCGCCCGAGCAGATCCGGAGGCAATTCGCCTTGGTGCGGTAGACGCCGCCCTGCCCGGTAAGCCCCAGTTCCTCCAACCGCTTCTTCAGGTAGTTCCACGCATCGAGCGATCGCTCCTTGGCCGAGCACTTGGGCACGCTCTGATCGCAGCAAAGGAAGATGTGCCGCCGGATGGCCGCGATCTGCAATCGCTCGGCCTGGCGGCGCTGTTCCGTCAACACGGCATCGCGGTCGTTCATTTCCGAATGCCTCCCCGCCGGGGGAACAAACCCTTCTCTCGCACTTGGCCGCGAGCCTGTGGCACAGCCGCCCCCGGCTGTGCGTAAATCGCAAGGACATCCGCCCAGGGCTCTGTGTGACGCGGAAGCACAGCCGGGGGCGGCTGTGCCACAGGAGGCATCGGCGTGCGGTGCTTTGCACCGTCGATGTCGAAGTCTACACGCTCCCAACCGGTTCGAGAAGGGTGGAGAGGCCGCGGCACGCCGCCCACCCTCCTGTTCGGCAGGTTGGCGCCCAGGTGTCGCGTTGCCTTCGGGAGGCAAGCAGCAGCGGACAAACGCGGTTTTCCAGCCCGGGAATCAAGGCCCTCGGGCCGGCCGATTGACAAATCGCTAGTCGGTGCATAAATATTCCTTGAAATCACGGGCTGCCCATCCGGGAGGGGGTGGACAGCCCCAGAGCAATATCTCCACAAGCAATTTGGCGTAGGTTCGCCACTGACAACAACTCGAGGAGGAAGAACGAATGAGCGTCCTGGTCACCAAAGAGGCCCCCGATTTCTCCGCCCAAGCCGTCATGCCCGATGGTTCGTTCAAGCAGGTTTCCTTGAAGGACTACCGGGGCAAATACGTGGTCCTGTTCTTCTACCCGCTCGATTTCACCTTCGTGTGCCCGACCGAGATCATCGCGTTTTCGGAGGCGGCCGCGCAGTTCGAGGCCCTCGGCGTGCAACTGCTGGGCTGCTCCGTGGACAGCCACTACACGCACCTGGCGTGGCGCAGCACGCCGCGGAACCAGGGCGGGCTGGGTGACATCCGGTACCCGCTGATCGCCGACCTGGACAAGAAGATCGCGGAGGCCTACGACGTGCTTCTTCCGGGCGGAGTCGCCCTGCGCGGCCTCTTCCTGATCGACAAGGAGGGGTTGGTCCGTCACCAGGTGGTCAACGATTTGCCGCTCGGGCGGAGCGTCGACGAGGCCCTTCGCGTGGTGAAAGCCCTCCAGTTCGTCGAGACCCACGGCGAGGTCTGTCCCGCCAACTGGAAGGAAGGCGACGCGACCATCAAGCCCGATCCCAAGGGCAGCCAGGCCTTCTTCTCGAAGGCGTACTGACTGTAACCACGCGCTCGGCGCAGGTCTCCCGACCTCGCCGAGCAGGTGACCGAAGGTCTCCTCGGCCATCGGGAGACCTTCGGTCGCAATGCGTGCGGGGTCAGGAGACCCGCGCACAGCGCGTGGGCGTAGGTCAGGCTTTCCAGCCTGACAGCCGAATCGTCAGGCTGGAAAGCCTGACCTACCTGAGTCACCGCACCCGCGTCGGAAGGATGACCATCGGCAAGCCGGCCCACTGCAAGCGACGCTGCAGGGCGTAAGCAGTTTGGTTGTGCAGGAACCGGTGGACCCAGGTGTCCTTCTCGAAGACGAGTTGCCCGGCGAAGACCGTGGTTTTGGGGAACTTCTGCGCCATGTCGAGGCACATCTGCTCCAGCTCGTCGACGGCGTCGGTGCCGATGGCGGAGCAGGCGGTGGCGGGCACACCCAATCGACGGGCGAGGTCCACGTAGCGGGCCAGCGACGCATCGGTATGCTGTCGCAGGTCGTCGACGGCGTCGCCGCCCTTGAAATTCCCGGAATCGACCACTCCCACCGAGATGAACACGAAATTGCGGAAGTAGTCGGGGATGAACCGCACGACGTTGAGCAGCGTGTGGATTCCAAGGCCCGAGTAGCCGCCCACCAGAATCAGGGCCGTGGGGCGCGTGGGGTCCAGAGGCGCCGAGCACGGTTCGCCTTTGGTGGGGATTTGTCCGAGGGTCTGGTCGAGCACCTTGAGTTTCTCGCCGACACGACGGTAGTAACGGTGGATCAGCAGGGCGGTGACGATGCAGACGCCGGTCACGGCCAGCGTGACCCACCCGCCTTCGGAGAACTTCTGGACCACGGTGACGGCGAGGATGCCGACGCACAGGATCGCGCCCACCACGAACAAGGCCAGCCGGCGTCTCCAGAGGGCGTCGCCCCCCCGCCTCGCCCACCAGTGGCGGCACATCCCGATCATCGAGAGCGAGAAGGTGAGGAACACGTTGATCGAGTACATGATGACCAACGTGCCGACGTTGCCGTGGGTATACCAGAGGGCGGCCAGGGCCGAGGCGCCCATCAGCAGAATCCCGTTCTCCGTGGCAAGGCGTTCCGAGAGGGTGGAGAACCAGCGCGGGGCCCAGGAATCGTGGGCCATGTAGCCGAGGGTCCGGGGCCCGCCGATGAAGCCCGCCTGCGCGGCCACCACGAGCAAGGCCCCCTCGGAAAGGAGCGTCGCCCAAAGGAAGGTGAAGCCGAGCCCGCCCCCCCCGATGCCGATCTCGTCGAGAAAGGAGGCGGTCAGGAGGTAGTTCATCGTCTTGTCTTCGCGGAAACGGATGTCCAGCAGAAGGTAGGCGAGGATGAGCCCCCCGGCCGTGAAGGCCAAGGAGCAAGCCATGTAGAGCATGGTCCGCTTCGCGTTCGCCACCCGGGGCTCGCGGATGACCGGCATGCTGTTCGAAACGGCCTCCAACCCGGTGTACGTGCCTCCGCCGAGCGAATAAGCGTGCAACAACAGCCCAAGCATGGCGAGGAAGCCGAACGTCGGACTGCCAATCCCGCTCCGCACCTCGCTGTAGACGTTCTGGGCCAGGGTGCCGGCGGAGGAAAAGTGCATCCCGACGGCGCCGACGATCAGCACGAAATGCGTCAGCAGGAAGAGCAGAAAGATCGGCGTGAGGATCTGGACCGACTCCTTCACGCCGCGGAGATTCAACACGATCAGCACGAAGATGAGTCCGACCTCGGCGGGCAGTTTCCACTCCTGCCAGGCCGGCGGCCCCAGACTGAATAGCGCGTCGCCGGCCGACGCGATGGAGACCGTCACCGTCAGCACATAGTCGACCATCAGGGCGCAGCCGGAGACCGCGCCGACGCGTTCGCCCAGCAGCTTCGAGGCCACGAGGTAGCCGCCGCCGCCGCTAGGGAATTCTTCGATGATGTGGCTGTAGCAGGCCGAGATGATGAAGACCGTGACCATGATGGCGCCGGCCAGGAAGACCGCCAGATAGCGGTGCTCACCCAGGTTGGCGAAGGCCTCGGCCGGTCCGTAGCACGACGACGACAACCCGTCGGCCCCCAACCCCACCCACGCCAGGAACGCCACCAGGGAAACGTGCTTGAAGATCGACTGGTCGGCCAGGTCCCGCGGCTTGCCGACCAGGAGGGTTTTCACGCGATCAAAGGCGGTGGGCTTGCCGGCTTCGTGCGGGGTGGGGACTTCCTCCCCGATCCCGACGACGACGGGCGACGCCCCCGAACTCCCGCCCCCGTTGGCCTGGCCTGGGCCTTCCGGCGGATCGCCTGCCCCCGACGCCGCACCAGGCGAGGTGGCATCCGAAGGTGGCTCGGAAAAAGCCGCTTCCCCGCCCTCACCCTTCGTGTCGCCGCTGGTAGAATCCGGTGGGTTTGTTTCGTGGTCCATTATTCAATCAAGTGCTGCCGCCAGGACGCCCATGAAAACCGAAAACCGCCGGGCTCACTGGATCGCTGGCAAATCAGACCAGTCTGGATGGGGGGGTGGTACAATAAGGAAGTCTAGGTCACGAGTTGCAGCGGCGGGGTGCGATTATATCGACATGACAACAGGGCCTCAAGGTCCTTCGGTCCATGGTGGGTATCGAACTACCCATGCGAGTCGGGCGGTCCTCCTTGCGGCCACCAAGGTCCGGAGTTAGGATCGTGAACTATTGTGCGCGTCGCTCGGGAGAGTTGTCGCCTTCCAGCACAACCGTTCGCCAGCGGGATGCCCTGACCTTGGACCGAAGGAGCCCGATTCATGCGAGATGCGATTGCCGCGTATGTGAAAAGGGTGAAAGAGTTGGCGGAGCACTGCCGAGGAAACGAGCAGGCGACAAAGAAGAGCCTGATCGATCCTCTCTTTACGTGCCTCGGCTACGACGTAACGGATCCTCGCGAGTGTGTGCCGGAACATCGCGAGGATTTTGGCAAGAACCGATCCGTCAAACCGGTGGACTACGCCTTTCTCAAGGACGGTGTGCCGATTTTCTTCGTTGAGGCAAAGCAGGTGGAACGGAAGCTGACGGTTATGACGAGCAACTTGGTGATTACTTCGCGAAGGCGCCGAGCGCGAAGCTCGGGATTCTGACGAGCGGCATCCATTGGCGGTTCTTCACCGACTTGGAGCACGAGAACGTGATGGACAAGCGGCCGTTCGTAGAATGGGTGGTTCTTGGCGAGGAGCCCCCGCCGTATGACTTCCTCACGCTCATGCAGAAGGCGCAGTACAACCCCGAACTCATGAGTTTCTGTTGCGGAAGCGATTTCGGGGTGGTTGGGGGCCGACCGGGGTT
>CAYSGY010000385.1:0-5692 GCA_964430315.1 uncultured Planctomycetaceae bacterium
GGGCAACTTCTTCTTCCGACGGCCCGCGTACCAGCAGATGGGGTTCTCGCAGATCTGCTTCTCCGAAGAACTGCGCGAGATGGGCTGCCCGATGCAGAACGGCGAGGTGGAAGACGACGTGCTTCTTCGCCTTTCCGCGGAGTGGCTGAAGGCGGCTAAGCGGCCAACCCTGCATTTCATCATCACGCTCACGTCCCACGGTCCCTTCGATCGGCTGCGCCCCGAGCAGAGAGAGCTGTTTCCGAATCCCTCCGGGAAGGTCGAAGCCTATTTGAACTGCATGCGGTACGTGGACCGTGCCTTGGCCTCGTACCTGGACGCGCTGCCCGAAGGCACCGTGCTCGTCCTGTACGGCGATCACGAATCCAAGGTCCGAGGTTACGGTGAGACGCCGCACCGCGGAGAGCGGGTCCCCTGGCTCATGCACTGCAAGGGCCGGAACCTCGCGGAACAACAGCGGACCCGCGGCATGCCTTGGACGCAGTCAGGCGAACTCCGAATGCTCGACGCGGTGACCTACCTGCACAGGAGTCTGAAGGAATATGAAGTCGCGCAACACAAGCCTCACCCCGCCGGATCCGGTCCGGTCCGATAGGGCTTCCGGACAGGGATTCACGGTGCGGGCGGCCACGGCGGCGCGGATCGCAATTCGTGCCCTCCTCCGCGCGATCGCCGGCGAAGGCCGCGGCGAGATCGCGCGGAACGTGGTCATCGGCGTGCTGATCGCCGCGATCGTCGTTCTGGCTTAGCAGGTCTCCCGAGCCTCGCCATTCCACAACGGAAAAGGTATCATGGAGAGACGTTTGCCAGGCCGTCGGTGCGTGGGCAGGACGCGAGTTCCCTGGGTCACGTGCTGACCGGACGCGGTTCCCCAGCCTTATTCCCGCTTTGCTTCATGGAGAGCCCGAGGATGCTGCATCCCCTTTGCCGTTCGTTTCTCGTGGGTACGGTTTTCGTGGCCGCCACGTTTTCTCAAGTCCTGGTTCCGCCGACCCCGGCGAGGGCGGAAACGAAAGAGCAGCGCGACCAACGCATGGCCTGGTGGCGTGACGCGCGCTTCGGAATGTTCATCCATTGGGGGCTCTACGCGCTGCCGGCTCGTCATGAGTGGGTCCGCAATCGCGAACGGATCACCAACGAACAGTATCAGAAGTACTTTGAGCACTTCAACCCCGACCTCTACAATCCCCGCGATTGGGCCAAAATGGCGAAGCAGGCCGGGATGAGGTACGTCGTCCTTACCGCCAAGCACCACGAAGGCTTCTGCCTGTTCGATTCGAAATACACCGACTACAAAGCCACCAACACTCCCTGCAAGAAAGACCTGTTCAAGGAGTATGTCGAGGCGTTTCGCGCCGAGGGGCTGAAGGTCGGCTTCTACTACTCCCTGATCGACTGGCACCACCCCGACTACACCATCGACCGTGTCCATCCCCTGCGCCCGGTGGACAAGAAGGATTTCACCGACGAGAATTTTGCCAGGCTGAACCAAGGCCGCGATATGGCCAAATATCGCCAGTACATGAAGAACCAGGTCCGCGAACTGCTGACCAACTACGGTGAGATCAGCATCGTCTGGTTCGATTTCTCGTTTCCCGGCAAATTCGGCAAGGGGCGCGACGATTGGGATTCCGCCGGGCTCTTGAAGCTGGCCCGCGGGTTGCAGCCCCAGATCCTGGTCGACAACCGTCTCGATCTGCCCGGCGAGGGCGACTTCGCCACGCCCGAGCAAACGTCGGCCGCCGACTTGAAGAAGAAGGCCAAGACCAACCAGGGCGACTGGGAGAAGTACCGCGACTGGGAGACGTGCCAGACCTTCTCCGGCTCGTGGGGCTATTACCGCGACGAAAAGACCTGGAAGACCAATGCCCAACTGCTGACGCTGCTGATCACTTCCGTGTCGGGCGGAGGGAACCTGCTGTTGAACGTCGGGCCGACCGGGCGCGGCGAGTTCGACGATCGGGCGAAGGACCGCCTGCAAGGCATGGCCGACTGGATGCACCACAACAGTCGCTCGATCTACTGTTGCACCGAGGCGCCCGGCGAGTTCGCCGCCCCGGCCGACACGCTCTCCACCTACAACCCCAAAACGAAGTGCCTCTACCTGCACTTGTTGAAGTACCCGGCCGACGGCAAGTTGACGCTCCCCGGCATGGCCGACAAGGTGGCCTATACCCAGTTCCTCCACGACGCTTCCGAGGTCCTCGTCAGCCACGGCCAAGACGCGAGCCGGAACGACTTGACGCTGCAGTTTCCCGCCGATAAGCCGCCGGTCGAAATTCCGGTGGTCGAGATCTTCTTGAAGTAGGCGTGCGTTACCAGGTGCGTGAGCTGGAAGTCGCCGCACTGCAAGAAAGCGGGTGTTGACAGGAGAGGCGGGGTGGGTTAGGCTAGACGACTGGTCATATAAGCATACCTGCCCGGAGCCCCCCACGTGGCCATTGCGGAAACCCTGGCCATCCCCCGGCATCCCACCGTCGTTGAGGCCATTGCCGAGGGGCTGATCCGTTACATCGCCGAAAACCACCTCCAGCCCGGCGATCGGTTGCCCTCGGAACGCCGGCTCGTTGAGATGGTGGGGGCGAGCCGCCTACCCTTGCGCGAGGCGCTCTGCGTGCTCAAGGGGCTGGGTCTGGTCGAATCGAAGCATGGGAAAGGGGTCTTCGTCAAGCGGCTCGACGTGGCCGCCCTGTTCGGCATGCTGTCGCCCTTGCTGAAGACGCAGGCCGACATCGAACTGGCGCACCTGTTCGAGGCCCGGGTCTATCTGGAGGGGGGCATCGCGGAGGTCGCCGCCGTGCATCGCACCGACGAGAACCTCGCAGCCCTTGCCGAGACCCTCGAGGGAATGCGAAGCAACGTCCGAAACCGCCGGGCCTACGTGCGGCACGACCTCGATTTCCACCAGGAACTCGCCCGGAGCACGGGCAATCCGATCTTTCACGTCTTTCTCGGCTCGATCCTGGACTTGCTCCGCGAGCTTCAGTACCTCTATCAAGATTCCGTCGAGATTCGCGAAGCGGCGGTGGCCGAGCACCAGGAGGTTTTTGATGCCGTGACGGCCCACGACGGCTGGCGGGCATGCGCTGCGATTCAGAAACACATCCGCAATGCGGTCCAGCGGACCTAGGCGAAGGAGGGTCGTCGTCATGTTGTCGCCACGACGCGCGTCGCAAGGGAGCCTCGGGATGGTCGTCGTTTTGGCAGCCGCCCTGGCTGCCTCGGCCGGCGAGGCCAAGAAGGACGCCGCCCGATCGATCGAGCCCCTCAAGATCGAAAAGCCCCTCCTCGCCTATTGGACGTTCGACGAGGAGTCCGGGTCGAAGTGCCTCGACGCCAGCGGCAACGGCTGCGACGCCGCGCCGCGGTCGGCCGGCGGGCTCGAACGGGTGCCGGGCGTGTTCGGCGCGGCCATGGCGTTCTCGGGCCGGCACCTGCTCGCGATCCCCGAGAAGCCCGCCTTCGACACGCTCAAGGGTATTTCCTTCAGCGTCTGGACCATGCCTACGGAACTGGGGGAGTACCGCGAGATCTTCCGCAAGGAAGACGGCGACCAGCGGGTGCTATTCTCCTTCCAGAACGACGGCACGGTTCTGTCGTTGGGGCTGAATGTCGGCGGCTATGTCGAGTGTGACGCGAAGATCGACCCCGCCCGGGTGCTCGACGGCAAGTGGCACCACGCGGCCGCCACGTTCGACGGCCAGGCAATGCGGGTCTACTTGGACGGCAAGGAAATCGGTTCGCTCAAGCGGCCCGGCCAGGTGACGGCCGGGGGCTTGGCGCCCGGGTGCATCGGCTCGTCCGGCGGCGGCGAGTGTTTTCAAGGGGGGATCGACGACCTGCGGATCTACCGCGAGGCCCTCTCGGCGGAGGAGATCGCCCGGCTGTACCGCAACGGACTCGACGCCTTGGCGAAGATGGCGGAACTGGTCGATGCAGGCGAGCCGAAAGTGCCCCGTCCGCTCCTGGCGCACTGGACGTTCAACGAGCGGGCGCCCGCCGCCGTGCTTCGCGACGCCTCGGGCCATCCCGAGATGGACGCCACAGCGGCCCGGCCCGTGCGTCGCACCCGCGGCGTCCACGGCACGGCCGCCGAGCTGCGCGGCGAGCACGCGCTGCGCGTCGCGGGCCTCAAGGAGTCGGAACTGGCGAAGATCACGTTCTCCGCGTGGACGATGCCCAGCGACCTGAGCGGCTTCCGCGAGATCTTCCGGCAGGAATGTCCCAAGCGTCTCTTGTTCGCGTTCCAGGAGAAGGGCACGGTCCTTTCACTGGGCCTGAACATCGGCGGCTACCTCGAGTGCGACGCCCCGCTCAATCCCGCCCAGGTGCTCGACGGGGCGTGGCATCACTGCGCGGCCACGTTCGACGGGCGCAGGATGCGGGTCTACCTGGATGGGAAGGAGATCGGGTCGCAGGAGCGGTCGGGCAAGATCGCCGTCGAGCCGGGCGTGCCTGCCTTCCTCGGCTCCTCGGGCGGCACCGGCGAATTCTTCCAGGGGGCGATCGACGATCTGCGGATCTACTCCGACGCCCTCACGCCCGAGGAGATTGCCTCGCTTTACCGCGGCGGCGTGGCCGCCCTGGAGCGGTTCTCCAAGGAAATCCAGCAGGTGGTCGATTCGGTCTACGTGCCTGGCAAGACGTTCGCGGAGACGCTCGCCGGCACGCGCAGGAAGATCCTGGAAAAGGGCCTGCGACTGGGCCGGGAGACGGGCGGGGCCGTTCTTACCCGGCTCAAGGCCGCCTTTCCGGAGGAGTATCAGGACTTTCTGACCTACGCAGGGCCCAGCCCGGTCGAGTATCTGAGCACCCGGGGCAACGCGGGCCAGCTCCGAACGGCGAGCCGGCTCATCGAATTGCTCTTGGAGTATAAACCCCTCACGCCGTCCCAGTGGAATAAGCAGACGCCCGACGACCGACGCCGGTGGGAGGAGGCCGATGCGATCGCCCGCCGCTTCGAGGCGCTCAAGGCCCGGGGCGACGCGGCCGAGTTCTCGCCCGAATGGGTCGCCCTGATCCTCGAAGCCGGCCGGCGGATTCAGTTCCGGCCCGTGGTCCAGGAAGCGGTGGCGCCTTACGTCACGCCCGAGACCCCGCCCACGCGGAGCCTCACAGCCGAAGAGGCCCGCGAGGCCCTCAAGCGCGATTGGCTCCACCAGGCCGGCCAGCATCCGACGCCCGAGCGGATCCGGCTCGAGATCGGCTGGGCCCGGGAAATGGCCGATCGCATCCAGGCATCGCATCGCGCGCAGGTCGATCTTTCCAGGGAACTGGCCGAACTGGCGGAACTGGAGAAACGAGTTGCGGCGCTCGCGAAGCCCTCGTCGCAGAACCCGCTTGTGGCACAGCCGCCCTCGGCTGTGCGAAACTCCCCTGCATCGGTACCCTCGATGGCGCTCAACTCCCAAGCACAGCCGGGGGCGGCTGTGCCACAGAGGGATGCACAGCCGGGGGCGGCTGTGCCACAGGGGGCTGAGTCCGTTCGGGACTTGTACTTCCGCGTCCGGGCGGTGAAGCGGGCGATGATGTTCAAGAACCCGGTCGTCGATTTCGACAAGGTGCTGCTGGTCGACGGGCCGTATCCCCAGGGCTCCGAGTGGCGGCACGAGACGCGGCACCGGCTGGGCTACATGGCCGTGCCGGGCGGGCGGCTCCTGGTGCTGGAGGGACTCTCGCCCGACGGCAAACT
>CAYSGY010000386.1:0-5688 GCA_964430315.1 uncultured Planctomycetaceae bacterium
CGAGCGCCTCCGCTTGCGCGACCACGAGGCGGCCGAACTGAGCCACTACTCGTGCGGCACGGCCGACATCGAATACGCCTTCCCGTTCCTCCCGCCCGGCGAATTCGGGGAGCTGGAAGGCATCGCCCACCGCGGCGATTTTGATCTGCGGAGCCACTCGGAAGGAAAGCTCGTGCGTCAGGGGAACGACCTGGTGGTCGAACTCGGCCCTGACGGGAAGCCGAAGCACCGCGGGAGCGGCAAGGACCTCACCTACTTCGACGACCAGAGCAAGGAGCGCTATCTGCCCCACGTGATCGAGCCGTCGGCCGGCGCCGACCGGGCGACCCTGGCGTTCCTCTGCGAAGCCTACCAGGAGGACACGGCCCCGGACGAGAAGGGAGTGCCCACGGCCCGGGTCTTCATGAAGTTCCATCCGCGTCTGGCACCGATCAAGGCGGCCGTGTTCCCGCTGGTCAAGAAAGACGGCATGCCGGAGATCGCCCGCGAAATCTACGGCGAGTTGAAAACGCGGTTCAACGTCTTCTACGATGAGAAAGGCGCGGTCGGGCGGCGCTACCGGCGGCAAGACGAGATCGGCACGCCGTTCTGCATCACGGTCGACGGCCAGACCCTCTCCGACGGCACGGTCACGATCCGCGACCGGGATACGCTCAAGCAGTGGCGGGTCCACAAGAAGGACTGCCTCGCCGAGCTTGGCCAGCGGATCGCCTCCTAAATGAGGCTCGTCCGACTGAAGGGCGCGCCGACGCAAGTCGTTACGCAGATTGCGGCTGCGCCGCAGGATTCTCTGAGGCACGGGTCCGGTGTCCAACGGGATTCCGTTGACAAACCCTGGGCAAGTGCCATGCGACACCGGACTCATGCCTCGAAAATCCCGGGCCGAAGGCCTGCGCACCCTTCAGTCGGATGAACCCGAACCATGCGCCTGTCCGCTTGGCCAATGCCCCTTCACCAAGGCGCATGCGGCCAAGTGGGGGTGGGGGGGGACGGCCCTGTGTTCCCATCCCCGCGTCTCTCAATTTCCATGATTCCCATCGTAGCGGATCTGCGATATCATAAAGGGCGGGCGTGAGGGACCTTCTACCGGGGGGGTATCATGACCGTTCGCAAATCGCTTGTTGGCACATGGCTTGGGTTGGCGGCGGGAGCCGCTCTGGTCGTGTCGGGATGCGGCAAGGGCGATTCGTCGTCCGATCAGGCCCGTCAGGTTCCCGGCCTGAAGCAGTTAGGACTCTTCTACAGCCTGTACAAGAGTCGGCATCAGGGGAACGCCCCGGCGAACGAAGCGGAATTCAAGCAGTACGTGACGTCGCAGCACGCGGAGCAGTTGAAACAGTTGGGGATCGAGAATGTCGACAGCATGTTCGTCTCCCCTCGCGACGGCAAGCCTTATGTGATCCAGTACGGGCGCAAGTCAGGCCCGGGGGGAAATCCGCCCGCGGCGTGGGAACAAGACGGAAAAGCAGGCAAACGGTTCGTTGTCGACTCCATGGGAAAGCTCGACGAGCTCGACGAAGCCGCCTTCAAGAGACTGGTGCCCGCCTCGCCGGGCAAGTGAAGATCGACCCGAGGCAACCATGCGAGGCGTCCGAAGCCTTGAAGACTTCGGGAGTCTGCGAAGTGCGAATACGAAATGGGGAACTACGTGGTGCGACGGTCCTGGCCGTCGCGACACTACCATTATTCCTTCATCGATCGAGGAGTTGCCCATGTTCTGTCGTCGTTTTCGCAAGCGCGAGGGTTTCACTCTCGTCGAGTTGTTGGTGGTGGTGGCGATCATTGGAATCCTGATCGCCCTGCTGTTACCGGCCGTTCAAGCGGCTCGCGAGTCTGCCCGGCGAAGCCAGTGCGTCAACAAGCTGAAGCAGATGGGTCTGGCGCTCCACAACCACGCGGACATCTACAAGAAGTTCCCGACTTCGGGCGACACGCCGTGGCCGGGTCTGGCCCTGGTCGGCGGGACTCCGGCGGTGTGCGAGAAGCAGAGCGTGGGCTGGGCTTATCAGCTCCTCCCCTACATTGAGCAGGGCGCCTTGCATCGCTTGAGTACCGACATCAACGTGATCGGGGCCCAGCCCGTGGCCACCTACAGTTGCCCTTCGAAACGCGAACTCAAACTGGGACCGAATGGCCACTACCTGATGGACTACGCCGCAGCGACGCCGGGCCGGATCACGAAGGACACATCCGGGAACTGGGTCCACACCTACGACCAAGAGATCTTCTTCTGGGGCGGCCGCGACGGCCAGATCGATTTCCGGTGGCGGCCTTGGCCCGGAGACCCCGTGACGGACCCCAACAACGTTGCACGCCGCCTCATCTACGACGGGGTGATTGTGCGGATGAGCTGGGACTGGGACCACCCCGCAACAACGCCCCCCTCCGGCTCCCTCATGTTTGGCACGCCTCCCTGCGAATTCGCCCACATCATCGACGGCACCAGCAATACCGTCGTGCTCGGCGAGAAGTTTCTGCGAATGGACTTCTACTTCAGCGGCGATTGGTTTGACGACTGCGGATGGGTCGACGGGTGGGACCCCGATACGGTCAAGAGCACCGCGTATCCTCTGCTGCCGGACAACACGAAGACGAGCGGCACCGCCTACTTCGATCCCATCATCAACGCCAACTGTGAGACCGGGTATTGCTTCGGCTCGGCACACCCCGGGGGAGCGAATTTCTGTTTCGCCGATGGCACGGTGCGATTGCTCAGCTTCACCATCGACCGCCACGTGTTCGACTGCCTCGGCAACCGGTGCGACACCGCGGCCATCGACGCGAGCAAGTTCTAGGTCCGTCCGGAGCAACGAAGTGCCGTCGGAAAGAGAGGTCGCCGCGGCGCTGCTCGATGAAATCCCGGCCTGCCTGAAGCGGCTCGCCCGGCGGCTCGCGGCAGACCAGCCCGCGCTCGGGCACGATGCCTTGAACCGTGCCGTCCGGGAAGCGATTCTTCACGCCGCGGAAGCACGCCTATGGGCAGACGCGGGGAGCTTCTCTGCGGAGGTGCTTGGCCAGGTGTACGAGCGGCTCCTCGAAAAGGAAGTCCGCATTGCCGCCGACGGCCGGGCCGTGCTGACGGCCGCCCGCCAGCGCAACCGGGCAGCCGGCGTCTACTACACGCCGGGCTATGTGGTCGATTATATCGTCCGGAAGGCGGTCGGGCCGCGGTTGGCCGGGTTCGACCCGACCTCGACCGCTCCCCTCAAGATCCTCGATCCGGCCTGCGGCGCGGGCTCTTTTCTGCTCGGCACTTACCGCTTCCTCCTCGACTGGCATCGTGACTTCTACACAACGCACAGCCCCGAGGACCACGCCCAAAAGCACGATCCGCGATTGTGCCATGGCCAGGACGGCCGATGGCATCTGACGACCGCCGAGCGGAAACGCATCCTCTTAGGCAGTGTCTTCGGCGTGGATCTCGACCCACAGGCCGTCGAAGTGGCGAAACGGGCCCTGGCATTCACCATGCGCCAGGACGCGCCACGGCCCCAATCGGAGGCGCCATGCGACCTGGGCTCGAACATGGTGTGCGGTGACTCCCTGCTCGATTTCGAAGCGGTGATGCCGGCCGGGCAAGGGTTCGACGTGGTCCTGGGAAACCCGCCGTACCGTCGCGAACGGGGCTCGAAGCCGCTCTTGACGCCCCTCGACGGTACCGCCTTTGCCGAGAAGTACCGGGCGGCGCGTATGGACCTGTGGTACTACTTCGCGCACCGCGGTCTGGAACTCCTGAGGCCGGGCGGGGTGTTGTCGTTCATCGTCAGTGCCTATTGGACCGCAGGGGCGGGAGCGGAGAGACTCGTGGCCTCGCTCCAACGCGACGCGCACCTCGAGGAACTCTTTCTGCTGGACGACCTGCCCGTCTTTCCCAAGGTCGCCGGCCGCCACTTGATCCTCCGCGTCGTGAAGGGAAGGAGCGACGGGCCCACCACGATCAAGCGGGCCCCGAGCGGATCGGCCGCCACGGCCGAGGCGGTCGTCCACGGCATGGTTCCGCTGCGTGTGGTCAGAAAATCGGCGGCGCAGCTTTTTCGGGCGGGCCGGATCGATCTGGAGCCGCCGGCCGACTCTCTGCTCGCCCGGCTCGACCGGTGGCCGCCGCTGGGCGAATTGGCCGCGGTGCGGCAAGGAATCGCCGAGAATCCTGCGTCGATCAACGCGAGGACCAACGCGGCGTTCGGGAATCGGTGGCAGGTCGGCCAAGGGGTATTTGCCCTCCGGCCTGCGGAAGTGGAGCGTCTGGACCTTTCCGCCGGGGAGAGGGCCCTGCTGCGCCCGTACTACGACGTGGGCGACGTCGCCCGATATCATCTCGCCGATCATCCTTCCTTGGAACTCATCTACTCGACGAAGAGGACCTGCCCCGACATCGGGCAGTTCCCGCGGATCAAGGCGCACCTGGAGCCGTTCCGCACGATCATGGAGGCGAGACGCGAAACGCGGCAAGGCTCGAACCGCTGGTGGCACCTGCACTGGCCGCGCGACGAGGCAATTTGGCAATCGCCCAAGATCCTATGCCTCCAATTCGCCCGGCGGCCGTCGCTCGTGGCGGTTCGCGGGCCTGGGTATGTTCCGTTCAGCGTCAACGTGGCGGTCCCCCGGGCGACCACAAGGGAGGGGCTGGACTACCTGGCCGCGCTGCTCAATTCCCGCCTGCTCTGGACCTGGTTCGAGCACCACGCGAAGCGACGGGGCGTCGGCCTGGAGATCAACGGCCGCGTGCTCGCACGGGCTCCGATCCGGGCCATCGACTTCTCCCGCCCCGAGGAACGGGCGCGGCACGAGGAGATCACCCGGCTTGCCGGTTCCATGTCTGCTTTGACGCGGCGCCGGCGCGATTCCACGGCGGGAACGGAACGGGCCGCCCTAGCCGAGCAGATCGACGTTGTGGACCGGCGGATTGACCGCCTGGTGTACGACCTCTACGGCTTGACCGACGAGGAAGTCGCTCAAGTGGAGGACAAGTGAGGGATTCACTTTCGCGTGGCGACAGAAACACGTAACAGGATGTTGCTCCAGGAAGCCCACGGGTTGCAACCCGTGGGCTTGGGGAGGCGTCGAGCGATTGGAAAGGACGGACGGGTTGGAAACCCGTCCCACGTTGCGTCGCTGTCGAGGGAGCGTTAGAATTCGCCGTCGGTTGCCCCTTTTCTGTGGACCTGCCATGACCGACGTTCCCGAGGATCCCCATCTGATTGAGCTGCTGGACGAGTATCTCCGGCAGGTTCAGGCGGGCGTGCGGCCCGACCGCGCGGCGTTCGCCCGGGAACACCCGGAGATCGCGCCGTACCTGGATTGCCTCGACAGCCTGGAGGACGTGTTCCCGGCGTTGCCCGCCGCCCCGGGGCCTCCCAAGGACGAGACGGCGGCAAGGCCCGAAGGACCGCTGCCGGGCGGGGCGGGGAGGGACTTCGGCTCCTACGAATTGCTCGGGGAGATCGGCCGCGGCGGGATGGGCGTGGTCTACCGGGCCCAGCAGAAGGGGCTCGACCGGCTCGTGGCCGTGAAGATGATCCTGGCCAGTCACCTCGCCTCGCCGGAGCACGTCCGCCGCTTCCATGAAGAGGCCCGCGCCTCCGCCGGCCTGCGGCATCCGAACATCGTCCATATTCACGAGGTCGGGCAGGTCCACGGCCAGCACTTCTTCACGATGGAGTACATCGAGGGGACGAACCTGGCCGACCG
>CAYSGY010000387.1:0-5686 GCA_964430315.1 uncultured Planctomycetaceae bacterium
CTGAAGGCGGAACAAATCGAGGATACACAATCCAGGTCATCGCATCACCGTTCTTGGCAGTCCAGGCCGGGGGTGAGTGAGCCACTCGACCCGCCTGTCTCGCCGCCGAACGGCCCTCACCCTAAACCCTCTCCCAAAGGGAGAGGGGGCCGATAGAATACACTTCGCGGAGGGCCGCTCAGAAGGGGACCGTCCCGGTCAGGTCCTCGGGGCCGGTCGAGATCATCCAGGAGATCGCTTTGGCGGGAACAAACGACTCACGCACGAAACCCCGGTTTGGCACCTGGCGCAGTTCCCACTCCATGCGCCACGGGTACACGCGGAAGACGCGGTAGGCATTGGGCCACTCCGTGAACGCCGGGTTCACGAGGTGGGCAATCCCGTCTTTCTGGTTGTACTCGTTCCAATGGGCGTGCCCACAGAGCACGGCCGCCACGTTCGGGGCCTGGCGCAGGGCCTTCAGCACCTCGCCGTCCGTGGCCGGGGCCGGCAGCTTGTAGCCGCAGGACGAGAGGCCGCCCCGGTAGAGCATCGGGTAATGCCAGAGGATCAGGGTGGGCGTCTTCAGGTCGCGGGCGAGTTCCTGCTTCAGCCATCGGATCTGCTCCGGCTTGATGCCGATTCCGGCCGAGTCCGAGGCGTCGTAGTGGTCCACGAAGCTGCCGGTCTTCGATTTCCAATGCGAGCCGTCGAGCACAATGAGCCGCAGGGGCGGTTTGTGGATCACGTAGTCGGTCTTTCCTCCGGGGAAAAGTTCGGGGCACAGCGACAGGGCATCGGGCCGCGAAGTCGCCAGATACGCGTCGTGGTTCCCGATGCAGCCGTACACCGGCAAGCCGCTGCCGCGGCATACGGCGCCGAGGGTCTCGAACTGCGCGCGCGTCCCACTGTCGGTCATGTCGCCCGCGATCACGGCGAAGGCGATCCCTTCGCGCTTCAGGGTAGCCAGGGTCGCGGCTAGTTCCTCCTTGGCGGGTCCGTCGAGCTTGGTGTTCATCCAGACGTGACGTCCCGACGAAAGGTGCGTGTCGGACAACAGGGCGAACTGGTAGCATGGCGTCTCGACGGGGCGGGGCAGTGCCCGGAGATGCAACTGCCGGAAGGTGCCGGCCGGCCGCATGTGAGGGCCGGCGACCGTCAGGTAGTGGCGTCCGGCGGGCAACAGCCACGTGGCGAGCGGCACGTCGTCCGGCGGCCGCGTGCCGGTGACGCTCGGGGCAGGCCCGGTCAGCGCGTTCCCCTCGCCTTCCCACGCCGCGGCCTTCACCATCGGCGCGCCGACGACCGTGTCGTCGCTCAGCACGTAGGCCCGCAGGCCGGGACGCAGGTCCTCGTCCGGCTCAAGACGCAGCGTGCCGGTGACATAGAGGGGCTTGGGCAGGTCCAACGCGAAGGTCAGCAGGCCGTCGGGCGGGATGACCACCTGGTCGCCGCTCGGACGCGACGGCGTGCGGGCCTGGAAGCTCTCCACCATCGCGCCCGCGCTGGCTTGAAGCGTGAGGTCCGCCCCGGCCGAGAGCGTCGCTGGGCTCCGATCCGCCGCCGCGTGCAGGGTGCGGACGAGTGGGGGATAGGTCTCGATCGGCGGGTCCGGCAACGTGGTCTTCCGAAGCACCACGTCGTCGAACCAGCTCTCCGTGGTGCAGGACATGGCCATCATGACCTCGCGGTCCGTGGGCCGCCACTCCTTGCCGCGGAGGGTGCCCATCAGGTGGACCCACTGGCCTGCCCTGCTCCCGGAAACCAGGGCCTTCGTATGCCGCTGCTTGCCGTCGCCGGCCGAGATGTAGAGACGCGCGGCGTCCGGAGCCCCGGCATAGACCCAGGCGGAGAACTCGTAGTCCGACTTCCGATCCACAACGCCGTCGAGACGGAAATACGCACCCCCGCTTCGGCCGGCGGGGGTCACGCGGAGCGAATGCGTGCCGCCGTGGGCCCGCGCCGCGTCGGCCGCGTAGGTGGCCTGATAGGTGTGGAAGTCGGGGATCTTCCCTTCAAAGCCTTCGGAGAGGACGTTTTCTGTCGGGCCCGCCGGGGACTGGCCCTGCGCCCAGCCTGCCGCGGTGAGCCAGGCTGCGCAGCATACGACGAAGGTCGGGACGCGCATCGCGAGTCCAACAAATCTCCCGGGCATGGCAGGCTCCGTGGTGTGGCGTGGTGAGGGAACGAACCGCACGGGAACGGACTGCCGCCCTTTCCGGCCGCTAAGGATCAGCCAACGAACAACGGTCGGGATTGGGTGGCATGCTCTCACGACGCAAAGCGTCGCACTGAGCATGGAAGCCGCCACGACGGCTTCCATGCCGACCCTCGGCTACGCCGAGTGACGGCATGCCACCCAAGCTGCCGAAGACGCCAGTTATTCCTTGCACGATCTTAACTCGCATCGCCCCTCCTATGTAGTCCCACACTCGCCCACGGTCAAGAGCATGCGGGATTTGATAGTCCGGGGCCTCAGGGGTAGAATCGTCCTGCTTGGGCAACGGAACCCTTCCTTCTTCCGTGAAGTAAAACGTCCGTCGTATCACGTTCGAGGACAATCCAATGACGCTCGTAAAACATCTGCCACTGCTTATTCTCCTTGTTTCTTGGGGCGGCTCGACGCGCGCGGACGAACCGGCCACGCCGTTTCAGACCGATGCGTGTGGGAATCCTCCGTCCACGGCACCGGTCGTCGCCCCGTGGCGAACGGTGACGCTCGATGCGGAGTACGGCGGCTACTGGCTGGTGGCCGGCGACGTGGACGGCGACGGCGAGATCGAGCTGGTCTCCGCCAAGAACTACGACCGCAACGACAACCACTTCACCTCGTCGGTGGCGGTTCAGAAGCTCGACGGCACTATCCTCTGGCGCTGGGGGGATCCGAAACTGGGGCGCCGCAAACTCCATCACGACGTGGCATGTCAGATCCACGACCTCGACCACAACGGCACGCTCGAAGTCGTTCTCGCCGGCGACCGGCAGTTGATCGTCCTCGACGGGCGATCCGGCAAGCCGGTCCGCAGCTTCCCCATCGAGCAGCATGCCAGCGATTGCGTTGCCTTCGCCGATTTGTCGGGCAAGGGCTGGCCGTCGGAGATCCTGGTCAAGACGCGGTACGGGCAGATCTGGGCCTATTCGGCCGAGGGGAAATTGCTCTGGACCGTCAAGGACCCCGGCGCCTATCGGACCGCGCATCAACCCCTTCCCGTCGATCTGGACGGCGACGGCCGGGACGAGATCCTGGCGGGCTACGCGGCGCTGAACTCCGACGGCTCCGTGCGCTGGGTCTTCGAGGCGGAGAAGGGCCGGAAGAACGGCGGGCACGCCGATTGCTGGCGGGTCGTCCGCCTTTCCCGGCGCCCGGAAGAGACGCGGCTCGCCATGACGATGTGCGGCGGCAATGCCCTGGTCATGACCGACGGGGCCGGCCGGATGATCTGGCGCAAGACCGGGCATCACTACGAATCGGTCGACGTGGGCGAAGTCCGCGGCGATGTACCCGGCCTGGAACTGGTCGTCGACATCGACCACCTGCCCGCCCCTCCCAGGCCGCTCTGCCTGTTCGACGAGCGGGGCAACCAACTCGGTCAGATCGACACGGACGAGACCCGCCATCACATCCTCGTCGATTGGAACGGCGATGGGCTTCTAGAGATCGGTTCCGCCTTGCCGCGGGGGCTCTTTGACGGTCGAGGCCGCCGGGTATGCACCTTCGCGGTGGCCGCAGGCGAATCCCCGATGCTGATGGCCGACGTCGATCTCACCGGCCACGGCATGCGCGATGTGTTGCTGACGACCGTCAAGGATGGCGTTTACAAGGCGTACGTCTATCGAAACCCAACCGCGGGCCCCCCAAGCCGGAAACGCCCGGAAGGAACAGGACTCAATTACACCCTGTACTGATTGCACGGTTGCTGGCTTGGGTGGCATGCCGTCACTCGGCGAAGCCGAGGGTCGGCATGGAGGAGAATCAGGTCATGGAAAAGCCACGGCGTACGGTCGCCCGCCGACAGTTCCTGAAGGCGATGTCGGCAGCTTGTGGAGGAGTGTTCGCCTGGCCCGGGTTGCCAATGTCTTCGGGCGGGGAGACGTTTCAACTCTCCCCCGAGCACCAGAAGGCCGTCAACCGGCGTCGGCGGATCGTCGTCCAGTACGATTGCCACGGCCAGATCGGCGTCGATTTCGACCGGTGGATCGACTACCGTTTCCGCTTCGCCGACGAACCGGGCACGCAAATCGACGCCCTCTGGTGGGACCTCGGCCGGTTGGGTAACGTCGTCTATCCCAGCAAGCTCCTCAACCCGTTCGACGGCCACGAGGGGTTCAAGCGATGGCGTGACCAAGGCATCGACCTGGTGGGCCGTTTGGTGGCCGAGACCAGGCGGCGGAAGCTTGAGTGTTTCTGGCACCATCGGGTGAGCGAAGTGGACCTGAGCCGCGACGGCAAAGGGGCCGCCTGGAAGGACCTTCCCGACCCCTTGAAACAGGCGCATCCCGACTGGACGCTCCGGTGCTGGTGGGCGCACGGACTGTGGGACTTCAGCGTGGCCGCCGTGCGGCAGATCACGATCGAGTCGCTCCGCGAGGTCGCCGAGCGATACGACTTCGACGGCATCCAGCTCGACTTCGCCCGGCACGTTCCCTGCCTCCCGCTGGGACGCCAGTGGGAGCTTCGCCATCACGTAACCGACCTGGTACGTGGTGTCCGGCGGATGCTCCTGGAGGTCGAGCGGAAGCGCGGACGGCCGTTTTTGCTGGCGGCCAAGGTGCCGCGGAACCTGAAGGGCTGCCGCATCGACGGGTTCGACGTCGAGGTCTGGGCGGCCGAGAACCTGGTCGATCTCTTCACGCTCGGTTCCCGCTCCATGGAGGTCGATGTGGCCGCGTTCCGCCGCATCACGGCCGGGCGCGACATCAAGCTCCAGCCGTGCTTCGACGACCACCATACGACCGACGGCTACCGCTTCGCACCGATCGAGGTGCTGCGGGGCGTCTTTGCCAACTGGTGGCAGCAAGGGGCCGACAGCGTCTGCACGTTCAACTGGTCGAACGCCCCGCCGGAGGCGCAGCGCCAATTCGGCGACGATTATCTCCCCGGCCCCATCGCCCATCAACAGGCGTATCACGAGGTCGGCAGTCCCGGCACGATGCAGTTCAGGGACAAGGTCTTTGCGGTCGAGCGACGCGGCGGCTACCCATGGGCCGAAGGCTACTTCAATCGCAACGACGACGCCCCGCTGCCGGCCCCACTCCCCCGCGGCGGCCAGGGCGCGGAGTTCCGGCTCCGCGTCAGCGACGACTTGCCGGCGTGTGCCGGCCGGGTCCAGGGCGTGCGGTTGCGGACGGTGTGGTTTGGGGCGGGCGACGACGAGGTCGTCGAAGCGACGCTGAACGGTCGTCCGCTTCCGCTCCTGGCCCGCGATCCGAACTGGAAGGACCCGCAGGTCTTCTCGCCCCGGCCGCAGCCCGCCTCCGGCGGGACCGGGCAGTACAAGGTAGATCCCCGCCAGCGGCTCCTGCGCCTGGATTTCTCAGTAGACCCACGCGCGTGCCGGCAAGGCGAGAACCTCGTACACCTCCGCCTTACGGGACAGCCCAGCCAGCCGGCCGGGAGCGGGATCGCCCTGGAGAAGCTGGAAGCACAGGTGCAGTACACCGGGTCACAATGACCGCGAGACGGGCCCTCAGGATCGGCCAGGAAATA
>CAYSGY010000388.1:0-5683 GCA_964430315.1 uncultured Planctomycetaceae bacterium
GAACATCCCCCCCTCGTCCATCTCCTCCCAGTCGCGGACCGCCAGGTAGGAAGGGGTGGTGCCGTCGATCCGCATCGGGACCCAGTTGCGGTTCCCGTAGATGACCTGGGAGCGGGCGCGGACCGTGGGGGCCACATCGCTGACCGAGGGGCACTCGCGTGCAATTTCCTCGGCGTCCTGCGGGGTCAGGGTCAAGACGGTGCCGCTCCCGAAACTCACGCCGCCGCTGGCCGCTGCGCCCGATTGGACCAGGAGGGAGGCGGCGCCCATGCTGGCGATGGTCTTCTGTAGGGCCGCCTTCGAGCCCTCGCCGATCTCCATCATGGCGATCACCGCGCCCACCCCAATGATCACGCCCAAGGCGGTCAGCGCCGACCGCATCTTGTTGCGGCGCAACGCGTTCAGGGCCGTGCGCAAGGTCGTCGGCAATAGGGAGGGAACAAGCCGGCGTGGCGGCGGGCTTGGGTCGTCGGTCGGTCGGTGGGTCCCTCCCGCCTCGCCAGGAGGCGACGGTGGGGGGCCAACGGGCCGGCCCACGTGGCTCGGATCGTCGCCCTCTCCATCGCAGGCGATCTGGCCGTCGTGGATCCGGATGGTGCGATGCGCGTAAGACGCCACGGTTGGATCGTGGGTCACGAGGATCACGGTGATCCCCTCGGCGTTGAGTTGCTGGAACATCCGCAGGATCTCGACGCTCGTGTGGGAGTCGAGATTCCCGGTCGGCTCGTCGGCCAGGACCAGCGAGGGACGATTGACCAGGGACCGGGCGATCGCGACCCGCTGCTGCTGTCCGCCCGACATCTGCGACGGCTCATGGTGGCTCCGTTCGGCCAGTCCCACGCGGTCCAGAAGCACTTCGGCCAACCGCCCTGCCTCGCCGCCGGGCGTCGGACGCGGCGAGTAGTCCAGCGGCATGGTCACGTTCGCGATCGCGTTCGTGCGCGGCAGGAGATTGAAGTTCTGGAAGACGAAGCCGAGTTTCTGGCTCCGCACGAGGGCCCGTTGGTTCGGGGAGAGCGTGCTCATCTCCCGGCCGTCGAACCAATACTTGCCCGAACTCGGCCGGTCGAGGCAGCCCAGGATGTTCATCAACGTGGTCTTGCCGGAGCCGGAGACGCCCATCAGCGCGACCATCTCTCCGCGGCGGATCGAAAGCGACACGCCCTTGAGGACCGGGACGTCGACCTCCCCCAGATGATACGTCTTGTAGATATCCTCCAAACGGATCAGTTCCGCGGAGGCCGCCCGTGCATCGGCCGAAGCGTCGAGAACGGTCTTCGTTGGGAGACACTGGGGCATCGCTTGAGTCACTCCGACACGGCGCCCTAGGGCTGCGACTTCTTCTGGCTGCGCCGGATATTGGGAACAAAGGGATTGGTCGTGTCGCCGTCGCCGAGATCCTGCTTGCGGGCCTCGCCGATCACGACCTTCATTCCTTCGCTGACGGCGGGTCCGGAGACCTCGGTCTGGGCCCCATCGGTCGCTCCGACGATCACGTCGATCGGGCGCACGAATTCCCCGTCCTGGACCCAAACGCGGCCACGTTCCTCCCGTTTCTCCTCCGGCTTCCCCGAGTCTTTCCCGTGACCTCGCGATTGGCGAGGCTCTCCGGACGCCGCCGGTCCCGCCCCTGCCGATTCCCGGGCGTCGGGGGCCACCAGCGAGGGCCGAGGCTTCCAACGCAAGGCTGCGTTGGGCACCAGCAGCACGTCCGCGTGCCGGTCGATTTCGAACCGAAGGTTCGCGGTCAAGTAGGGCAAGATTCGCAGATCGGAGTTGCCGGTCTCGACCACCACGGTGTAGGTGACGACATTCTGGGTCATGGTGGCGTTCAACCGGATTTGGGCCACCTTGCCGTGGAAGGTGTCGCCGGGGTAGGCGTCGATCGTGAATCGCACCGGAATTCCCGGCTTGATGCGGCCGATGTCGGCCTCGTTCACCGACGCCCACACTTGCATCCGCCGCAGGTCCTTGGCGATGAGGAAGAGGCTCGGGGCATTGAGGCTGGCCACGACGGTCTGGCCCACGTTCACACGGCGGTCGATAATCACGCCGCGGACCGGCGATCGGATAATCGTGTAATCGAGGTTGGTCTGCGCCAATTGCAGCGCGGCCTCGCTCTGGCTGACGGCCGACTCCCCGACGGCCAGGTTCGCCTGGGCCACCTTGTAGTTGGCAACGGCCAGGTCGTAATCCGTGTCGGCGATCGCCTTGGTCGCCCGGAGGCTCTCGGCCCGCTTCCACTCCGCCTTGGTCTGCTCGGCCTTCGCCTGCAACTGGATGAGGTCGGCCTTGGCGCGGGCGAGCGACGCCTTGGCCTGGTTGACTTGGGCCTTGTACACGGCGTCGTCGATCAGCGCGAGAATCGTGTTCTCTTCGACGACGGAGCCGTAGTCGATCGTCTTCTTCTTCTGCGGGTCGCCGGGGTCCTGGCCGAGGCTCTTGATCCGCCCCACCACCTGGGCGCCCACGTCGACCACCTCTTCCGGCTCCGCGGTGCCGGTGGCGCTGATCGTGGAAACCAGGTCGCCGCGAGTGACGGTTGCGATGCGGTAACTCACGGGCGGGTCGGCCGCCAACTGCGTGAAGTAGTACGCCGCGCCGCCCGTCGCCGCAACCAGAACGAAAAGGAAACCAAGGAGCGTTTTCATCGATTCGCCTTCCCGACCAACTCCGACAGGTACGCCGCATCCTCGGACCGAGGGGCGACATCCTCGCCACCGTCCTCCGCGCACGCGCGGGCGAATGCCTCCAACGCGGCGACGACCTCCCTCCGCAACTTGGGAGGCAAGTGCTCCAGCACCGCGCGGGTCCGCCGCACCCTGGCGTCTTCCCGCAGACGGATGAGCCCTTTGCCGCGGGCCGTCAACTGAAGGTAGCGAACCCGCCGATCCGCACCGTAGGCAACCCGCTTCACCATTCCGGCGGACTCCAACCGATCGGCGATCTGCGTCAGGGAACTGAGCGACACGCCGAGCTCACGGCTGAGGCCGGACATGCGCCGCGGCCCGCGGAACAGAACGCCGCAGACCTTCAGTTGCGTCAACGGGAGCTTGGCCGCCAGATTGTCATTGGGCCCGGCGAGCCTTCGCATGAGCACCGGCAAGATCTCGGCGATCGTCTTCGCTTGCTCCAGGGTGACGGACTCGTCCATGGCACCCGACCTTCATGCCCCCACACACAGGGCCATCGCAGCCGACCCGCGATGTTTGCCTGGCCCTCTGTAACCTTAATGTACATAAACCTTCTTGGGCGGTCAATGTTCCGCGGGCACGGGGTGGCGGATGGCACGGGGGTGTGTCCCCAAATGCGACACGGGCAGACAAGCTGCCCGTGGTACGCTACGCGCTGAGGGGAGTACGGCGGCGACGGGATCGATCGTCGATTGCCGGCGTCGCTGCGACGGCGATCAACGGGGATTGGCCGGCGCGACGGGCTTGGCTTGCCCCGGGGCCTGGTCCTGGGCGGGGGCTTGGGGTCGCGGAGGCAGCGGCGCTGGCGCGGCCTCTTCGAGAATTCCCTCCAGGGCGGGCCTCCTCGGAGGTTGGGGGCCGGGGGTTCCGGCGGGCGTTTCCGACGCTCCGGCCTCGGCTTCTCCTTCGCCCTCCAGCCGGAGCTCCCAACCACCCCCGAGAGCCCGGTACACCTGAATCAGGCCGGTGACGATCTGGCCGTGCGCCTGCGCCGCCTGATTCTGTTGCGTCACGAGGTCCTGTTCGATCTGGGCGACGCGGGTGAAGTCGGCGGTTCCCACCTTGTACTGGGCCACGACCACCTTGACCGCCTTCTCCTGGTTGAGAACGCTCTCGTCGAGCAGCCTTGCGCGTTCTTGGGCCTTCAGGTAGGTCACGATTCCGTTTTCCACTTCCTCGGCCGCCACGAGGACCGTGTTCTGGTAGGCGAGCACGAGTTCCTGGAACATGGCGTCCTGGAGCCGGACGTTGTTCGCGATGCGGCCGTAGTTGAGGATGTTCCATTGGAACGACGGCCCCACGCTGCCGGTAAACGCCCGGCTTCGGAACAACTGGGAGAACTCGGAAGCCGAACATCCAAGCGTTCCGCTGATCGAGATGTAGGGGTAGAAGTCGGCCTGGGCGATGCCGATCCGTTCGCTCTGCGCTGCCGCGATGCGCTCCGCCCGACGCACGTCCGGCCGGCGGGAGAGGAGCTCCGCCGGGATTCCGACGATCACCTCCGGCGGCGGCTTGGGAATGACGCTCGTGCCGAGTCGCTCGTCGAGTTGGGAGGGCGGCATGCCGAGCAGGACGCACAGCCGGTTGGTCGCTTGACGGCGGCTGATCTCCAACGAGGGGATCTGGGCTTCGGTCTGTGCCAAGGTGCTCTTGGCCTGGTCCACGTCGAGTTCGCTGACCCGGCCCGCATCGAACCGCGCTTCGACGATCCGCAAGATCTCCCGCTGGAGCCTCGCGTTGGCGCGGAACAGTTCGATCTGGGTTTCGAGCACCCGGGCTTGGACGTAGTACGTGGCGACGTCCCCAAGGAGCGTCACCAGCACTTGGTCGTAGTGCTCAACCGACGCGTCCAACTGCTTGTCGGCCGCGGCCACGGCGCGGCGGAATCGGCCCCAGAAGTCGATCTCCCAGGCCAGATTGAATGCGCCCGTCCACAGGCTGGAGTACCGACTCCCGAACACCGGGACGCTCGTGGAGCCCAGGCTCGCGGCTCGCCGCGAATAGGAGCCGGTGGCACCCTGCTGCTGAGGGAAGAGGAGTCCCGCGGCAATCCCGAGTTCGGCCCGGGCCTCCAGCACGCGGCAGCCCGCCTCCCGAAGGCTGAGATTCTGGCTGTAGGCGTCGGCAATGAGGGAATCGAGTACAGGATCCTTGAGAATGGTCCACCAACGACTCAAGTCTGCCGAGTCTTTCCGCACGCGGGCGTCGGCCGCGTCGATCCACTGTTCGGCCACCGGAGTGGGTGGAGGGGAGTATTCCGGCCCGACCTTGAAACGGTTGCGAATGTACTCTGCCGGGCCCGTGCAGCCGCCCAGGGCAAATCCTATCGCCACAACCGAAACTAACGCCAATACCCTCTTCTTGTTCCGAAGCACGCTACGCATCGCTTTCCCCCCGCTAATAGGGAAGTCTCCTTCGCTGGCAGGCCGAAACGGGATATCCGATTCCGCCCAACCAATCCGCATACGACTGGTGATCGATTCTTCCCTTTCTCTCGGAACAATCGGCAAGGTCCAAGCAATCGGAATCGGCCCGCCGTTGAAAGCGGCAAATTCGGAAAAGATTCCCCATATTCCCCATGGCCCCACTTGCGTCGCCTTGCCCGCATGGCTTGGGTTCCGGATAATCGCGGGCTTGAGACGTCTCTGCCTCCGAAATTCCGAGGAGTGAACATGGTGACAACGACGTTGCTCTCGACCCTGTTTGGCATGGCGGCGGTGACGGGCGAGGCCCGCAGTCTCGATGCCGCGGCGTGGATCGAATTGCTCCCCGGCAAGGACCTGAGCGCGTGGCGCACGCCGCACGGCGACTGGCTCCTCGCCGCCGAGGTGGGCATGGATCCGAAGGACCCGAAACGGCTCATTTGGAAGCCGGGCACTGCGGCGGCCGTCAACGGCCCGAAGGGACGCACGGTGCACCTGGTCACCGCCCGGGAGTTCGGCGACATCGAGGCCCATGTCGAGTTCATGGTCCCGAAGGGCTCGAACTCC
>CAYSGY010000389.1:0-632 GCA_964430315.1 uncultured Planctomycetaceae bacterium
TGAGCACTAGGGTCTGTTCGGGTGCCGTAGAATCCATGGCGAGTCCTTAGCGGGTTCAGGGGTCGAGGTTCAGGGGTCAGTCGGTAGGGTGCTCTGCGAGCACCATCGCGTGAACACTTGCGGTGCTCACAGAGCACCCTACGGAGATCAGACGTCGCGAAGCCTGGCGGCCGGCGTCTCCGCGTACAGTTCGTCGATCATGCGGCGCGTGGCGGCCTCCACGGCCGCCTGCCAGCGGGTCTCTCCAAATTCCTGGGCATACCGGCCATCACGATATGCGAAGAGAATCCCCCGCGAGTTGTTGATCACGGCGCCGAGGCCGCGGTCGTCGAACGCCGCGGCCACCTGTTTGGCCGTGCCTCCTTGACTTCCGTAGCCGGGCACGAGCAGCCATGTGTGCGGCATCTGACGCCGGAGCTGGGCCAACTGTTCCGGATACGTCGCGCCGACCACCGCCCCCACCGCTCCGTAGCCACACGCCCCCACCGTCTCCGCCGCGAGTTTCTCCACCATCGCGCCCACATGCTCGTACATGGGCCGGCCGTCGGCGATCAGGTCCTGGAAGGTCCGCCCCCCGGGGTTCGAGGTCTTGACGAGGACGAAGATTCCCGCACCGCGCCGGACCGCCGTCT
>CAYSGY010000389.1:642-5683 GCA_964430315.1 uncultured Planctomycetaceae bacterium
CGACGAACGGGGCAAGACTGTCGTCGCCGAGGTAGGGGCTGACCGTCAGGGCGTCGGCGCCCCAAGCGCTCGTGTCCCCCCTGCCCAAGTATCCCGCAGCGTAGGCCGCGGCCGTCGACCCGATATCGTTTCGCTTGCCGTCGACGACGACCAGCAGCCCCTGCTCCTGGGCGTAGCGAATCACCTCGCCGAGGGCCGCCATCCCGGCCGGCCCCAATTCCTCGAAAAAGGCCGCCTGGGGCTTCACGATCGGGACCAGGGGCGCCACCACGTCGATCACGCCGCGGCAGAACGCCGCAAACGCCTGGGCGCGGCCCGACAGCCCCGCCTGCGATCCCCCGGAGCGCAAGCCGCTGGGCAGAAGGTCATACCTCGGGTCCAAGCCGACCATGACCGGGGTCTGACGCTCCAGCACCGCTCTACGAAGCCGATCGGAAAATCCTTCCAACGTCCGTCCTCTCCAGCAGTCCATTCCCGCGCCGCCCAGCCGCCGCTCGAAGCGGCTCCCGATTGGGGGAGTCTATTGTGACATTTCTCCGCGAGAATGGGAGGGGCCCCCAAACGGCAGAGACGACAGACATTGCATTGCGCCGGCCGATCTGCCATACTACCCAAAGTCCGGGACGGTTCCCAACCCATAGTTCGGCGGCCCGCTTGGGATCACCGAACTCGACGAGGGGGTAGGTCCCGTTCCCTACCGTAGTTCGGGGCGTGGCGCAGTCTGGCTAGCGCGTCTGAATGGGGTTCAGAAGGTCGCAGGTTCGAATCCTGTCGCCCCGACTTTGTAAGGCCCGACGTAGCAATGAGTTGCGTCGGGCCTTTCATTTGGGCGACGCGGGCTTCGCGACGGTCGCCTCTTGGAGTTGCCCACGCATCTCGGCCAACTCCTTCCGCATCTTCTGGACCTCGTCGGTGAGCGACCGCATCGTGGCGAGGAGTCCCGGCGGGGCCTCCGGATCAGGGGCTGGCCCGGCCTGGGATACTTCGCCCGGCGCGTGAGCCTGCTTCTTCGTCGCGACGCTGGAACCTCCGGGATGCGGCTCTGGCCGCGTGCCGAAGCCGGGCCGGCGGACCCGTGCGTTCCCCCTTGCAATAGGGGTGGCCGACGAAGCGGTATCTGCGTCACGGGTCAGTCGATCGGCGTTCTGCATCATTCGTTGGGCGTCCCACTCCCACTCGTTCCCGGCCGCTCGCAACAACTTGGCGGCCGAGCGCAGGTACTTGGCGCGGAGTTCCCGCTCTTCGCGAGTCGCCGGTTCACGAGAGGCACTGGCGGTAGGCGGCAGGGCAAGGCCGAGCCGTTGGCGGACTTCGCGGATCTCGCGGCCCACCGGAATGCTCTCCTGGTACTTGCCCTCGGTCCTCAACTGATATTGCCTCGCTTCCAAGTCGTGGAGCCGTCGTTCGAGTCGCTCGCGTTCGGCGGGTTCAAGCGGTGGGGCAGACACGGCAGGGGCGGAACGCGGCTCAGCCTTGGCGGCGGGAGCCTCGGCCTTGGCGGCGGGAGCCTCGGGCGGTTCCGACGGAGGGGCGACTTCCTTGGGGGCGGCAGTGCCCAGCCAGGACGTCAGGGTCATGGCCGCAAGGGAACTCTCCCACCAATGGCCGGAGACGCCTGCGTCTGAGGCCGACGAACGCGGCGAGACGCCGGGCTCGGCCCAGGCTGCGCCGAGAACGGCCACCGCAATCAACAGGACGCAAAGGGCCGTATTGGCGACTCTCAAATAGGATCGCCGAGGGAGACGCGCCTCCGTGGAGGCGAGGTTGAGCAGGCGGTGGACGCGCCGTCCCAACGCCGAGCGGAAACCATACCCGTGAAACGCCAGCCATCCGAAGGACCGCTCAACGACCAGGCGCCGGCCGAGCGCGACCAGCGATGCCGCCAGGGCTTGCGGCCCGCCCGGGACCAGGAGGCTCGCCTCGTCGGCTGCCGCCTCGCTTGCGCTGCGAAGCCGCCGCCGTGCCCACCAGGCGAGCGGCTGCCACCACCAGGCGGTGCATACCAGGTCGGCGACCAGTTGCCAGAGCGGGTCGTTGGCAGCCAGGTGCGACACTTCGTGGGCAAGCACGCTCTCATGCTCGCGTTGAAGGCCATCCCTGGCGAAATCCACGGGAACCGCGACGGTTGGACGGAACACCCCGAAGGCAACCGGCGAGTCCAGGCCCGGCACTTCCAGCAGCGCAATGCTCCTCCGCAATCCGAGTCGGCCGGCGAGTGCCCGAACGCTCTGCCATCTCAGGTCCTCGCTTCCCACGGCATACCGTTGGCAGAGCCGACGGAGTCGCCATCGGGTCCAGGCGACCCAGAAGGCGCAGAACATCATCCCGTGGCCCCAGACCCGGGCAGGCCACCAGATCCCGGCCGCCTCGCGCGTCGCGGCGGGGCCGACCGGAGGAGCGGCATACGAGTCGTGCGCAGGCATCCCGGTGAGGGCAGGGCTCTCGGCCTCCTCTTCCCATTCGTCCAAGAGCGAGCCGCCAAACGCATCCCCGTCCTCCGCAGCGAGAAAGGCCTCCTGTGGTTCGCCTGGCGGCTCCCAGGCGAACGCCTCGTCCGTTTCCACGGACGCATTCCCGGCGGGGGGAGAGAAGCGGACCAGGCTTGCAGCACGCGTGCCGACGCCGATCCACTCGACCAGGATGAAAAGGGCCAGCGCGGCCATGGCGGCCCGCCACACCGTGCGCTGCCACGCCGGCGAACGAATGAGCGACGCGCCCAGCGCGGCCAGACCAACGATTAGCATCGAACCGACTCCGGTCACGGTGACCGTGTCGCTCCAGAACGAGTTGTCCGGTAGAAAAGGGCTGGACATGGCTTCACCCTGTGCTTCAACGGCTGCCGAAGTCGTGAGGTTCCTGAACGTGATTCATTCCGGGGCCTGCCGGCTCTTCCGTTCGTGGATCAACTGTTCGAGCCGGTCGAGTTCCTCGAAGCCGACCTCGCGGATGTCGAGCAGATGGCTCACGGCGTCCGCGAGGCTCCCCTCGAAGACGCGATTCACCAGATCGGCCGTCGTGCTCCGCGTGACCTCCTCGGAGGTGACCGCGGGTTCGTAGTGGAAGACGCGCCCCTCATCCCGGTGACGCACCAGGCCGCGTGCTTCCATCTTCCGCAACATCGTCGCGATCGTGGTGTAGGCAAAACGGGCGCTTCCCAGCGCTTCACGGATGTCCGCCACTCGCGATGTCCCATGCTTCCAGAGGAGCTTCATAATCTCCAGTTGGAGATCGCCGAGTCGATAGCCGTGTCCGTTGCGCATCTCGCGTAGTCTCCCCGATGCAAAGACATCGCCTGAGATCCGAACTTGTGCCATACGCTCTGAAAAAGAGGCGCCCGGCATCTTGCCAGCGCGTCCTGACCGTCGCATAATGCCACGTCCGCCTGCCCACCAGTGCCGACCCATGTCTACTGATAACAGCGAGTCTCGGGATACGCAACCGGCCCGGGGGCATTCTGACGAAGACTGTGACCCTGGCGGTGCATTTTGCCCCGCGGGGGTTAATCAACAAGGGGTACACGACACCAAACCCTCGGAGGGGGCTTACGCGGTCTGGCGAAACGGGGACTACCGGCTTTTTGCCGTGAGCTGGTTCCTGGTCGTTTTCGGCAAGATGGTCGAGACGGTTGCCGTCCAGGTCCACATCTACCGCGAGACCGGCGACGCCCTGAGCCTGGGCATTATCGGGCTGGTGCAGGCCCTGCCGGTCATCCTCCTGGCCATTCCCGGGGGGCAGGTGGCCGATCGCTGGAACCGCCGCGGCGTGATGATGGCGACGCTGGCGGTGGGGTCGGTCGTTTCGCTCGGATTGATGGCGGCCGCCCGGCACGAGCTCCCGGTGGGGTGGTTCTACCTGCTGCTGGTCGGCGGCGCGATAAGCCAGGCGTTGGGGTCGCCCTCGCGCGCCGCCTTGTTGCCTCAGATCGTCGATCGCGGCATCTTCACCAAGGCCGTCGCGTGGAACAGCACGGTGTTTCATGTCGCGTCGATGACCGGGCCGGCCGTGGGCGGCCTGCTTGTGGGCCTGCAAGCCGACACGACCACGGCCTTCCTCCTGGTGACGGCCTGTCGGGTGCTGTCGCTGGCGGCCGTCTGGCGCATCGCCGACCCGCCCGCACAAGTCTCCGAGGAAGCCGTCTCCTGGGACATCCGCTTCGTCTGGCAGACGAAGTTGATCCTGGCCACCATCACTCTCGACATGTTCGCGGTCTTGTTGGGCGGGGCCACCTATTTGCTGCCGATGTTTGCCGAGGATATCCTCGGGGTGGGCGCCCAAGGGCTGGGACTGCTCCGGTCGGCCGAAGCGGTGGGCGCGGTGACCATGGGCGTGCTCCTGGCCCACCTGCCGCCCATGCGACGCGCCGGCCGGACCATGCTCTGGGCCGTGGCCGGATTCGGCGCGGCCACGGTGGGACTGGGCGTTTCCCAGTGGTTTCCGCTCTCCCTGGCCATGATGTTCCTCATCGGGGCCTTGGATAATGTGAGCGTGGTCGTGCGTCACACTTTGGTGCAAATGCTCACACCCGACGAAATGCGCGGCCGTGTCTCCGCGGTCAACAGCGTCTTCATCGTGTCGTCGAACGACCTGGGCGGGCTGGAGTCGGGGGTCACGGCCAGGTTGTTCGGGCCGGTGCTCTCGGTCGTGGGCGGAGGGTTGGGGGCCATTGCGGCGGTCGTGGGCGTGGGCCGCATCTGGCCGGAGATCCTCTCCATCGGCTCGCTGGCCGACATCCGTCCCATCGAGCCAGGAAGGGACCAGGAAGATATCGACGAAGAACTCGCCGCGCGGTTGTAGAACTGCGAAGCCATGAAGTCGCAGTACGGCAGCGGCCAGATCACCCTCCGCACGCAAGCCGTGGCTCGGTGAAAGGCCAGGGGGCTTATGGATGCCGGTCTTGCTCTGAACGAGAACAACGGTCGAGACTCACATGCCAGAACAGGAGTGTTCGCCGCAGTCCCCTTCAGCCCCGAGGGGGCGGGATACGACAGCCCAGGGCAACGCCCTCGTTGTTGCACACATCTCGGCCTTGACTCGAAGGGTG
>CAYSGY010000390.1:0-5677 GCA_964430315.1 uncultured Planctomycetaceae bacterium
CCCTCCTGAATGCGGGGGCTGATAAGGTCTCGATCAATTCTGCGGCGTGCCGCGACCCGGATTTCGTCCGCCAGGCTGCCCGGCGGTTTGGGAGTCAGTGTATTGTGGTGAACATCGACCCCAAGCGAGTCCGTAGGAATGGGCGGGAGATATGGGAGGTCCACATCAACGGGGGTAGGATTGGCACCGGCCTGGAGGCCGTCTCTTGGGCGAAGCAGGTCGAGCACCTGGGAGCGGGCGAGATCGTGCTGACCTCCATGGACGCCGACGGGACGAAAGACGGCTACGACCTGGAGATCACCGCGGCCGTGTGCCGGGAGGTTTCGATTCCGGTGGTAGCCAGCGGGGGGGCGGGTTGTCCGCAGCACCTGGCCGACGCTATCCTGCGAGGCGGCGCGGATGCGGCCCTGGCGGCCAGCATCTTTCACTACGGGGAGTACACGATCCTGGAAACCAAGCGGATCATGTGCCAACAGGGAATCCCGGTACGGTTGTGAGGACTCGTTATGGCGAATGATGGGAAGAACGGAACCTCCCAAGACTCGGATAAGTCCCGCGAGCTTGAGATCGACAAGCTCTTCCGGGCCCTGGTCAAGGTGCAGGGGAGCGACTTGCACTTGAAGGTGGGCCTGCCGCCGCATGTGCGCGTGGCGGGGACGCTGCGTCCGCTCAACCGCGGACCGATCGACGACGAAGAAATGACCCGAATTCTCTACGAGCTGATCGACTGCGATCCGCGTCTGAAGGCCCGTCGGCGGGAGATCTTCGATCGCGACGGCGGGGTCGATTTCTCCCACAAGATGGACGTCGACGGCACGCTGTGGCGGTTCCGCGTCAACGTGCTCCAGCAGATGGGGAGCATGGGCCTGGTGGCCCGGCGTGTGAACAACAAGATCCCCGATTTCGCCGGCCTCCACCTGCCGCCGATTCTGGAGGAACTGTGCAAATTCGACCAGGGGATGATCCTGCTGGCGGGGGTGACGGGGTCGGGCAAGAGCACCACGATCGCCTCGATGCTCGACTGGATCAACCGCAACGAGGCGGAGCACATCCTCACCCTGGAGGACCCGGTCGAGTACGTCTTCGCCGACAAGAAGAGCCTTATCAACCAGAGGGAGATCGGCCAGGACGTCCGCGACTTCATGATCGGCATGAAGCACGCCGTGCGAGAAGACCCGGACGTGATGCTGGTCGGAGAAATGCGCGACCGGGAGACGTTCGAGACGGCGATCCAGGCGGCGGAGACCGGGCATTTGGTGTTCGGCACGATCCACGCCTCGACCGCCCCGAGCACCATCGGCCGTATTCTCGACTTGTTCCCGTCCGAAATGCACCCCGCGATGCGCAGCGCGCTGGTCTTCAACATGAAGGCGATCATCGCCCAGAAGCTGCTGCCTTCGATCAAGGAGGGGGTATCGCGCGTGCCGACCGTGGAGATCATGACGTTCAATCCGACGGTGCGGAAGCTGGTCCAGGAGGGCAAGGACGACAAGTTGAGCGATGCGATCCGCATCTCCGCCACGGAAGGGATGCAGGACTTCACCATGAGCCTCAAGGTCTTGGTGGAAACGAAGATGATCGATCGGGCGACGGCGTTTGAGGTGGCTCCCAACCCCGAAGCGCTGAAGATGGCTCTCAAGGGTATTCAAGTCAAAGAATCCGCGATGCTATGATGCGCCACTTGGCTGTACTACTGTTCGTTCTGGCCGTGCTCAGCGGAGGTGCACACGGGGCGTTGGCCCAGGAAGGGGGCTGGGCGGTCTCTCCGCTGGAGGAAGGCTGGAGCGGGCCCGGCTTCTACCTGGACTGGGTGAAGATCCTCTTGGGCTGGCTGATCTTCTTGTTCTGGGTGGGGAGTACGGACTGGCTCAGCCGCGACGCCCAGGCCGTGGAGATGGACTACCTGCGGTGGAACCCGATCGTGGTGGGCGTGTTCCTCTTCGCCCAACTGGTGTTCTGGTTCTTCCCGATCTTCTGGGTCGGTTTCCCGATCCTGGCGCTGGCCTGGCTGGTGCCGGTGATGACTTACGTGTTGGTGCGCAACAAGAGGGTCGATGCGAGCGAGCGCGTGCTCACGCCGGCCCACATCCGCTACTGCACCGCCATCCTGTTGAACAAGCTGGGCGCCAAGATCGAGGTGGAGGCGAAAGACCCGCTCGAGGCGGGCGTGCCGGTCGTCCTCACCCCTGCCGCAGACAACGAGAGGGACAATGCCGCACGGCTCCTGGCGGCCCGGCAGACGATGGGCTTTCAACATGCGCGCAAGCTCGTCTACGACGCGTTGTGCCGTCGTGCCGACGCGATCATGCTCGACTACAGCCAGCAGGGCGTGGGGCTCCGGCTTCTCATCGACGGCGTGTGGCAGAACGGCGAGCCGATGGACCGAGAAGCCGGCGACCCGATGCTGGAAACGCTCAAGTCGCTTTCCGGAATGAATCCCAAGGACCGCCAGGCCCGGCAGGAGGGGAAGTTCGCCGGCGACTACACGGTCTTCCGCAAGAGCGTGTTCGAGCACGTCGAGAAGGCAAAGGAGGCGTACCGGAAGAAGCTGGGGCCGCAGTTGACCAAGGAGTTGGCCGCACCGGGGTTGAGCCAGGCCGATCTCCAGCTCCGGATCAAGATGGCGTCCGACGATCGGACCCGCGAACGATTCGCCTCGGCCATCGGCCCCTGGACGCCCGTGGAATTGAAGGACCTCCCCCAGTTGCGCGGCACCGAGAAGGTCGATCCGAACCGGTCCCTGGACAAAATGAACTGTGTCGTGAAGCTCACGTCTCAGGGGACGCAGACCGGGGAGCGGGTGATCCTCCAGTTGGAGATCAAGAAGACTCGCTTCGCCACGCTCGACGAGATCGGCATGCGCCCCAAGATGCAAGAGCAACTCCGGGACATCATGGGGCAGGAGGGCGGGATTGTCCTGTTCTCGGCCATCCCGGCGGGCGGGCTTCGGACCACGATGAACCTGGTGTTGCGGAGTGCCGACCGGTTCGTCCGCGAGTTCGCCGCCGTGGAGGACGAGTCCAACCGGTACGAGCCGGTGGAGAATATCCCGGTCACCACCTACAAGTCGTCGGACGGGCAGACGCCGGCCTCCGTCCTCCCCAACCTGTTCCACCATGAGCCCCAGGTGGCCGTGGTCCGCGACCTGGTCAACGCCCAGACCGTCGAGTTGCTCATCGCCGAGGTCCCCAAGCCGCGGATGATTCTGAGCACCATTCGGGCCAAGGATAGCGTCGAGGCGATCTATCGGGTCCTGGCGTTGGGAATCCCGGCCTCGGATTTCGCCCCGGTCCTCAACGGCGTGCTCTGCCAACGGCTGGTCCGCAAGCTCTGCGACACCTGCAAAGAGGCTTACGCTCCCACGCCCCAAGTGCTCGCCCAATTGGGGATTCCGGCGGGCCGCGTGCAGGCCCTTTACCGTCCGCCGCAGAGACGCGAGGTGGTTTGTCCGGAGTGCGGCGGCGTCGGCTACCTCGGCCGCACGGCGATCTATGAACTCCTCGTCTTGGACAAGACGCTCAGGCAGAACCTGGCTGCCAACCCGAAGCCCGACGCCTTCCGCCAGATGGCGCAGAAGAGCGGCTTGCGGAGCATTCAAGACGAAGGGATCGTGCTCGTGGCCAAAGGCGTGACTTCCCTCCAGGAGTTGATGCGAGTGTTGAAGCTGTAGTAGGCAGTAGGCAGGACGCAGCAGGCAGAGGATCCTTGCGTTGCAGGATGGAACGTTTCGCCGCCGGACGTGTCCGGCGGGACAAGCAGACCACAATTCCGGAAGCCTCATCTCATGAGTTTCATTCTCCCGCTTCTGATGTTGGTGATCCTGGCCGCCTGTATCGGGGTGCTCTATCCCGAGGGGCTTTGGAGCAACGCCGTGCGATTGGTCAATGTCGTGACGGCGGGGCTGGTGGCCACGAACTTCTTCGAGCCCCTGGCGAGGCTGATCGAGGGATGGGGCGAATGGTTCGCCTCGGCGACCTACTTCTGGGATTTCCTCTCCCTGTGGATCCTGTTCGCGGTGACGATGATCGTCATGCGATTGGCGACGGACACGATCTCCCGGGTCAAGGTGAAATTCCTCAAGGTGGTGGATCGGGCGGGGGGTGCGGTGTTTGCGGCGTGCGTCGGCTGGGTCATGGTCTGCTTCGTCATGGCGACCCTCCATACCGCCCCGCTCGCCACGAACTTCCTGTTCGGCGGCTTCGACCCGTCGCGACGAATGCTCGTCGTTGGCCCCGACCGGATGTGGCTCGGGTTCGTCCAGCACGTGTCGAAGGGGTCGCTCGCCAGGTCCGAACCGGCCGTGTTCGACGCCGACAACCAGTTCATGAGCAAGTACAACAATCGCCGCGGGGCCATGGAAAAGCAGGTCACGGAGAAGATGTCCTTCCGCGCGGCCGCCGGCGATGCCCCCAAGCGATGAGGGAATAGGACATGCCTTCCGATTCCGGTTTTGAAGTCCATCGCGAAGTCTACCAGTCCCGGCTGAATCTGCCCGAGGACGCAGACATCGTGCAGTATCGCGCCGTGAGCGGTTTGGCGATTGTCGGGCTGCTCGCCGGGCTCCTTTCGTTGCTGGCGCTCGCGGTGCCTTTACTCTGGGCGATCGCGATCCTGGCGATCTGGATCAATGTGGTGGCGCTGAAGCGGGTCGACGTCAACGCCCCAGCCCTGCTGGGCCGCAAGGCGGCGCTGGCGGGGCTGGCGCTGGCGGTTGTTGCTTTCTGTGCGGCGCCTGCGGATTGGGTCGTCTATCGGCTGCTGCTCCGTGAGGAGGCCAGGCAGGCGGCGATGCAATGGTTCGATTTCCTTCGGGCCAACGAGCCGCTCGAGGCGCATCAACTCACCGTAAGCCCCAACTCGCGGGACCCGCTCGACGATTCCCTCTGGAATGCCTATCACGGAGCGGGCGAGGGACGCATGATGATCGACCAGTTCATCAACGGGCCGGAGGTCCGCACGCTGTTGGCCCTGGGTGACAAGGCCACGGTCCGCTACTACGACACCGAATCACAATGGTCCGAAAGCGACCGCGACCGCGTGTACCAGACCTTCGCGGTGACGTTTCAGGACCGTGACGGTCTGAAGACCTTCTTCATCGGAATGCTGCTCGATCGGACGCTCGACCTGCCCACCGGCCACGCCTACTGGCAGATCACGCGTACCTTCGGCGGGGTGCAGCCCAAGGCCCTCGGCGGCAACGGCAACCCGCCCAAGATCTGAAGAAGACGCGGAGAGGAGGACGCCGAGAAGAAGGCATCCCCGCTCCCTCTCCATCGTCTCGATTCTCCGTGCATCGTTCCAGGGAGAAGAAATGGGGCGATCAGACCGGGCTCTGGCAGGCGAAAGGACACCTCCAGAACTGGTTCGACTGCATGCAGACCCGGCAGCAACCCAACGCGGACGTCGAGATCGGCCACCGGACGATCACCGTGGCGCACCTGATGAACATCACGCGGCGTCTGGGCCGTCCTCTCCGGTGGGACCCGGCCAAGGAACAGTTCGTCGGCGACGCCGAAGCCGACAAGTTGCTGGACCGTCCGCGCCGCAAAGGCTACGAGTTGCCGAGCCTGGCCGCAGTCCCCTCTCCCTCCGGGAGAGGGCCAGGGTGAGGGCGGTTGGACCAGCGAGCGACTCTGTGGCTTGTGTGCTTCCGTAGGCCCTCACCCCTTCCCCTCTC
>CAYSGY010000391.1:0-4339 GCA_964430315.1 uncultured Planctomycetaceae bacterium
GGCGGTGTGGAGTCGAGATGCCGGTACATGACCGCGTAGCGGGCGGGCTTGCCCGCCGCTTGGCAGCGGCCACACGTCTCCCCCCCGCCCCCTAGTCTCGCGTTCCCATGCCGAACCGGGAGATAAGTCGCCATGGACGAGCGTACCGTGCAATTCCGCGTCGGGGTGATGGTGCTGGCCGCCATCTTCCTCACCCTCATTCTCGTCTTCCTGTTCGGCGAGGGACCGCAGGCGCTGAAGCGCCGCATGACCATCCACATGGTCTTCACCGAGGCGCCCATGGTCCTGGAGAACACGCCGGTGAAGAAGAGCGGGGTGGTGATCGGCCGGGTTACTCGGGTCACGCTTCTCGACGACGGCCGGGTCCGCATCTCGGCGGCGGTCGACGAAGACAAGCCGGTGTTCACCACCGACGTGGCCAGGATCAGCGCCTCGCTCCTCGGCGGCGACGCCGCCGTGAACCTCGAGGCGGGCCGGAAGCCCATGCCTCGCCAACGCGTGGCCGATGGCGCCGAAATCGAGGGTGTGAGTTATACCGACCCCATTCAGGTCATCGGCAACCTCCAGGACCGCCTTTCCGGGGCCATCGGGTCCATCACGAACACCAGCACGGAGTTGGGCCAGGTGGTCCACCAGGTCGGCGAGCTGCTCCAGAGCAACCAGGTGAAGATCAATCGCATCGTGGGCCAGACCGACGACGCCTCACGCGAGGCCCGGGAGACCATCCGCAACCTCAACGAGATCTTCGGCAACCCGGAAACGAAGGCCAAGCTCAAGGACGCCAGCGACCAGCTTCCCGAGTTGATCCGGACGACGCGGGAGACCGTGGGCGGGGTGGGCAGGGTGATCGCCGGCTTCGACAAGAATTTGCAGAACCTCGACAAGTTCACCTCCGCCCTCGGCGACCAGGGCCGCGAAGCCATGCTCCGGCTCGGCCAGTCGACCGAGAAACTCGACCGCCTGGCCGACGAGATGCTCGTGCTCACCAGGAGCGTCAACAACGGCGAAGGGACCCTCGGCCAACTGGCCACGAACCGCGAACTCTACGACAATCTCAACAGGACCGTCGCCACGGTCGAGGAACTCAGCCGGGAACTGCGGCCGATTCTCCGCGACGCCCGCATCTTCACCGACTCCATCGCGCGCCATCCCGAGAAACTCGGCGTGCGCGGCGCCCTGGAACGCAGCCCGGGCACGAAGTGGTAGCAACCTCGCGCCGAGGTACGCCGGGGCCTGAACGCAGCGAAGCCCCGGCACCGCGTCCCGGCGTACCGCCGCGTTCGGTGGGCTTGCGTGCCCCATTGTCGCGCACTATGGTGGTTCGGGTCGGTCGATGGTCGATCGACAGAGCGGCGCGTTCCGGAGGCATACGACATGCTGGCACTTCCTCTTCTCTCGGCGGTTCTCTTGACGGCGCCACCGGTTCGTTTTGAGCGGCACGAGATCGATGTCTACCCGGGCGGGTACCAGGTGGCCGTGGGCGATGTGAACGGCGACGGGCGGCCCGACGTGGTGGCGTTGTCGACCGACGCCAATCGGGTCGATTGGTATGAGAATCCGACCTGGAAGCGCCGGCTCGTGACCAAGGTGGACAAGCCCATCGACCTGGCCCTTCACGATCTCGACGGCGACGGCCGGACCGAGATCGCCCTGGCCAGCGGGTTCTACTTTCGCGAGACGAAGCGAGGTGGAGAGCTTTCGTGGCTCAAGGCCCGGGGCAACCTCGACGAGCCCTGGGAGATTCACCCGATTGCCGCAGATCCCGTGACGCACCGGGTGCGCTGGGCGGACCTGGACGGCGACGGGCGCAAGGAACTGGTCCACGCCCCGATCCTGGGACCCGGTTCCCGCGGCGCCGCAGCCCCTGAGCCGGCCCATCTCTGGGCGTTCCGGGCGCCGAAGGACCTCGCCGCCGGCAAATGGGAACCTTGGAAGATCGACGAGACGCTCACGGTGCTCCACGGCGCCTGGGCCGGCAAGCTGGACAGCAGCGGCCGCGACCAGGTGCTCACCGCCAGTTTCGAGGGGGTTTTTCGGTTTGTCTACGAGGGGGCCGGTCCGTCGGGGCGATGGCGAAAAGACCCGATCACGCCCGGGGCCAAGCCCAAGGACGCCAAGCCAGGCACGTCGCGTGGCTCCAGCGAGGTCACCCCGGGCCGACTCCGCGACGGCCGGTCGTTTCTGACCACGATCGACCCTTGGCACGGCAACCAGGTGGTCGTCTACACCCCCGATCCGGCGAGCGCCGGGCTGGCTGCGAACGCCTGGGTGCGCCACGTGCTCGACGAGTCGCTCTCCGAAGGCCACGTGCTCCTGACCGCCGACTTCGACGGCGATGGCGACGACGAGATCGTCGCCGGCTGGCGGGGCGCCGGCGGCGGGGTCTGCCTCTACGATCCCGCCGACGGCGATCCTCTCCGTTTCCAGAAGGTGCCGCTGGATCGCGGCATCGCCGCAGAAGGGGCCGCGGCCGCCGACCTCAACGGCGACGGCCGGCTCGATCTGGTCATCAGCGCCGGCCGCTCGAAGAACCTCGTCTGGTACGAGAACCGGCTGTAGGCCGGTGAAGCGGAGAGGGGAGAGGCGCGACTCGCATTCCCACGGCGGATGGGACCTCGGGGGGAGTTCGAACCCGGTGTCCAAGCCCACGGGTTGCAACCCATGGGCTTAAATCGCCATGCGTCCCGCGCAATCGGAGAGTTGCCCCCATCCTCCCTACGCTCAACCGCGTGCAAAGAACCTCGAGGCCGCGAGCCGGAGCAAGACGGCCAGGGAGGTCACGAGTTCCCGGGGATTGATTTTGGAGCTGCCGTGGCGGCGGTTGACGAAGTGGATCGGCACCTCCCCAAATCGGGCACCTAGGCGGTGAAGACGCCAGAGGATCTCTTCTTCAAAGGAATAGCCGTGGGAAGAAATCGCCTGGAAGTCCATCCGGGCCAAGAGTCCCGTGCGATAACAGCGAAAGCCGCTGCTACAGTCTTTGGGGGGGAGTCCCATCATCCACCGGGCGAAGAAGTTCACGGCGCGGCTCATCGCATAACGGCTTAGCGGCCAGCCTTCGATCCTCCCGCCCCGGACATACCGCGAGCCGATGGCGACATCGAGAGGAGACTGGCCCGGCGGGTCCATGGCCGCGACCAGGTCGGGAAGGCGTTCGGGTGGGTGGCTGAAGTCGGCGTCCATGGTCACGACGCAAGGGTATTGGTCACGGCGGTCTGCGGCGTACCGCAAGATCGTGGAAAGGGCGGTGCCGAGCCCGAGCTTCCCTTCCCGATGGAGGCACTTGACGCGTGGGTCGGAGTCGGCCTTTTGCTGGCACCACTGGCCGGTGCCGTCCGGCGAGTTGTCGTCGATCACGAGGATCTCCGCGCCGGGCAGATGGTGGAAGACAGCATCCACCAAACGGGGCAGGGTCTCGATTTCATTGTAGGTAGCTACCGCCACCAGGGGTCTAGCCGAACCGGACATTGCAATCCTCTTCCCGCCGTTCAAGTCGGACGAACCCGACAGCCGATAGTTCTGTCTTCATCCAGGGCGAGCGCTCCGGCTGTTCGGGTGGAGCCTCCCAAGCAGAGGTCTTGCACCCCAGTCGGGAGGCCGCGACTCCGCGGCGAGCCACGCCGCGGACCAGCTTGGACGCCGTCGCCTGTCGATTTTTTCGACTGACGCTGACAAGCGATCCTACTCTTCCTATAATACGATACTGACTCCCACCTTTGCGACTCGAGTTTTATGATCTGCCCTTCCCCGGCGGTTCCGCCCGTGTGCGCGGAGCCGCCGTTGCCACAATCGGTCGATGCGGCCGAGGTCCCCGACGGATGTAGCCGCCTTTACGGGTGGCCTTTCTGGAACACCTACGTCGCCTGCACCCTGGTGAACGTGGCGTACGCGATCTTGTTCCGGTACGCCGATTTCGTCGCCGTCGCCGGTGGCACCGAGCTCAACCTCGGCTGGATCGTCGGCGTGGGAATGGTCGGGAGCGTGCTGGCCAGGTTCTCGCTGGGGGCCGCGATCGACCAGCGCGGTCCGCGGCTCGTCTGGTTTGTCTCCTTGGGGGCGTTCGCAGGCTGCTGCTTCGCCCATCTCGCGGTGACGCGCTGCGATGGGCTCGCGGTGTACTTCCTGCGGGTCGTCTATTGCACCTCGATCGCCGGCATTTTCGGGGCCGCCACCACGTTCATCTCCGGGCGCGTGAGCATCACGCGCATGGCCGAGATCGTGGGCATCTTCGGCACCTCGGGCTTCCTGGGAATGATGCTTGGGGCCCAGGTCGGCGACCTGCTCGTGGCCTCGCGGACGCCCGATCGGTGGATCGTCGACCAGATGTTCCTCGCGGCCG
>CAYSGY010000391.1:4349-5677 GCA_964430315.1 uncultured Planctomycetaceae bacterium
GGGCTGGCCGCCATGCCCTTCGCCTGGCTGGCTACCCGCAAGTGCATCGCTCCCTCGCGCCAGGATCGGACCCGCGTGCTGACGCTTCTGAGGATGCACCAGCCCGGGTTCGTGCTGGCGGTCGGGGTGGCTACGGGCGCCGCCCTGTCGCTGCCGCAGACCTTTCTTCGGACCTACGCGGCGGACCTCCACATCACGAGGATCTCGGTCTTCTTCACCGTGGTGGCCGTGACGGCCGTGGTTACGCGCATCGCGGACCGCCGTATTGTCCACCGCGTCGGGCTGACCAGGATGATCTTTGCGGGCATCGCCTTGATGGCCTTGGCCCAGGTTCTCTACCTCGTCGTCCGGCGGGAGTGGGACCTGGTCTTCCCCGGGCTCTCTTACGGCGTGGCGCAGGCCATTCTCTACCCGATGATCGCCGCGGTAGGGACCGGCACGTTTCCGGTCCATTCGCGCGGGCTGGGGATCACGCTGGTTTTGGCCGCGTTCGACGTCGGCCAGTTGATCGGGGCACCGGCCGCCGGCGGGATCCTCCACCTGAGCAGACTGGTGGGCCTGCCGGGCTATCCGACCTTGTTCGTGGCGATGGCCGCCGTGCTGACCGTGGTCGGCGTCTTCTACTGGTGGACGCTCCGGCCGAAAGCCTCCCTGGTGCGATCGCTCGATCTGCCGGTCATCCTGCCTTTTCCGCGGTCCGAGACGCCGCGGCCTTCCGCCCCCGGGGTGACGCGATCGGATCCGGCAGCGGCGGCCGTCCTTCCGGCTATCGGCCGGCCACACTCCGGTAATAGTCGATCGACCGCCGAAGTCCCTCGATGAGCGATACGCCCGGGGCGTAGCCTAAGAGTTTTCGGGCCAGGGCGATATCGGCGGTGCTCTCGTGGATATCGCCGGGCCTCGGCGGGGCGAAGGCCGGTTCGATCCGCGTGCCGAGCACCTCGTTCAGGCCGGCGAGCAATTCCAGCAAGGTGATCGATCGGCCCGTGGCCACATTCATCACCCGGTTGGCCGCGTCGGGTGCGTCGGCGGCGAGGAGATTGGCCTGGGCCACGTCGGCCACGTAGGTGAAGTCGCGCGACTGGGTCCCGTCGCCGAAGATGACCGGCGCCTTCCCGGAGAGGATCGCCGTAAGGAAGATCGGAATGACCGCGGCGTAGGGGTTCTTCGGGTCCTGGCGCGGTCCGAAGACGTTGAAGTACCGCAGGGCCACGGTCTCGATGGCAAACGTGGCCGAAAACGCCCCGCAGTAGTATTCCGCCGCGAGTTTCGCCGCCCCGTAGGGCGAGATGGGGGCGGGCAGGTCGGTCTCGCGCTTGGGACTGCCG
>CAYSGY010000392.1:0-1210 GCA_964430315.1 uncultured Planctomycetaceae bacterium
CCGCTGCCAGGGCTTCTTCGACCCGGAGGTGGCGTCCGCGTTCTATCGCACGGTGGGGGTTGGGGGTTGGGGCCGTTTAGCCGCGGCACTCGTGCCGCGGCCGATCCGCCATTGTACACCCGATCGCCGCCCCCATCACCGGACCGCTTGAGTTGGCCCGCCGCGAAAGGTAAAAGAAGGATACACGCCCCGATGCGGGCCCACTTGGTCGCAGGGCATCGTTCGGTCGCCCGAGCGGCCTTGGACTCAAGCGAAGGAGACCGGCCACGGCAGCCAAATCGACGAAGAAACCGGTTGACAAAGAGCACGACAATGAGCGGCTGGTGTGCCAGAACCGCAAGGCCCAGCACGACTACGCGGTGATGGATGCCCTGGAGTGCGGCTTGGCGCTCTTGGGAAGCGAGGTAAAGAGCCTCCGGGTCGGAAAAGTCTCGCTCGACGAGTCCTATGCACGCCTTAAAGGGGGTGAGGTTTGGCTCATCGGTTGTGACATCCCCGAATACGCCCAGGCAAACCAGTTCAACCACCCCCCCCGTCGTCCGAGGAAGCTGCTTCTCCATCGCCGCGAAATCAAACGATTTGCCGCCAAAGCGACCGAAAAGGGTTTGACGCTTATCCCTCTTAAGATGTATTTCAAGAGGGGCCGGGCCAAGTTGCTCTTGGGCCTCTGCCGAGGGAGGCAGCGGCACGACAAACGCCAGTCCATGAAACAGGCCGAGGCCCGCCGCGATATCCAGCGGGCCCTGCGGAGGCGGTAGATACACTGGAGAGACGAATAGCGAATACTGAATCGCGAATCGTGAACGAACAGTGCCTTTGATTGCGAACTGACGCATTCTGCGTTCAGTATTCACTATTCAGTATTCGCTATTCATTCCCTAGCGTCTTCGGGGGCCGGCGAACTCACCCTCACCCTGACCGTCCCCCACAGCCAACCGCCATGGGGAGCATCTCCATCGCCTCTTCGTCTCGCTTAACGCCGCCGGGTCGAACCGAAGCGGGGTTCGTCTCGTAGGGAAAGGGAGTTATGTGGCTGGGGCTCCCGGGGTGAGGCTATAGGCCCTCCGGAGCCCCCCCTCTTGGCAGAGACCGCACACGATTCACCTCGGCGATGTTGCTGCAACTGAGAGACGTCACGAAGTCATTTTCGCAGCCGGACGGCACGGCGCTGCCCATCCTCGACATCCCCGACTTCGCCGTGGACGCGGGC
>CAYSGY010000392.1:1255-5662 GCA_964430315.1 uncultured Planctomycetaceae bacterium
GGTTCTGGTCGGGCGCAGCGGCTGTGGCAAGACCACCCTCTTGCACGTCATTGCGGGGATCAGCCGTCCGACCACCGGGCGCGTGAAGATCGACGGGTGGGACATCGCCTTGATGGCCGAGTCGGAGGTTGACCAGTTCCGCGCGGAGCGGATCGGCTATGTCTACCAGACGTTCAACTTGCTGCCGAGTTTCACGGCCTTGGAGAACGTTCTCCTCGGGATGACCTTCGGGCGGTTTCGGGCCGACCGCGAGCGGGCCAAGACGCTCTTGAAGCGGGTCGGCTTGGAGCATCGCCTGACCCACAAGCCCCCCATGCTCTCCGTGGGCGAGCAGCAGCGCGTGGCGGTGGCGCGGGCTTTGGCGAACCGTCCGCAGTTGATCCTCGCCGACGAGCCCACGGCCAACGTCGATGTGGGCAACCAGCAGCAGATCATCGACCTTTTGCGCGGGACGTGCCAGGAGGAGAAGGTCGCCTTGATCCTGGTTACGCACGCCCCCGAGGTCGCGGAGCAGTTTGCGCGCATCGAGTATTTGGAGCAAGTCAACCGCGTACGGGCCGGCCGATGAGTCTCTGGAAGATTGCCTGGCGTAGTATTCAACAGCGTGCCTTGGCGTCCGCGATGACGGCCTTTTCGATGGCCATGGGCGTTGCCCTGGTCGTGGCGGTCCTCGTGATCCACGGGGTGATCGACCAGTCGTTTCGCCGCGGGGCCCAGGGCTACGACCTGATCGTGGGGGCCAAGGGAAGCCCGCTGGAACTGGTCCTCAGCGCGGTCTACCATCTCGGCCGGGTTCCGGGCAACATCTCCTACGAGGCGTACGACGAGTTGGTCAACGGCCAGTTTGCGGCCGACATCCAGTTTGCGATTCCGATTTGCCTGGGGGACAGTTTCAAGCGATGCCGGGTCATCGGGACCACTCCCGACATGTTCGACCGGCTCGAGTATATGGACGGTCGTACGTACGCGTTTGCCGAGGGACGGAACTTCCAGGTCGAGGCCTTCAACGAGGCGGTGATCGGGGCCACGGCGGCCCGCAAGACCGGCCTGAAGGTCGGCGACTCGTTCACCCCGGTCCGCGGTTCCGTCGCGAACCGCGGCGAGGAGCAGGAGCCGTTCGAGGTGGTCGGGATCCTCGAGCCTACCGGCACGCCGAACGACCAGGCCGTCTTCGTGAACATCGAAGGGTTCTTTCGCCTCTATGCGAGCCCTGCCGAGGACGCCGACGGGACCGCCGAGGCCGCCGGGACGGGCGATGGGAAGAAGAAGGCCCGCCGCGTTGTCGGAGAGATCCCCGATGAGCAGAAGGAAGTCACGGCCGTGCTGGTGGTGGTCAACCCGAACATGATCGCCACGCGGCGGGTCGCGCTGCCGAAGCTCATCAACAAGCAGTTGGGCATCCAGGCCGTGGCCCCCTCGGAACAGATCGCCCGCCTTCTCGAAGGAATCGTGGGCAACGTGCAGCTCATCCTCCTGATCCTGGCGGTCATGATCGTGGTGGTCGCCGGCATTGGGATCATGGTGAGCATCTACAATTCCATGAGCGACCGGCGGCACGAGATTGCCATCATCCGGGCACTGGGGGCCCGGCGCGCGACGATCATGGTGGTGGTGCTCTTGGAGTCGATCCTCTTGGCGCTCGGCGGGGGAGCGGTGGGACTGCTGCTCGGCCACGGCCTGACCGGCGTGCTCGCGCCGCTGATCGCCGACCAGACCGGCGTGTCGGTCAGCCCGATCCAGTTCCAGTTGAGCGAGTTGATCCTGATTCCGGGTCTCATCGCTTTGGCGGCCGCCGTGGGGTATCTCCCGGCCGTCGTTGCCTACAAGACGGATGTGGCCCAGTCGTTGATTTCGTCACCCTAGTGCCGCATGAGCACGCCATCCGAGTTTTCCACCGAGCGCGTTGCGATCCTCAGCGACGATACCGTCCAAATGCAGGAGACGGTGGAGACGTCGTACCGCTCGCTCAGCGGGATCGCAGTTGCCAGCGTGGTCTTCGGGGTCCTCTCGGCGGTGACGTTCGTGGACTGGTCGCTGGCGCTGGTGCCGGGGATCGGCATCGCGTTGGGCTGGATCGCCCTGCGGAGGATCCGCCGCAATCCCGAGGAGAGTGTCGGGCGGAAGTGGGCCCTGGCCGGGATTGTTCTTTGTGTCGTGTTCTGGATTGGGGGATACGTCCGGCTCACGTACGCCTACTTCCACCAGGTCCCGCCGGGTTACGAGTTGCTTCCGTTCGAGGCCCTCCAGCCGCCCCGCGACCGCCCGGACCTCCGGTTCACCGAAGACGCCGAGATGCTCGACAAGCGCAAGGTCTTCGTTTGGGGATGGATGGCCCCCGGCCGGCAGAGGACGGGAATCCGGGAGTTCCTCCTGATCGACGACCCCGGGGTGTGTACCTTTGGCGCCCCCCAGCTTCGGCCCACGGAGATCATCCGCGTCAAGCTCGCCGACCACTTGAGCATCGAGTACACCACCCACCGAATCGGGGTCGGCGGCGAGTTCACCCTGCATCCTGATCCGAACGACCAGGCGATGGGTGGGCTCGTCTACCAGATCGAGGCCGATTGCTTCCGGTAGGCGGGTGGCCAGGACGGTCGTCCGGGCCATGCAGGACGGCTTGAAAGGCCGCCATGCACGCGTGTATATTGGCCAAATAGACGGATCCTGCTCGGCCCGCCTCTGGAAGGCAAAGCCTTCCGATCCGTCCAACTCTCAGAGTCTTCCGCTGAAGGGAACCTCGGCCCGACAGGCCCGGAAATCGCATGCCAAGTTACATTGTCCGGTTCGGTGCCATGCGGTTGGTGGGGCTTTTTTCGTCGACCGGGGAGCAACAGTACGAGCGGGGGGTGAATGTCATCGTGCGCACGGATCGGGGGCTGGAGGCCGGGTCCGTCTTGTGTGAGCACACCCCGCGGGAGGCCGACGGCCCCAAGCGGCAGCCCCAGGGGCAGATCCTTCGCGGGATGACTCCCGAGGATGCCCACGAACTCTCGCGGATCCGCGACCACGAGCGAGAGGAATACCGGGTGTGCCTCCAGTTCATCGGCAAGGTCGGCCTGGAGATGCAACTGGTCGACGTGGAGCACCTCTTCGGCGGTGAACGGATCATCGTCTACTACCTCGCGGAGGGGAGGGTCGACTTCCGCGAGTTGGTCAAGATGTTGGCCGGGGAGTTCCAGACGCGGATCGAGATGCGACAGATCGGAGTGCGCGACGAAGCGAAACTCCTGGCCGACTATGGCGACTGCGGCAAAGCCGTCTGCTGCAATACGCACCTGACCGAGATGCCGCCTGTCTCCATGAAGATGGCCAAGCTCCAAAAGGCAACCCTCGACCCCACGAAGATTTCGGGGCGTTGCGGCCGGCTGAAGTGTTGCCTCCGTTACGAGTACGAGATGTACGAGAAGGTGCAGAAGGCGCTGCCGCCGATCGGCTCCCGGGTCCAGACGTCCGAGGGGCCGGCTAGGGTCGTGGGCCATGAGATCCTGGCCGGGCAACTCGTGGTCGAAACGGAAGACCGTCGTCGCCGGCTTGTCGATGCTGCGGAGGCCACCCCCCTTCCCTCCCAACGTTCCCGTGAACCTGCACGCAACGAGGGTCCATGACTAGTCCGCAGAAGGCGTTTCTCGATCTGCTCCAACGCGATCGTCGCTACCGGCCCGAGGCGTATCAGTTCGTCTGGGAAGCCCTGAACTTCGCCCAGGAAGAGTTGAAGATGGGCACCCTCCGGGCCAGCGAGGTGGGGGCGGGCTCCGAGGAGCCCGTCGAACCCCAGAAGGAGGAGTGTCACGTCTCCGGCCAGCAACTCTGCGAAGCGATCCGGCAATACGCCCTGCGTCAATACGGGCTGATGGCCAAGACGGTGCTCAACTCCTGGGGGGTCTTCCGAACGGGCGATTTCGGCGAGCTGGTATTCAACCTCATCCGCATCGGCCACATGCGGAAGACGAACGAGGACCGCCGCGAGGATTTCGACGACGCCTACGATTTCGAAACCGCCTTTGAACAAGAGTTCCGCATCACCTTGCCGGAACCCTAGCGAGCGAGTCTGCCGTGGGCCGTTCGAGAAAGAACCCGACCCAGCACGATCGAGGGGTAGCGCAAGCGGCCCGGGGCCCCGCTCCCACGGAACGTTCCTCCCCGACGCCGAATCCCCCGCGACCCAACCGGCTCTTTCTCGCGATCGCCGCCTTGTTGCTCCTGGCATGGATGGTGGCGCTCGGCGTGCTGGCCGCGATCCATTGACGGGGACGCTTTAGCCCCGAAGGGGCGACATGGGAAAGCCCGGGGCAACGCCCTCGTTGTTACACACAAGTACAGGGTCGTTCACGACCCTTGTTTATCGCAGGCCCGGCGTGAACGCCTCGTCCTGCCCCACATTTTTCGCGGTTAGCGGGGCCAGGGTTC
>CAYSGY010000393.1:0-1780 GCA_964430315.1 uncultured Planctomycetaceae bacterium
CCGCAGGCGGGGTCGTGTCGTTCGATGGCGGCCTTGGCTTGGGCGGCGACGTTCTCGGCCGTGATGCCGAAGTGCTTCAAGAGCACGCCGACCGGGGCCGAGGCCCCGAAGCCGGTCATGCCGACGAACCGGCCGCAGCGGCCCAGGTACTTCTCCCAGCCGAAGGAAGTGCCTAGCTCGACGGCGACGCGGGCGTGGCAGTCGGGTGGGAGGACGGCGTCGCGGTACTCCGCCGGCTGGGCGTCGAAAAGTTCCCAACTCGGCAGGCTCACGACCCGGGCCGCGATCCCCTCGGCCGCCAGCTTCTGCTGGGCGTCGAGGCACACCGTCACTTCGCTGCCGGTGCCGATGAGGACGACCTGCGGCTTGCCGTCCGGGGCGTCGGCCAGCACGTAGCCGCCCCGCGCCAGGCCCGAGGCCGGGGCGAACTGGCTCCGGTCGAGCGTGGGCAGGTTCTGCCGGGTGAGCACCAGGGCCACGGGCCGGTTGTTCGTCGCCAGCGCGACGCGGTAGGCCTCGGTCACTTCGTTCGCATCGGCCGGACGCAGCACGAGCATTCCCGGAATGGCACGCGCCGCGGCCAACTGCTCGACCGGCTGGTGCGTGGGCCCGTCCTCTCCCACGCCGATCGAGTCGTGGGTAAAGATGTAGAGGACCGGCAGTTCCATGAGTGCGGCCAATCGCATGGCCGGCCGCATGTAGTCGCTGAACACAAAAAACGTGCCCGTGTAGGGCCGCAGGCCGCAGAGGGCCATGCCGTTGGCGATCGCCCCCATGGCGTGCTCGCGGATCCCGAAGTGGAAATTGCGGCCGCCGGGGTTTCGGGCGGTGAAGCTCCCTACGTCGGCGAAGTTCAGGAGGGTGTTGTTCGAGGGGGCCAGATCGGCCGATCCGCCCAGGATCCAAGGGACATTCTTGGCCGCCCGGTTGAGCACCTTGCCCGAGGAGGCCCGGGTGGCCATCCCCTTGGCGTCGGCCGGGAACGGCTTATCGAGGAGATCGGCGTCCCAACCCTCCGGCAACTCGTGCCGGAGCATGAGCTCGATCTCCTGGGCCAGTTCCGGATACTCCTTCCAGTACTTGGCGAAAAGCGTGTCCCAGGCCTCTCGCAGCGTTCGTCCGCGCGTGCCGATTCCGGCCGCGAAATGGGTCCGCACCTCGTCGGGGACCATGAACTGCTGATCCGGCGGCCAGCCATAGGCCGCCTTCGTGAGCCGCACCTCCTCTTCGCCCAGCGGAGCGCCGTGGGCCCCGTGGGTATTCTCCTTGTTCGGGGCGCCGTAGGCGATCAGCGACGGGACGATGACCAGCGTGGGCCGATCGGTCGTCTCCTGGAAGGTCTTCATGGCCGTGCGGAGCTGGTCCAGGTCGTTCACGTCGTCCAAGGTGAGCACGTTCCAACCGTAGGCGGCGAACCGCGCGGCCACGTTCTCGCTGAACGCCAGCGACGTGTTTCCCTCGATCGTGATCTTGTTGTCGTCGTAGATCCAGCACAGGTTGGAAAGCTTCAGGTGGCCTGCAAGCGAGGCCGCCTCGCCGCTGATCCCTTCCATCAGGTCGCCGTCGCTGCACAAGGCGTAGACGTTGAAACCGAACAACTCGAAACCGGGCCGATTGTACCGGGCGGCCATCCAACGGGAGGCCATGGCCATGCCCACGCTATTGGCCACGCCCTGGCCCAGCGGGCCGGTCGTCGTTTCGACGCCTGCCGTGTGGCCGTGCTCGGGGTGCCCGGGGCAGCGGCTCCCGAGCTGGCGGAAGCGGCGGAGGTCGTCCAGCG
>CAYSGY010000393.1:1810-5655 GCA_964430315.1 uncultured Planctomycetaceae bacterium
AAGAGCGCCGAGGCGTGGCCGCAGGAAAGGACGAACCGGTCGCGGTCCGGCCAGGCCGGGGAGGCCGGGTCGTAGCGGAGCACTTCGTTGTAGAGCAGGTAGGCCACCGGCGCCAGCGCCATCGGCGTGCCCGGATGCCCGCTCTTGGCCGCCTCCACGGCGTCCATCGACAAGGTGCGGATCGTGTTGACCGCCAGTTGCTCGATGCCTCGAATCGCCACGATGACGTCTTCCCTTGAAGAAAGGACAGGTCCTCGCCAGCCCCCACCAGGATGGGGCCAGACCCAATCATTCAGGCCCTCCAGCATAGGGATGGAGGGCCCGATCGTCAATCCGGATTGCCGAATCTCATGCGATTGAACTGGATCGGTCGTTTTCCGCCGTTGTGGCCCCCCTGGAAGCCGAAACCACCAGGCCGATCCCCAGCGGCACGAGGCATTGCAGCATCTGCCATCCGCCGAACACCCCCGGCCCGAAACCGAGGCCGACGTTCAGAGAACTCTGGCCCGGCGTTGCCGAAAGGACCACGCCGTGCGTCGCCAACCCCCCCACGACCGCGAGGATCGCACACGCCACGAGCGTCCAGCGGCGGCGTCGGACCGTCCGCCGAGCAAGGAGGCTGAAGAACACGGCCAACGCGGCCAACGGGACCACCAGCGAGACGGCCACGGCCGAATCGACCAGCGTCGTGCCAAGGGAGGTGAATTGGCCCGAGGCCGATCGCAGCAGGTCTTCAACGCCGGACTTCTGGGCAACAAAGACCAGCGACGCGAGCGTGGCTGCCCACAGAACCACCAAGGTAGGGATAGGCAGCAGTACGAATGTGGCAAGGGCCAGCCAGGGGTGCTCTTCCAAGAGACGACGATGGCGATACTCCGCGTTTGCGGTTTCGGCCAACTGCTCCGGGGTGCCGAGACGGGCTTCCAAGTTCGATTCCATGCTTACGTTCTCCTCCGTGAGATCTTCGAGATGGTCCGAAAGTTCCTGAACGAACCGCTCCACGTAATCCGGCGGGAGCGCCCGCCGATCCAACGCGTTCCGCACCGCGTCAAGCCAAGGCTGGCCGGCCATGTTCGCCTCCCTGCAGCACGTTGCCGACCGCCCCGACGACCCGGTGCCAAGCCCCCACCGTCTCGGTCAGCCGCCGCTCCCCTTTCGGCGTCACGCGGTACACCACTCGGCTCCGCCCCGCCACCGATTCCCGTCGCCCCGTGACAAACCCCTCCGCTTCCAGGCGATGGAGGATCGGGTAGACGCAACCCTCGCCAAACTCCAGGGTTCCGCCGGTCGACCGGCGAATGGCCTGGACCAGTTCGTAGCCCTGGCTGGGGCGTCCCGAAAGGAGATGCAGGATCAGCATCTCCGGCACGCCGTTGAGGAAATCCGGGTTGGAACGAGTGCTTTTCATGGGGGTCTTATACCTCAAGCCTTGAGGTATGGCAAGACGAGTTTCTGCGGCGGCAGCGCGGTATAATGCGGGCATACGTGGTTTCGCGAGCCCAAGGTGCATTTTCATGGCAACGACCCTCGATCGTTCGACCTGTACCTTCCCGCTCCCGCCGTACAAGTCGCTGGAGAACGACGAACTGACCGCGCGGATCCAAGAGGTCCGCGACGCGTGGGGGGAGCGGCTGGTGATCCTCGGGCATCACTATCAGCAAGATGAGGTGATCGCCCTATCGGACCTCCGGGGCGACAGCTACCGGCTGAGCGAGTTGGCCGCGGCCCACAAGGAGTGCCGCGCGATCGTCTTCTGCGGCGTCCACTTCATGGCCGGGACGGCCGACATCCTCGCCAACCGCCCGGAGAGCCTGGCGGAGCGCCACGGCCTGCGCGTGCCCGTCATCCTGCCCGACCTGACGGCCGGCTGCTCCATGGCCGACATGGCCGCGATCGAGCAGGTCGAGGACTGCTGGGAGCAGCTCGGCGAGGTGATCGACGTCGGCGACGTGATGCCGGTGACGTACGTCAATTCGGCGGCGAGTTTGAAGGCGTTTTGCGGGCGGCACGGCGGCATCGTCTGCACGTCGGCCAATGCCGGGCCGGTGCTGCAATGGGCGTTTGCCCGGCGGAGCCGCGTGCTCTTCTTCCCCGACCAGCACCTGGGCCGCAACACCGCCCTGGCCATGGGGATTCCCCTCGAGCAGATGCCCGTCTGGGACCCTCGCCGTGACGAACTCGGCGGCAACAGCCCGGAAGCGATCCGCACCAGCCGCGTGGTGCTTTGGAAGGGGCATTGCAGCGTCCACCAGATGTTCCTGCCCGGCCACGTCGAGCAGTTCCGGCAGAAATATCCCGATATCAAGATCCTCGTCCATCCCGAGTGCATGAGGGAAGTGGTGGCGGAGGCCGACGCGATCGGCTCGACGGGCAGAATCATCCGGCTTGTCGAAGAGGCCGCGCCGGGCACGCGCTGGGCCATCGGTACCGAGTTGCACCTGGTCAATCGGCTGAAGCACGAGCATCCGGAGCAGGAGATTCACTTCCTCTCGCCGATCGTCTGCATGTGCGCGACGATGTACCGGATCGACCTGGCGCACTTATGCTGGGCCGTGGAGAACCTGGCGGCCGGCAGCCCGGTGAATATCATCCGGGTGGACGACGAGACGGCCCTCTACGCCCTGGAGGCCCTGCGGCGGATGCTCGAAGTGAAGTGACGGCGGGGGTGAGGGAGTCCAGAAACTGAACCGGTGAGGCAATCACCTCGCCGCTCAGCCGCCCTCACCCTCACCCTCTCCCGGAGGGAGAGGGGACCGACGTGAAGTCCTACTTGCCCGCCGGCTTGGGCTCCGAAGACCTGTTGTCCGCAGGGGCCTTTTCGGGAGCCTTTTCGGGAGCGGTGAGATCGGGCATATCGAGCTGGATGTCCGGGCCGGGGCTTACCGGCGGCGGCACTTCCGGAGCCGCGGCAGGGGCCTTCGGGGCCGGACCGCCGGCAGCAGGCCATGCCGGGGCGTCGCCTGCCCCTCCTCCCGCCGGCGCGGCCTCCAGCGAGACGCGTTTGCCGTCGGCAAACGTCACCGTCAAGGTCCGCGTGGCCCATTTCCCGGCGAACACGCGGGCGTCGGTCTGCACGACGGCGCGGCCCTTGGGACCCGCGATCTTGAACGTCAGGTTCGCGTTCTCTCCCCGCACCCAGCCGCTCAGAGAGAAGAGGACATCGTGGATGGGCTCCCCCAGGACGGCGATCACTTCGGGGGCCTTCTGAACCTGCGCCAAGGCCGCTTGGTACGGCTCGCTCCACCGGTATTTCCCCCCAACCTGATACCAGATGACGACCGCTCCCACGGCCATCACGACGACAACCAGCAGGAGCACCCACGGCCAACGTCGGGGGCGCTTCGTCGGGGTGGATTCGATGGGGCTTGCAACATCCTTTTGCGATTCCATAAGGCTCCCTCCTCGATCGGATTTCATCTCATCCGGTTTGGCCCTCAGCCGCCGGTTTCGCAGCCGGCTTGGTTGCGGCGGCCTTCGGTTTTCCGGCAGTCTCGGCCTTCTTCTCCATAGGCTTCGGCGGGGGGGCCTCGACTACCATCAGATCCTCGACCGCAAGATCGTACCACCCGCGATCGCCATGGGCATCGAACTGGACCAAGGCCCGGCCGCTCAGGTTGACCGTCTTCACGTGGCCGACCATACCCTGGAATCGGGCCAGATCGGCCCGACCGCCGACCACCGCCACGTACTTGTCGGTATACTCCCGCCGCAGGGTTTCGACTTGTTCACGGAGCATGAGTTGACCATTTCAGACACGAACCGACGCGGCTGCCGACGCCGCGAACCGCCGCAAGACAGTATACCGCAAAGCCCAGACAGGCAGAAAGGGCGAAACGGGACGGGGT
>CAYSGY010000394.1:0-5620 GCA_964430315.1 uncultured Planctomycetaceae bacterium
CCGTAGTGCTGGTGGTAGCCGCCGGTCTTGACGTTGTAGACGAGGTTGTTCTCCAGGACGATGTTCGAGCTTCCCTCGTCGTTGTAGAGTCCCCAGCCGCCGCGACCGTAGCGGTCGTAGGAGTAGACGTCGTGGACGACGTTGTTGCTCACCGTGGTGCCTTCCGAGGGCCCCAGGGTGTAGACCCCGCCCATGTCGCTCAACACACCCCAGCCGAGATGGTGGATGTGGTTGAACTCGATCTTGTTGTGATGGGCCCGGCTGGGGGCATAACCCCAGCGCCAGCCGACAGAGACGCCGGTGTAGCGGAAGTCGGCGATGTCGTTGTGGGTCACTTCGTTGTAGGGGCTATGGCCGATCCAGACGCCGACGGCCCCGCCGAACACGTGGCCGCCGGAGCGGATGATGTTGTTGTCGATCACGACGTGCGAAGTCTCGTCGGCCGCGGCGACCTTCTCGTTGCCCCAGCCCTCGCCGATCCGCACGCCGCCGGCGCCCAGGTCGTGGAGGTAGCTCTGCTGCACGCGGCAGTCGCGGCAGCCGCGGCGGAACCAGAGGGCGTAGCCGGCCGCGTGACCGATTTCGCAGCGGTCGAGGACCACGTTCCGCGTCCCGTCGGCGAGGATCGCCGTGGGGGCCGTGACCGAGGCCTGGCCGTCGCCGTGCCCTTGCGGCGGCAACACGTACTGATCGTGGCAGAATGCCAGGCCCTTCAGCGTGACATGCTCGACGAATCGCCCCTTGGCCGGGTCTCCGGCGAACCGGACCAGGCCGGTCGACACCGGGGCAATCACTTCGGCCTTGGCCATGTCTTCGCCCGGACGCGGGATGTAGGAGAGCGTGCCGTCGCGGTCCAGGAAGAACTCGCCCGGGGCGTCGAGGGCCGACGCCACATTTTCGATGTGATACCGCTGGCTCGACGTCCAGCGGAGTACGGGCCAGGGGGCGTTGCCGGTGAGGACGACGGCTCGCGCCTTCGGATCGAGCCACGCCACGCGGTGGCGCGATGTCTCCCAGGAGTGATAGAGCTTGATCGTGACGTCATTGAGCCGTTCCTTGGGGACGCCGGCGACGATCGCGAAGTCGTCGGGCGAGGCCACCAGGGCGCGGCTATCCAGCTTCTCCACCTTTCCTGTGGCCGGATCGATCCCCGAATCGACCTTGCCGCGGACGTAGAAGTAGAACTCGTTGGGCGACCGGGCGCGGATCGCGCGCCGCCCGTTCACGAAGAGTTGCTCGAAGGTCCACTTGCCGGCAGCTACCTCGGGGATCTTGGTCTTCCACACGCCGCCTTGGGCGGGCTGGAAGCCCTTGATGAGCCGTCCGCCGGAGAAGACCGGCTTCGCGCCCGGGGCCGCCTCGTAGACGACCGGGTGCTCCGCCGTGCCGCGGTCCTCAGGCTCGAACACGACCGGCTCCTCCATCCAGTAGGTGCCGTCGGCGATCACCACGCGGTCGCTGCCCACGATCGAAGTCATCGCCCGGATCCACCGGATCGCATCGCGAGCACGGGCCAGGGTGGCCACCGGCCCGTCGGTCTTGTCGGCGTTGGGCCGGGCCAAACTGCCGCTCCAGGAGTCGTTCCCGTCGGGAGCGACGTAGTACGTGCCCGCCGGCAAGCGGTCGGCCACCAGGGCAAAGATCGCGGCGAGAAGCAACACTCCAGCGTAAGATCGCCTCATGGTCATGGTCTCCCGAGACGCAGTGTAGAGCGCGGCCCGCCGGGAATCAACACCCGCGGTTCTCGAGAATCCGCCAGATCTCATCGGGCGTCATGGTCGCGGTAACGACAATCCGGCGGATGCGGACGTCCAGCTCCCGGTAGTAGTCCATGATCGCATCGGTCCGCTCGTGGAAGAGGGCCACCCGGGCGCGAACCTTCTCCGGATCGTCATCCAGGCGACCGCCGCGATCACCGCCGACGTTGCTGCGGATCCGTTCGAGCAGCGCGTCGGTCGTGCAGCGGAGACATAGAATCGTGCCGACGTCGAGGATGGTTTCCACAGCCCGGGCCTGGTCCACGTGCCGAGGCAAACCGTTGAGCACGACGCACGTCTGGGGATCGGAAACCCGGTCTGCGAGGAACCCCCGGAGAATCCGCTCGGCAAGGGGCCACTGGTCGTTCTCCAGCAATGCCCCGGCGTCGATCACGCGGGCGGCCGTCGCGACGTCCTCCGAAGAGAACCGCCCGCCGGCAGAACCGTCGGCGACCATCGCGCGCAGCCGATCGCCGAAATCGAAATGCACCCACCGGCAATCCCAGAGCCCTCGCTCTTCGATCAGGTTCCCCAAGGGGGTCTTCCCGGAGCCGGTCGGGCCGAGCAGGACCAGCGCGCGGCATCTGGACGGCGCGTTGTTCATGCCGTGGTCCCCCGCTGCCCAACCAACTCCCCGACCAGGGACTCAGCCCCGCGTGCCGGCCGATAACGGACCGGAGCGGCCTCGTCGCGACGAAGCTCGTCGGTGTTGGCGATTTCCACCCGCCCACGTTGCTCCAAGTATTCTATCCTGGAACCCACGTCCGTCAGAGCCAGCAATTCGTGAAATCCTCGCTGCCGGGAGTACATCCGCTGGGTGAGTTCGGCGATGGTGGCAGGCCACGGGGCCTCTCCCATCAGCCCGAGCACCCGATGGACTCTACGATCCTGGGCCGCGATGATCTCCGAGAACCGATGCCGGATCGCGTAGACGGGGGGCTCGTGTGCCCCCAGGCAGACAGAGATCCCCTCCAAACGACTGATTTTCGCCAGCGAGTCCAGGTAGCGAGTCAGGCCGGTGCACGGGGCGACGGATTCGGGCCACTGCTGGGGGATAGTCCGAGCGAGGATGTGGTCGCCCGAGAGGAGGATGTCGCCCACCAGGAAACAAACGTGGCCTGGCGAATGCCCCGGAGTGTGGATCACGCGAATGCCGTCGAGCGGCTCGTGCTCGTCGAGCGAGAAGCCGACCGGCACGCTCCTCATGCGTCCCGGCGTGAAACCGAACGCCTCGATCAACTCGTCGTGGCGGGCTAAGGGCAAGCCGGCGCGATGGAAAAAGACCCGCAAGCAAGCACTGAAGGCCACGGCCCGGTCGTCCCACGCCGAGACCACGCGGCGATCGAGTCGGTGGACCCCCACGCGGGCACCCGTGTGTTCGACCAAGGCCGCGAGCCCGCCGATGTGGTCGACATGCGCGTGCGTCACGAGAATCCGCTCGATCTGCGTCGGGCGGAAATCCTCACCGAACTCGCCGCCGATCGACTCCAGGCCGGCAAGAATCTGGTCCGTGGAAGGCCCTTCGCCGCTCCCGGCGTCGACCAGGGTGGGTGGACCGGCACCGAGCAGCAGGTACACCCGCCCGGAGATGCCCGGCAGCACGTCGCACGCTATGCGGTAGATCCGCACCCCGGTGCTGGAGACGAAGCGGCGGGTGGCAGCCAATCGCGGCATGAGCGTTAGGAAAAGGCCCAGGCTTCCAAGAGTTCCAGCGAAGGGCCTCGGCTTCGATTTGGGTAGGCCTGGTGGGGGAGTCGGGAACTCGGGTGCCCGGCGGCATAGGACGTGACTCTGTTCCCACACGCCCGCGGCGCGGTAGCTTGCGTCGCGCGCACGACGGAAACGTACCTCTTATTGTTGCCTCGAAATGCCCCGACGACAAGGCCGTCGGCTTGCGAAAGCCCTGTGGGACATCTAGATTGCCCAAAGTGAGGGGCAGTCGGATTCGCACAGCGGCCCGACTTTTTACCGGGAGCCTCGCCCTCCCGGGGCTGTGTGCGGTCGGAGCGATGAGCCCGAAAAGGAACTCTACAACCCTCTGGAGGTGGATCGGATGCGCAACTGTATCCTTGCTCTGGATCAGGGAACCACGTCGAGCCGGGCGATTGTATGGGACGGGGGGGGACGGGCCATCGCAACGGCCCAGCAGGAGTTTGAGCAGATCCTCCCCGGGCCGGGCCTGGTCGAGCACGACCCCGAAGCGATCTGGTCGTCCCAACTCCAGGTGGCACGCGACGCGCTGGCCGGCTCGGGCAAGGGGGCCGACCCGATCGCCGCCCTGGCCATCGCCAACCAACGTGAGACGGCCATCCTCTGGGACCGCCATACCGGCCGGCCCGTGGCCAACGCCATCGTGTGGCAGAGCCGGATCAGCGCGGGGATCTGCGACCGCCTGAAGGCCGATGGGCTCGAACCGGTCTTCCGTGCCAAGACCGGGCTGGTCCTCGATGCCTACTTCTCGGGCACCAAGATCAAGCACCTGCTCGATACGCACGAAGGATTGCGCGACCGGGCGGCCAAGGGCGAAGTCCTCTTCGGCACCGTCGATAGCTGGCTGGTGTGGCGGTTGACCGGCGGCCGCTGCCATGTGACCGATCCCAGCAACGCAAGCCGAACGCTCCTCTACAACATCCACACGCTCGACTGGGACGACGAGCTGCTTGGACTCCTCGGCGTTCCGCGGGCGATGCTTCCCGAGGTGCGTCCTTCCAGCGGCATCTTCGGCGAGACGTCGGCCGAGTGGTTCGGCCGGCCCCTCCCGATCGCCGGCGTGGCCGGTGACCAGCAGGCCGCCACGTTTGGCCAGGCCTGCTTCGAGCCGGGCACGGCCAAAAACACGTACGGCACCGGCTGCTTCATGCTCATGAACACCGGAAGCAAGCCGGTTGCGTCGAGTCACCATCTGCTGACCACGGTAGGTTGGTCCCTGGGCGGCGAGGTGACGTACTGCCTGGAAGGCGCGGTCTTCGTGGCAGGGGCCGTCGTCCAGTGGCTCCGCGATGGATTGGGAGTCCTCGGCAAGTCGTCCGAAGTGGAGACGCTGGCGACCACCGTGGCCGACAACGGCGGCGTGTACTTCGTCCCGGCCCTGGTCGGCCTGGGGGCGCCGTATTGGGATTCCTACGCCCGAGGCACGATCGTGGGCATCACGCGCGGGACCACGGCCGGCCACATCGCCCGGGCCGCCCTGGAGTCGATGGCCCACCAGACACGCGACGTCCTCGACGCCATGCAAAACGACGCGGGGATCCGGCTTCGCGGCCTGAAGGTCGACGGCGGGGCCTCGGTCAACAACCTGCTCATGCAGTTCCAGGCCGATCTGCTCGGGGTCGAGGTCCGCCGGCCGGTGATCTCGGAGACCACGGCGCTGGGCGCGGCGTACCTGGCCGGCCTGGCGACCGGCGTCTGGCACGACCTGGCCGACCTGGCCCGCCATTGGACGCTCGATCGCGCCTTCCTCCCCAAGATGTCCGAACCGACCCGCCAAACGCTCGTCCGCCGCTGGCAGGAGGCCGTGAGGCGATCGAGGGACTGGGTCGAACATTAGCCGTCCGACATCGAGCCTTCGCCGGCTCTCCTCAGCCCCGAAGGGGCAAGATAGGAGAGCCCAGGGCAACGCCCTCGTTGTTGCACACAAGTCGGAAGTCGAATGGTTTCAAAGGAATAGGGAATCGCGAAAACTGCTCTTGCAGTCAACTCATTCTCCCTATCCGCTCCAGTATTCGCGTCAAACAGATACCTGCAAAAACCACCCTTCGAGTCAAGGCCGAGATGTGTGCAACAACGAGGGCAACGCCCTGGGGAGAAAGCCCATCCCAGGATCGGCAGCCCTGAAAGGGCGGGATAGACGAGGATCGTCGCGT
>CAYSGY010000395.1:0-5600 GCA_964430315.1 uncultured Planctomycetaceae bacterium
GGCGATCACTCGCGAGGGCCTGCGGAACATCACCGCGGGGAGCAACCCGGCGGCGATCCGCCGCGGCCTCGACAAGGGCGTCGAGGCGGCGGTCGCCCACCTTCAGACGCTGGCCCGGCAGGTGACCGACAAGCAGCAGATCGCCTCCGTGGGAACCATCAGCGCGAACAACGACCGCAAGATCGGCGACCTGTTGGCCGAGGCCATGGAGAAGGTCGGCAACGACGGCGTGATTACCGTCGAGGAAGGCAAGACCTCGGAGACCACCTACAAGGTCGTCGAAGGGATGCAGTTCGACAAGGGCTACCTGTCGCCCTACTTCATCAACCGGGCGACGGAAATGGACTGTCTCCTGGACGATCCGTTGATCCTCATCCACGAGAAGAAGATCACGAACGTCCGCGAACTGATTCCGCTCTTGGAAAAGGTCGCCCAGACCGGCAAACCCTTGTTGATTATCGCCGAAGACATCGAGGGGGAAGCGCTGGCCATGCTGGTGGTGAACCGGCTGCGCGGCATCCTCAACGTGTGCGCGGTCAAGGCCCCCGGGTTTGGCGACCGCCGCAAGGCCATGCTCGGCGACATCGCCATCCTCACCGGCGGCACGATGATCAGCGAGGACCTCGGAATCAAGCTGGAGAACCTGACGCTCGAACAACTCGGCCGGGCGAAGCAGGTGACGGTGGACAAGGATAAGACGACGATCGTGGAAGGGGCCGGCAAGCCCGCGGCGATCAAGTCCCGAATCGACCAGTTGCGGACCCAGATCGACTCGACCGAAAGCGACTACGACCGCGAGAAATACCAGGAACGCCTGGCCAAGCTCTCCGGCGGCGTGGCGGTGGTCTCCGTCGGCGCAAGCACCGAAGCGGAGATGAAACAGACCAAGGCGCGGGTCGAGGACGCCCTGCACGCGACCCGGGCAGCGGCCGAGGAAGGCGTATTGCCCGGCGGCGGTGTGGCCCTGCTCCGTTGCGAGGAGGCCGTGGAGAAGGCCCGCGGTGCGGCCCGCGGCGACGAGAAGATCGGCGTCGACATCGTTCTGCGTGTCCTCAGCGCCCCGTTGCGTCAGATCGCCGACAACTGCGGCGTGGACGGCGGCGTGGTGGCCGACGAGGTCCGGCAGAAGCCCGCCACGACCGGCTACGACGCCAACGGCGGCAAGTACGTCGACATGTTCAAGGCGGGGATCATCGACCCGCTGAAGGTCGTGCGCACCGCGCTGGAGAACGCCGCCAGCATCGCCGGACTGATGCTCACCACGGAGACCCTGGTGACCGACCTGCCCAAGGAGGACAAGAAGAAGCCCCGGATCGAAGGGACGGTGCGGTAAGAGGTCTTCCGGGAGTGGAATTGGTGATGTGGAGCGGGCCACCTTGGCGGGTGGCCCGCTCCTTGACTTGACCCTTTGGCCATGGCCCTAATGGCAGCCAAGCGCGACTATTACGAGGTGCTCGGGGTCGAGCGGTCGGCGTCCGAGAAAGAGCTCTCCGAAGCCTATCGGAAGCTGGCCTTGAAGTACCACCCGGACCGCAATCCGGGCGACGAGGAGGCCATCGGGCGCTTCAAGGAGGCGGCCGAAGCTTTCGACGTGCTCAACAACGCGGAGAAGCGCGCCCGCTACGACCGGCTCGGCCACGCCGGGTTGGAAGGCGCGGGGGGAGCCCCGCATTTCCACGATGTCGGCGACATCTTCTCCGCGTTCAGTGACATCTTTGGCGAGGTCTTCGGCGGCTCGCGCCGCGGCGCGCGGCGCGGCGCGAACGTCCGTTGCGAGGTGATCCTGGACCTGCACGAGGCGGCCGAAGGGGTCGCCAAGACCGTGCAATTCGAGCGGCACGAGCCGTGCCCTGCCTGCCACGGCAGCGGGGCTAAGCCCGGCACCAGCCCGGAGAAATGCCGCTACTGCGGCGGACGGGGCCAGGTGATTCAGTCGGCCGGCGTCTTTTCGATTCAAACGACCTGCCCGTCCTGCCACGGGGAGGGCTCGGTGGTCCGCGATCCGTGCCTCGATTGCCGGGGCTCCGGCTATGTCCGGACGTCGGTCACGCGCGAGGTGAGAATCCCGCCGGGCGTGGACAACGACACGCGATTAAGACTCCAGGGCGAAGGCGAGCCGAGCCCGCACGGGGGCCCGCGGGGCGACTGCCACTGCTTCATCCGGGTCCGCGAGCATCCGTTCTTTCAGCGCAAGGGACGGGACCTGGTGTGCCAGATGCCGATCACCTACTCCCAGGCGGCCCTGGGGGCGAAGGTCGAGGTCCCGACCCTCGCCGGGCGTGAGGAGTTCGAGATCCCCGGCGGCACGCAGAGCGGGGACCTCTTCCGCCTCCGGGGCAAAGGCATGCCCGACGTGCAGTCGCGCCGCCGCGGCGACCTCCTCGTGCAAGTCTTCGTCGAGGTGCCCAAGCGGCTCACGCCCGAGCACGAGCGCGTGTTGCGCGAGTTGGCGGAGATCGAAAACGTCCACGTCAGCCCGGAGCGGAGGAGCTTCTTCACCAAGCTGAAGGACTACTTCCAGGGCCGATGAAGGGCCCGGCAAGATAGCATTTTGCGAGGAACGTCGGAGACACGTCGATGGCAGAGCAACGGCCCAACTCACCTCCTGAAGGCGAACCTGTCCTGTCGCCGGGCCCCCAGTCGTCCGGGACGCCGGGCGAGGGTGGACAAGGTGCTGAGGGCAGGGAGGGCACCGGTCCATCCTCTTCCTCGTCGGTCGAAAACGATCCGGTGCAGCTCCGTGCTGAGCTGGCCGAGGCGAAAGACCTGGCCTTGCGCGGCTGGGCCGAACTGGAGAACTACCGCAAGCGGGCCTCCCGGCAGCTCGACGAGGAGCGCCGCTATGCCGCGATGCCGCTGGTTCGCGACGTCCTGCCCGTCCTGGACAACATGAAGCGCGCGGTCGAGGCCGCCGAGAAGACCCATGACGCGGCAAGCCTGCTGGAAGGCATCCACATGGTGGTTCAGCAACTCGAAGGCGCGCTGGCCCGCAATCATTGCACGCCGATTGCCGCCCTCCACGGGCCGTTCGACCCGAACGTCCATGAAGCAATCCTGCACCAGCCGTCCGCCGAGTTTCCTCCGAACACCGTACTTCAAGAAACGCTCCAAGGCTTTCTGTTGCACGACCGCGTCGTGCGGCCGACGCAGGTGATCGTGTCGTCGCCCGCGGAGCAACCGAAAGCGGAAGGGGATAGGGATTAGGGATTAGGGATTAGGGATTAGGGATTAGGGATTGGGGATTGGGGATTGGAGGACGGCAGGTCGCATAGGAGACTGCGAGATGCTCGAGCGGTTTCCTGCGGTCGTTCGCTGGCTAGGACCCCTAATCCCTAATCCCTAATCCCCCACCAGAGGTTCATCATGCCCACCTACGATTACGTCTGCGATGCCTGCAAGCATCAGTTCGAGGAATTCCAGTCGATCACCGCGGCCCCGCTGAAGAAGTGCCCGGAGTGCGGCCGGCGCAAGCTGCGGCGGTTGATCGGTTGCGGTGCCGCGATCGTCTTCAAAGGCTCCGGGTTCTATCAGACCGACTACCGTTCCGAGTCCTACAAGAAGGCAGCGGCCTCGGAAACGAAGAGCGGCTCGGCCGGCAGCAGCACGGGAACCGGCGCCGCGAAGGAGAGCAAGGGCGGCGACAGCAAATCGAACGCCGCGTGCTGAAGCCGCGGCGCAGGGGATCGACATGGCCTCGCCTCGTTGTCCGGTCTGCGGGAAGTCGTTCGAGCCGAGCCGGTCTACGGCGATGCCCTTCTGCTGCCCGCGGTGTCGCGACATCGACCTCGGCCGCTGGCTCTCGGAACGGTACACCGTTCCGAGCAATCTCCACGATTCCGAGGGACCGGAGGAGGATCGACCGCCGTTGGCCGCGGGAGATCCGCCGGAGGGCGAAGACGGGTAGGGATCGGAAGCCGGTCGGGTGGGGCGCGGCGGAACGCCGGCGTCCCCGTCCGGCGGCCCCGGGCCCCTTTCTGGTCCCGGCGCAGAGCTACCACGAGTTCCTTGGACGCGGCCAACCGCATGACCAAGGTGCTCCTTCCCGCGTCACGCTGATGCCAATCCGAGGTGTACTGCCTCGACTTGTCGTCCACCAGCCCCTGCACAGTGCGGGGAGCCGTGCCGGCTGGGTTGTGCCTCGTCCGGAGCTGTCAGAATGGCAGACGACCGAGCGTCGCCTCCGTGGATGAAGGCCTGTTTGGCGGGCGGCTCCCCGACGTGAACGGATCGTCCGGAGTAGCAAATCCTTGGAGTATTACGACTTACCTTAATCAAATCCTTTGGCGCGCCGATTGCTCTTGCCCCTCCCATCGCAGTCGGTATGCGCCGATTGGCAGCCGAGCTGGCCGGTAGTCCCGCGCCGAGGGCGCGGAGCGCTGGGCTGGAGTGGTTTTGTAGCTGAATTCCGGAGGCGAGGACGTATGGCCAAGAAGAAGAGCGAAAAGAGCGACGGTGGCTCGATCAGTCTTCAACCGCTGGGGGATCGCGTGGTATTGGAACGGGAGGAGTCGGAATCGCGGACGGCCGGTGGCATCGTCCTGCCCGACACCGCCAAGGACAAACCCGCCCGCGGCACCGTGGTAAGTGTCGGCGACGGCCGGCTGTTGGACGACGGAACCCGGGCGCCGTTCCAGGTGAAGGTTGGGGACCGCGTCGTGTTCAGTTCGTACGCAGGCGACGAGTTCAAACTCGGCGAGCGCAAGCTCCTCCTGCTGCGGGAAGAAGACATCCTGGCGATTATCGAGTCTTGAAAGGAGATCAGCATCCATGGCCAAAATGATTGCCTTTGACCAAGAGGCCCGCGATGCACTGCGTCGGGGCGTGACCAAGCTGGCCCAGGCCGTCAAGGTGACGCTGGGGCCGCGCGGCCGGAACGTGATCCTGCAGAAGAGCTTCGGCTCCCCCACCGTCACGAAGGACGGCGTGACCGTCGCCAAGGAAATCGACCTGGAAGACGTCTACGAGAACATGGGCGCCCGGATGGTCCGCGAGGTCGCCTCCAAGACGAGCGACGTGGCCGGCGACGGCACCACGACCGCCACCCTCCTCGCCGAAGCCGTTTTCAACGAGGGGCTCAAGGCCGTCGTGGCCGGCGTGAACCCGATCCAGCTCAAGACCGGCATCGACAAGGCCGTGGCCGACATCACCGAGAAGCTCCGCAAGATGTCGATCACGATCAAGACCAAGAAGGAAATGGCCCAGGTCGCCACCGTGGCCGCCAACAACGACGCCGAGATCGGCGCGATGCTGGCCGACGCCATGGAGAAGGTCGGCAAGGACGGCGTGATCACCGTCGACGAAGGCAAGAGCCTCGCGACCGAGGTGGAATGGGTCGAGGGGATGCAGTTCGACCGCGGTTATCTCTCGCCGTACTTCGTCACCGATCCGCAGAAGATGGAGTGCGTCCTGGAAGACGCCTACATCCTGATTCAGGAGAAGAAAATCTCCAACGTCAAGGAGATGGTCCCGCTGCTGGAGGCGGTGGTCGACGCGGGCAAGCCGCTGTTGATCGTCGCCGAGGACGTCGACGGCGAAGCCCTGGCGACCCTCGTCATCAACAAGCTCCGCGGCACGATCAAGGTCGCCGCGGTGAAGGCCCC
>CAYSGY010000396.1:0-2778 GCA_964430315.1 uncultured Planctomycetaceae bacterium
CACGTGAAGAAAGGGCAGTTCTTGGCGCCCTGGGACATGGCCCACGTCGTGGCCAAGCTGGAGGCGTTCGGGTGCCGCCATGTCCTGTTGTGCGAGCGGGGGACGTTCTTCGGCTACGGGCGTCTGGTGAACGACATGCGGGCCATTCCCCAGATGCAGTCGCTCGGCGCGCCGGTCGTCTTCGACGCGACCCATAGCGTGCAAGAGCCGGGCGGTATGGGTTCTTCGACAGGCGGGAACCGGGACATGGTCGAGCCGTTGGCCCGGGCGGCAGTGGCGATGGGGGTCGACGCCTTGTTCTTCGAGACCCATCCCCAGCCCGACCTCGCCTTGAGCGACGGTCCCAACATGGTCCCGCTCGATCAATTCGGCCCGCTCCTGTCCCGGCTGGTGGCGCTTCGTCAAACCGTGGAGAAGCTGTGGTGAGCACTGCCCAATACGTGCGGCGATTCGCGATCGTGACGGCGGTCCTCGTGGGGCTGGGGCTGGCGGCGGGGGCGGGATGCCGGAAGTCGTCCCGGTCCTCGGACCGCGGCTTGCGGGTCAGCCCCGAACGCGAGGCCGCCATGCACGCCGAACTGTTCGACATCGCCATCGGGAACCTCCGTCGCGTCGACCAGGGGGAGGGAGATGAATCGCTTCGCCAGGTCCTCGACCGGCTCAACCAGTGGCTCCAAACGCAGAAGGCGTCGGCGGATTGGACGGTGGACCCCCTGGCCGGGCCCCTGTTGAAGCGATTGGCGGGCCTGTCCGAGCGGATCGAACCGGTGCAGAAGGAACTCCAGCCGGCCCGCGATCTCCTGGAGATGAAGGCCCTCGCCAGGAACTTCGCGGCGCTGCCTCAACAACTGGATGCGATCCGGGACCGTATCGACACCAAGAAGCTTGAAGAATCGACGGCGCGCCAGGAAGAGGCGATTCGCCAGATCGAATCGGCCTCGAAGCAATGGGACGATCCGGCCAGGCTGGCGGAGATCGAGGCGAAGCTCCCCGAGATCTACTCCGGCGAGGTCCGCGACAAGGCGAAACTCACCCTTCTCCAGGCGCTGATTGGGCTGGCCCACTCGCTGGATCGGCCGAGCCGGTTGCGGGACCCCACGTTTCTCGGGCCGCTGGCTGCGCAGATCGAGGTCTTCTGCCGGGAGCACGATCCCAAGGAGTTGAAGGAGATCGCGAAGCAGTTCGGCGAGATCGTCACGCGGCGGCTCGGGCCGGCAGGGCGGACGAGGCTCGTGGTGGAGTTGGAGTTCCTCGCCGACCAGCTCGACCAGACCACCGCGTGGAAGGAACTGGCGGCCATGAGACTGCTCCGGCAACAGCTCTCAGACCAGATCCAGCAGCTCAAGACCGCGGGCGAGCGGAGCGGGCGCGACGATATCCGCAAGCTGGCGGCCGACATGGAGGCAGCGACCAAGCAGTTCGACCTGAAGGAACTGACGGGCCTCCTCCGGCAACTCGAGGCCCTCGCCAAACCGGGCACCCTCGACGATCTTGAGGACCTTCCCCAGCGACTCCAGAAGGCCGCCCAAGGGCTGGGGCAGGCGGCCGAGGGACTCGAGTCGTCGGGCAAGGGGCCGGGCATGGACGTTCTCCGGGAAGTGGCGGCGTATTGCCGGCAGCTCGCCTCCGGACTCGATGCATTGGCCGCGAAACTCAAAGCACCGCCGCCGCCGGGCAAATCGGAAGCCCCGGCCCGCCTCGCCGTCGATCTCCCCGCACTGACTAGCGCCTTCTTGGATCTCAGTGGGCGTTTGGAGATGCTCGCGACGCAGATGTCCTACTTCGCCGGACTTGGCGAACTGAAGTTCCCCCGCGGCGACACCGCCAGCCTGCAAGAAGCGGTGGTCGCCCACGACGTCTCGCGTTGGGCCCGCGGCGAGGAGGCCGACGACCTCAGCCGCGCCAAGGCACTCTTCGACTGGACGATCCGCAATATCCAGCTTGAACGCCAACAGGTGGAGATTGAGGGGAAATCGGCCGTCCACGTCATGCAGACGCCTTGGGAGACGCTTTTTCTCGGTCGGGGGACGACGATCGAGCGGGCCTGGGTGTTTGTTCTCCTCGCGCGGCAGCAAGGACTTGAGGCGGCGATCCTGGCTATCGAAGATGCGTCGGCGGGAGCCGGACGCCTGCGTCTCTGGGCGATCGGGGTGTTGAGCGAGGGGAGCATCTACGTCTTCGATCCTCACTTGGGGCTGCCTCTTCCCGCGCCCAAGGGCGTGCGACTCGACGAGTCGGGCCAACTCGACATCCGGCCTGCCACGCTCGCGCAACTCGCCGCCGACGACAGCCTGCTCCGCCAACTGGACCTCGGCACCGACCATCCCTACCCGGTGAAAGCCTCGGATCTCAAGAAAGTCGTCGTGCGTGTGGATATCACTCCGTGGTGGCTCAGCCGGCGAATGCACTTGGTGGAGTCGCGCCTGGCGGGCGACGACCGGATGGTCCTTTTCATGTCCCCGGAGCACAGCGCCGGGCGATGGAAGGCGTGCAAGGGGGTGACGGAGGTGCAGCCCTGGGCCGTGGCGTTCGACACCCTCTTTCAGCGGACGCTCCTGGGACCGGACATGGTCCGTTGGCAGCTTGGCATGATGGCGCCGTTCATGGCGCGGCTCGCGACCCATGCACCGACGCCCCAACAGACCGCGGACGACCGGTCCGCCCCCATGTTCTGGGAAATGAATCCCGACGCAGCCGCCCAGCAGACCCGGGCGCGGCGGTCGTCGGACGACTCGCATGACGAGCACGTCTCGCCGACGCCGTTGAAAGCCGGACGCG
>CAYSGY010000396.1:2788-5583 GCA_964430315.1 uncultured Planctomycetaceae bacterium
CCAGTTCCTCGGTCAGCCGAGCGCCACGGGCTACTATCAGGCGGCCCGCCTTTCCGACCGCCAGTTGGCCGAGTTGGCCGAGGTCCAGGGCGCGGAGCAAGCCACGGTCTTCCGTCTGGCCAAACAGTACGCAACGTACTGGCTGGGTCTGATCGCCTTCGAGCAGCGCAACTACGCCTCGGCCCGCGACTACCTGCTGACCCGCACCCTGGAGGCCGCCAGCCACGGCCCTTGGACGGCCGGTGCGAAGTACAACCTGGGCCGGGTCTACGAGGCGGAGAAGCAGTACGCCAAGGCGATCCAGCAGTACCGCGGCAACACCGAGGCCGTCGATTCCTTCGGCAATCGTCTGCGTGCCCGCTGGCTGGAGTCGCTTGCCAAGCCGTCGGACCTCGAGAAGACGCCGGCTTCCGGCTCGGGGAAATCGAAGGATTCCGCGAGCGAGACCCCGGATCTCCCGGGACTGCCCGACCTTCCCGCGATGCCCGCGGCCCCAGACGCGAAGAAGAAATCCGAGCCGGCGACGAAGAGACCCGAGCCGCCGGTCAAGAAAGCCGACGCACAGGCCAAGAAGCCGTAGGCCGGCGCGAAGAGACGTTCGGGTAGCACGCCCTGAAAGGGCGTGGCGGGCGTGGCGGTCGAGCTTGGCGGTTCGCCACGCCCTTTCAGGGCGTGCCACCCGGCGTGAGAATTGCTCAAGTTGTTCTGACGCGATCCCTCACGCCGATCCAACGACGTGGTCCGCCCCGCTCCCGCCTTTGGGCCGAAGGATCCACACGCCGCCTCGGGCATGCCCGACGAATTCCTTCAGCGGCATCGTCTGTTGCTGATCCTGCTCGGGGTCGTAGAGATTGAGCACGTTGCCCAGCCCGTCGATGCGGAGGACCCGAGCGCCGTCGCGTAGGAGGTAGAAACGGCCGGTTTCGAGGGCGGGGTCGAACCGGACGGTCATTCGCTTCTCCGCGGTCTGCACCATTGCCATCCGCGCTTCACGTTCCAAGTCGAAGAACTGTTCGACGATCGCCAGGCGCCGCCCGGGCCCGGCGGCCCGGAAGGCCTCGAGGAACCCCCGGGGCACGGGGGCCTCAGACGGTTCCGTCGTCTGAGGCGGCCGGACCGCTTCGACGGCAGGCTTGGCGGGAAGCTCCTCGTCGTCGGGAAAATCGAGCAGGGACTCATCGACGACGCGGGCCCGTCGGACCGTCTTGCTTCTCGCCGGCGTTTGAGAGTCGGCTGGCTTGACCTCGGCTGCGTCTTCGAGTTTCGAGAGCGGTTCCAACGCGCTTCGGAGCCTTGAGAGCAGGCGGGAAGCCCCTTGAGACTGCTTCTTCACGTCGGCGATTTCGGTCTTCAGTTGTTCGAGCTTCCCGGGCTTGTGGCTGTTCTTGACCGCCTGGACGCGCGCGTCCGCCTTCCTTTCCCACTGTCCAATCCTGTCGCCGAACTGGTTGTAGACCAGATCGTACTTGTCGTAGGCCTCGCGGTATTTTCCGTCCTCGAGTTTCCTTCTCGCCTCCTGAAACCCCGCGTAGAGGTCCTCGAGGGAGACGACGACCCGGTTCTCAATCCTCAGGCGCAGCCCCTGGATCGCGGCGCCCGCCGAACTGAACAAGTGGTTGGCTTCCTGCTTCGCGCGGTGTTCGGTTTCGCTGCCGGACATCTCGGATTACGATGGGCTACGTGTTCCAACACAGGGTCAGGTCACCGACCTGACTCACGGGCCGCTTCTTCGCCGGAGAGCGTGCCGCCGTAGATCCGAACGTCGGCCAGCTCGCCGTGGAAGTTGTTGGCCGGGCTGCCTTCCCAGCGATTCCACCCGCCGATGCGGAAGCCGTACAGGTCGAGGCGGCGCCCGAGACTCAGGCGGTTCTCGCCGGCCAATTCGCCGTCGATGTAGAACCGTATCTTCCCGTGGGTCCGGGCGTCGCACACGAGGGCCACGTGGTGCCACTTCCCGTCGCCCACGGAAACGCGGGCCCGCCGGTGCGTCCAGTTCCAGCCGCCGACGTTGATCGCCACGTTGGGCGTGCCGTCGGGCAGGAGGCTGAAGTGGACGGCGCCCGGCTTGCCGTCGTTGCAGAAGACCAGCGGGTTCCAAGCGTTGTTGAGCGTGCCAGCCTTGACCCAAAGGGCGATCGAGAGGGCCTCGTGGGCCCCGAGGTCGCCGCACTCGACGTAGCTCTTGCCGTCGAACCGCTGGGCGCCCCGGCCGTTGCGGCCTTCGCTCCGGGCGAGGCCGACCGCCTTGGCCTCGTGGCCTCCGCCCGAGGCGTCGAGCGCGACGCCGGCGGTCGCCTCTTCAAGCGGCCACCGGGCGAGGAGCCGGGCGGGCAACGGCTCGGGCGGGGCAAGCTCGGGAAAGACCGGGGCAATGCCGCACGCCGATTCCACGGTGGGCACGGGCCGGAAGTCCGGGTCGCCCCGGTAGCTGAGGTTCCGCCGCCCATAGTACGATCCGTAGTACGGCGCGCCGCAGTCGATCCACGTGACCAGCCGCACCCACTCCTCCGGCGAGAGTTTTGCGTCGTAGTGGCCGCCCTGGAGCAGCTTGACCAGCCGGCTGGCGTGCGAGCCGTAGGTATACGGCGGGACGATCTCGGCGTGCATCATCGCGTAGTTGCCGCCGTTCCACTCCTGGATCGTGTTGACCCATTTGCCCTGCATGAGGCCCTCGTAAGAGCGATTGAACAGGGTGGTCATCTCGCCGCGGAGGTCCGGCAGGGCCTTGGGGTCCTTGCCGTTGTGGCAGTTCGCACAGTGCCGATCGAGGATCGGCTGGACGTCGGTCGCGTAGT
>CAYSGY010000397.1:0-5582 GCA_964430315.1 uncultured Planctomycetaceae bacterium
GAGAGGATGCGAGTCCGTCGATCGCAGGCCGCAGCAACGAGTTCCAGATCGACCACCCCCCCGTGAGTGGCGACACGCCGCGTATCCACCCCCCGGTTAGCGAGATTCATCCAGGCATACTGGTTGGAGGGGAATTCATCGGCCAGGGTGACCACGTTGTCCCCTTCCTCCCAAGGGTAGCCCTCTGAGATAATATTGATCCCCTCTGTCGTGTTATGCGTCAGCGCAATCTCGTCGAGTGAAGCCCCCAGCAGGTCGGCGAAGGACCTGCGGAGATCCTCCGCCTGTTGAGCCCACCCGGGCCAGGCGACATCTCCGTCGCCACTCGCTTGTTCGGCCCACCGGACGATTGCCTCCCGGGCCGGCTCCGGCAGCGGGGCGACGGCCGCGTGGTCCAGGTAGGCCCAGCGTCGGGCGATCGGCATCTGACCGCGCAACGCGCTCCAGTCGGGCGTCGGGGGATCGGAAACGTCGTGGCCCAATGCCAAATCAAGCCTCCTGGCTTTCGCAAACGTCAGTGGAGAACGGGACCGATCCGGATTATACTAAATGGGGTTGGCTGACCGTAGAACTGCCCGGGGATAGCTCCGATGCCCAAAGCACTTTGCATTGTCGGAATGGTCGTGGCCCTGCTGCTGGTTATCCTCTTCGGTCTCGATCTGGGGCTGGGCATGCCCTTTGGCGGGGTGAGCATGGCGATGAGCGTCGGGTTCATCGTCTGCGCGCTCATCCTTGCGTTCCTCAGTTGGACGACATTCCGGGAGCAGTTGTAGGCGAGGCCACGATCGGCGCTCACGGGCCGCGACTCGGCGCAGCGGCGAGGATGGCGTCCACGAGTCCCTCCATGGTGTAGCGGGCGGCCTCGGCGGCGGGCGGGAAGCCAAGGCGGGCCAGCGTCTCGGAGGTCACCGGGCTGATGCTCGCCAACTGCGTCTGCCGCAAGGTCTCGCCGAACAGCCGGACCAGCGACTCCGCGATCGCCGAACTTGTGACGGTCATCCAGTCGATCCGTCCTTCGGCCAGGGCGGCGGCCACCTCGGGATCGGGCCGTTGAGTATCGGTGCTCCGATAGGCCACCACCTGCTCCACCCGGGCGCCGGCCAACCCGAGTTGCTCGGCCAGCACCTCACGCCCCCGGCTCGCTCGAACCAGGAGAAAACGCCGCCCATGCGCCTCGGCCGCCACGGCCTCGGCGAGCGACTCCGCCCGGTATTCCGGAGGTACCAGATCGGCCCGAAGCCGGTCCTTCCCGAGCTCCTCCGCCGGTCCCGGCCCGATCGCCTCAATCTTGACCCGCCCCCGGCGGCGGGCGTCGCCGCCGTGATGCCAGAGCCGGTCGAGGAAGAACCGCACGCCGTTGACGCTCGAGAAGACGACCCAGTCATAGCGGTCCAGGTTGGCAAGGGCCCGGTCGACCGGGGCCCAGTCGTTCGGCGGCCCGATCTCGATCGCCGGTTGAAACAGCACCGTCGCGCCCAGTTCGGCGAGCCGGTCCACACACGTTTCCGCTTGTTGGCGAGGCCGGGTCACCACGACCCGCTTGCCGAACAGCGGACGCCCGGCAAACCAGGACACTTCCGGCCCCATGGCGGCGACGCGGCCGACGAGGATGACCGCCGGCGGCCGGAGCCGACGTTCTGCAATGACGTTGGCCACGTCGCCGAGCGTGCAGCGAACGGTCTCCTGGTCGGCCCACGAGCAGCGTCGGACGATCGCCACCGGCGTATCGGCCGGCTTGCCGCGATGGAGGAGCGCCTCACTCCACACGCCAACCGACGTGACTCCCATGTAGAAGATTATAGTCCCCGGAAACGCGGCCAAGGCCCCGTAGTCGAGCGACGGGGTGTGCTTGGTGTGCCTCTCCTGGCCGGCGACGAGGGCCACGGCCGACGAGTGCTCACCGTGTGTGATGGGAATCGCCGCGTAGCTTGAGGCGGCGAGCGCTGCCGTAACCCCCGGCACCGTCTGGTAGGGAATCCCCGCCGCAGAGAGGGCTTCGATTTCGTCCGCACTTCGCCCGAAGACATCGGGATCCCCCCCCTTGAGTCGCACAACTGTTTTCCCCATACGAGCCGCATCCACCATGGCGGCATTGATTTCGGACTGCGGCCACGGCTTGAGCGACCCATGGTGTCCGAGGGAAATCAGCTCCGCAGAGGGGTTCGCGTGTTTCAGGATTACGGGATTGGCGAGGTAATCGTAGAGGACCAGGTCGGCGTGCGCGAGGCATTGCGCCCCGCGCAGCGTGATCAGTCCCGGGTCGCCCGGTCCCGCCCCAACAAGGTACACGAGCCCGGCGGTGGTGGCGCGAGATTGGGTCATGCAGCGGCGTTCTCACGCCCCTTGTTCGGCGGTCATGTTGGGCGTTGTGTTGGGGATTTCAGTTGTTAGAATAGGACCTTATGGAATGGACGGTTAGTCCGCAAGGCCTGTGGCCGGGAATGGGATCGGTCTTCCGTCGCGCCCGCACTCCCCCAATCGATCGGCTCTCACCATGGCACCCGAAGACAGCACCTCTCCGATTTCCCCCGGAAAGCGCAAACGGCTTCAGCAGTGCTTCGAGCAAGCCAACTCGCTGATGCGCCAGGAGAACTACGACTACGCCAATGAGTTGTTCACGCAATGCGTCGTCGGCGACCCGACGAATGTGCCTTACGCCCAGAGTTATCTGGCCAACCTCAAGCTGAAGTATAGCAACAACAAGAAGGGGAGCAACCTCTTCGCCATCCAGGGCATCGGTCCGAAAGGGATGGTCAAGAAGGCGTCGATCCAGAAGGACTGGGCGGGGGTCATCAAGCACGGGCTGGATGTCCTGAAGCTCAACCCCTGGCACGTGGCCACCTTGACCGCCATGGCCCACGCGTGCGAGGGCCTCGGGTGCTTGCAGACCCAGTTGGTCTATCTCAAGATGGCCTTGGAGCCGAATCCAAAGGACCCGGAGATCAACCGTCTGTGTGCCATCGCACTGGACGAGGCCGAGCAATACGATCAGGCCATCACTTGCTGGCACCGCGTGGAGAAAGCGAAGCCGGGCAATGAGGAAGCGGGCCGGGCCATCGCCAGCCTCACGGTCAAGAAGACGATCAAGAAGGGCGGGTGGGAGAAAGGCGACGACGTCTCGAAACAGAAGTTCTCGGCCGGCGGGTCGGCTACGCCGGAGGCCGGCGACCTGACGCCCGAACAGCGGCTGGAGCGCGATATCCGCCGCAATCCCAAGGACTTGCCCAAGTACGTCGAGCTTTCGGAGCTTTACGTCCGCGACGAGGCATTCGACAAGGCCGAGGAAGTGCTCCGTCGGGCCTACGAGGTCTCCAACAAGAACATCGACATCCGCGAGAAGTGGGAAGACGTGCAACTGCGGCACCTCCGCCAGCAGATGACCCGCGTCCAGCAGCAGGCGGAACAGTCGGGCGCGGAAGCCGATCAGCAGCGGTTCCTGGACATCAAGGCGAAGTATCAGGTCAAGGACCTGGAGTTCTGTCAGAACCGCGTGGCGAGGTATCCCAACAACTTGCTGTTCCGTTACGATCTGGGCGAGCGGTACAAGCTCAACGGGATGTATAACGAAGCGATCGCCGAGTACCAGCTTGCCCGTAATGATCCGCGACGCAAAGGGTTGTCGCTCCTCTCCCTGGGCCAGTGTTTCCAGAAGATCAAGCAGTATCGGCTCTCGGCGTCGCACTTCGACGAGGCGATCCGCGAGATCCCCGACCGGGACGGGGACAACAAGAAGAAGGCCCTCTATCTGGCGGGCCGATTGGCCCTGGCCATGCACGACTTCGATTCCGCCGAGCGTCACTTGACTGTGCTGGCGGGCATGGACTTCAGCTATCGTGACGTCTCCGCCCTCCTGGACAAAGTCGGGGAAATGCGAGAGAATGACGGGTCCGGAGGTGGTGGGGAGGGAGGGCCGCAAGGCTGAGCGGCCGGCCCAGAATCACTCCCCTCTCCCGTTGGACGGGAGAGGGGCAGGGGGTGAGGGGACTTGCCAACGGAATCCCGGAGGGATTCCCAGACGGTCGCTGGGTCCCCGCGGGCGTTCTGAAGCCTATGAGACTTCGGGACTCTTGAGACCTGTAAGTATTTGGCACAAGGAATAGGTGTTAAGCGAACATGCCGACCACGAAAAGTGCAGCCAAGCGGCTGCGGCAGGACACGATCCGGCGGACCAAGAATCGCGCGATCAAGCGGGACTTGCACACGCGGTCGAAACGGGTCGAGGCCGCGGTCGTCGAGGGCAATCTGGAGCTGGCGACTGCCGAATTCCGCGCGACGTCGAAGAAACTCGATCAGGCTGCGGCCAGGGGCGTGGTGCATCCCAACGCCACCGCTCGGCGCAAGTCGCGACTGTCGGCCAAGATCAAGGCCGCCAAGGCGAAGGCCGCGGCGAAGAGCTGAGCCTCTCAGAATTCGATCCGCTCGGCATCGAAGACGGGGCCCTCGATGCAGGTCCGGCGGTAGTCCCATGCGCCCGAGGTGTCTCGCACCTTGGCCACGCAACTGAAGCATACCCCGATGCCGCAGGCCATGGGCGACTCCAGCGAAACCTGGCACGATACGCCCAGTTCCCGCGCGAGGCGGGCGCACGCCTCCATCATCGGCTCGGGGCCGCAGCAGACAATCCGGCATGACAGGGTGGATCGCCGGATCACCGGGCGGATCGCGTCGGTCACCAGGCCCCGGTGTCCGGCCGAGCCGTCGTCGGTGTACACCACGACCTCCACGCCCAGCCGCTCGAAATCGTCGACGCCGGCCAACGCGTCGGCCGTCCGCGCCCCGTAGCACAACGTGACCTTCTTCGCGGTCGCCGCCCGACGCTTCGGATCCCCGTAGCCACGCTGCCCGAGAGACTCCCGGGCCAAGGCCAGGAAGGGGGTCTGACCGATGCCGCCGGCTACCATCACCAGGTGCTCGGCCTCAGGAGGCGCGAAGCCGTTGCCCAACGGCCCCCAGACCTCCAGGGGATCGCCTGAATGGAGGGAAGCCAGGCGCCGCGTCATCTTGCCGACCGTCAAATACACGATCTCCAGCCCGACCGCCGAGCCGTTCTCGTCCAACACGGTGTCGTAGAAGGCCAGCGGGCGGCCCAGGAGCGGATCGCTGCAATCGGCCAAACGCAGCATGAGGAACTGGCCCGGCGTGATCCGCCGCGCAATCTCGGGGGCGCGGATCCGCAGCCGGTACGTGTCCCGCGCCAGGAGCCGGTTCTCCTCGATTTCCACCCGGCCGTGCCACGCGGTATCCGCGTAGCAGACGTGACGGTGCTCCATCGTCAAGGCTCCTTCCGTTTCCGCGCAGGACGGCCTTTCCTCGCCGTTTCCGATGTGTGTTTCTTGCCGGGCCGGAAAGACCGCCCCGCGCCGTGCGAAGGCCGCGACGGAGCCCCACGGCGCGACGGTCCCTGGGACGCCCGGCGAAGGGCTTCCACCTCCAATCGCGTGAGGCGTCGGAAGTCGCCGGGCGCCAGGTCGCCGAGCCGAACCGGCCCGACGGCAAGACGCATCAGCCGCAACACCTTATGGCCCACGCGAGCTAGGATCCGGCGGATTTCCCGGTTCTTTCCCTCTCGCAAGGTCATCTCC
>CAYSGY010000398.1:0-5563 GCA_964430315.1 uncultured Planctomycetaceae bacterium
TTTACCAATGCCAGTTCAGACTTGTGTGCAACAACGAGGGCGTTGCCCTGGGCTGCCCTATTCCGCCCCTTCGGGGTTCCGGACCGCCGGGAAACGAGTTCCCAGGAGCAAAGCCGGAATACGGACGCTGCCTCGCAACGTCGGGCTTTTCACCTCCCCGCGTACCGCGACCAACCCCGCGCGGCCCCAATTCCACCTTCGCGAGTCAGTATTCAATATTCGCCGTTCATGGATCCCGTTTCGCGAGGATGCGTTCTTGTCACCGCAACGCTGATTCAGCAGATCAGTCGCTCGCCGGCGACGGGCCCTCAATAGGAACGCCATGACCTAGACAGACGGCTCCACGGTCGCCCGGAGCGCAGGCTCCAAGGCCCGGGCCGTGGGACGGAAGCCCGAGGCCAGCAGCCGGCGAGGCAGCACGCGGGCGCTTGCCAGGAGCATCTCGCCGGCCATTTCGCCCAACGCGATCCGGAGGGCGAGCGCCGGGGCTGGGAGGAGCGTGGGCCGGTGCAGCACGCGGCCCAGCGTCTTGGTGAACTCGCGGTTCGTGACCGGGTTCGGCGCGACGAGGTTCACGGGGCCGGAAAGCGAGTCGTCGGCCACGACAAAGCGGAGGGCGCCGAGGGCGTCGTCGAGCGTAATCCAACTCATGAACTGCCGGCCGCTGCCAAGCCGGCCGCCCAGGCCGAGGCGGAAGATCGGGAGCATTCGAGCCAGCGCCCCGCCTTCCCGGGCCAGGATCACCCCGAATCGCGCGGTCACCACGCGAATACCCGCTTGGGCCGCCGGCTCCGTGGCCGCTTCCCAGTCGCGGCACAGGCCCGCCAGGAAGCCGGTGCCTGGCGGGCTCTGCTCGTCGAGTTCCTCGTCGCCTCGGTTTCCGTAGAAGCCGACCGCCGAGGCGGAAATGAGCACCTTGGGCGGTCGTTTCAGGCCGGCGAGGGCGCTGGCGAGCAAGCGGGTGCCGTCGACGCGGCTGGTGCGGATCCGAGCCTTCTTCGCCCGTGTCCACCGGCCGGTCCCGAGGTTCTCGCCCGCCAGGTGGACGACCGCGTCGAGTCCTTCAAGTCCCTCCGCGGCGATCGTGCCGGCCTCGGGGTTCCAAGGCACTTCCGCGGGCCCGGGCCCGGACTCACGACGGACAAGACGCACCACCTCGTCGGCCGGCGAGGCGAAGCGGCGGACGATCGCCGATCCGACCAGGCCGCTCGCCCCGCTGACGAGGATTCTCATCGCTCACGCGTGCTTCTTGTGGAAATCGACCATGAAGTCACGGAGGGTCTGCACGCCTTCCTCGGGCATGGCGTTGTAGATCGAGGCCCGGCAGCCGCCCACGGAGCGGTGCCCCTTCAACTCCACCAGCCCGTGTTGCTTCGCCTCCTTGAAGAACTCCTCCTCGACGCCGGCGTTGGGCAAGCGGAACGCAACGTTCATGATCGAGCGGCTGGCCGGCTCGGCGTGGCCGTCGTAGAAGCCGCCGGCCCGGTCGATCACGTCGTAGAGCATCCGGGCCTTGCGCCGGTTGATCTCGACCATCTTCTCCAACCCGCCCACGGTGTTCAACAGCCAGTCGGTCACCAGTTTCACCATGTAGATGGCGAACACGGGCGGCGTGTTGAGCAAGGACTTGCCCTCCGCCATCACGCGGTAGTTCAGCATCGAAGGCAGATCGGCGGGCGACTTCAGCACGAGGTCGTCGCGGATGATGACGACCGTCACCCCGGCGGGCCCCGCGTTCTTCTGGGCGCAGGCGAAGAGGATTCCGTACTTCTCGATGTTCAGCGGCCGGCAGAGGAAATCGCTCGAGGCATCGCAGACCAACGGGACGCTGCCCACCTCCGGCTCCGCCGCGAACTGGATCCCGTGGATCGTCTCGTTCGAGCAGAAGTAGGCGTAGGCCGCGTTGGGGTCCAACTGCAAATCGCCCTGCGACGGGATCCGCTTGAAGTTCTCCGCCTTTCCGGTCCAGGCGGCGCGGACCTGGCCTTGGGTCGCGGCTTCGTCCGCGGCCTTCTTCGACCAGGAGCCGGTCACGAGGTAGTCGGCCGACTTGCCGGTGTTCCGAAGGAAGTTCATCGGAACCATTCCGAACTGGAGTAGCGCGCCCCCCTGGAGAAACAGCACCCGGTAGTTCGCGGGGATGGCCAGGAGCTTGCGGAGGTTGGCCTCGGCCTGCTCGATGATCGCCGTGAACGCCTTGCTGCGGTGACTGATCTCGAGAATCGAAATCCCCGTGCCCGGCAGGCCGAGCAGGTCGCGTTGGGCCTCCTCCAGGGCGGCAAGAGGCAACATGGCGGGCCCGGGCGAGAAGTTGTAAACGCGTTTCTCCATTTTGACTACCTTAACCTGGCGACTGAATGAGGGTCTTCTGTCAGTCTACCGGAAAAGCCTCCCTTGTACAGGCCCCCTACCTGCGCTCCCCCAGCGGGCCCTATAATCAGATTGGAAAGAGACGCCCCCCGGCCGGTCCATAAGCCTCTTGCGTGAGGACTCGATTCATGCCTGTCCCGATGGAGTTGTCGCGGATCATCATCAGTGAGATCAACGAGAACCAGGTCATCTATCTGAAGGAAATCGACGGGGACCGGCAGTTCCCTATCCTGATCGGGATCTTCGAGGCGACGAGCATCCACCGCCGGGTCCGGGGGGAGGCGTCGCCTCGCCCGCTCACGCACGACCTCATTGTGAACGTCGTCGAGAACCTCGGCGCGGAGTTCCAGGACGTCATTATCAGCGAGCTTCGCGACCACACCTACTATGCCAAGCTCCGCGTGCGTCACCAGGGAGAGTTGGTCGAGATCGACGCCCGACCCTCCGACGCCATCGCCGTGGCCGTGACCTGCCACCCCGCGCTGCCCATCTTCGTCAACGAAGAGGTCCTCAACGACGTGCTCGGCGAGCAGAACGACTGAAGAGGGCCGGCGAGTGGGGACCTCGTGAAGTGGCACAGCCGCCCTCGGCTGTGTAGGGCATTTCGCACAGCCGCCCTCGGCGGTGCATGGCATTTCGCACAGCCGGGGGCGGCTGTGCCACAGATCGAGGCGCGACGGACGGAGCACTACGGCTGGCTGCCGTCGGGCCGGAACTTCACGCAGTACATCGCGCCCACCAGCGTCATCAACACGCCCCACCAGATATCGGCGTGGAGGTGGTAGAGGGCCACGCGGGCCTCGGGCGGCGGCGGGCTCACGAGGTGCCAGACGCCGACCCCGAAGATCACCACCCCGTAGATCAAGAGCAACGCGCCGATGAAGAACCAGATCGGCACCTGATGTTCCGACTGCATCGTTTATCTCTCACCAGAAGAGGATGTTGATCGTCACAAGCACCGCGCCTACCAGCGCGGCCCAAAGGAGCGGCCTCTCATACCAGGAGCACGGGCCTTCGTCGGGCAGCGGCGTCAGGCCCATCACCAGGTTCTTGAGTTCCTCGTCGGGCTTGGGCGTCGTGAACAGGCTCACGCCGACCGCCACCACGACCGAAACCACGAATGTCCAGAACGCGCTGTACATGTTCACGGCCATGGGCTTGGCCTTCTCGGACCGCGCGACGTACTTCGTGTGGGCGGGATTGAACTCCGCGGGGACGAAGTGCTTGGTCACGTTCGAGGACTCGACCTTCACTCCCGGCTTCAGGACCACGGTCACGCGGTCGTCGCCGAACTTGGCGGTCTCCAGGGACCCGGCGTAAACGACCGCCGGCGCGAGCACCCGGACGTCCACGCCCTTGCCCGACTTCAAGTCGATTACCGACGGCAGCGCGACCTCTTTCTGCACCACGAGCGTCCCCGCGGCGGCCGGGTCCTGCGCAACGGCGTCGCTCGGGATCGGCACGTTGGTCGCCTTGACCACGCCGCTTTCGACCACCACGGAGTCGATCTTCTCCCGGCCCTCGATCTTCTTCTTGTCGATCTTGCTGACGACGACCGGGACTTCGGGTTGGTCGGTCGACCGGACGGTCTGGAGCACGAGCGCGGGCTGCGGCCGGAACCCCTCGGGGAACCAGTGGACGTAGACCCACATGCTGATCGAAACGAGGATGGCGGTCAGGAACCCCCAGAATCCGCCGGCCTTGGTAGCCCGCTTCCAGAGCATGCCCACGATCACCACGCCGAACAACGGCACGATGAAGAAGAAGACCAGCACCTGGAGGAATTCGAGAATATTGGAGAAGAAGAAGAGCATGTAGGCCGTGCCGATCGAAAGGAGCACGCCGAGGATCGAACACGCGCGGCCCATGCCGAGGTAATGGCGGTCGCTGGCATTCTTCACGAGCAGGGGCCGGTAGACGTCGTAGGTCCACACGGTGGCGAATGCGCTGACGTTGCCGGCCATGCCCGACATGAACCCGGCGATCATGGCCGTGATGCCCAGGCCCAGAAGGCCCGGCCCCAGGTACTTGCCCATCAGAAGCGGCAGCACGTCGTTGAACGTCTGGTGCGTGATCCCGGCGCGGGGATCGCTCTCGGGCACGAGGACCATCGGGGAGCCATCGGCGTGGGTAAGGACCGCCAGGCCCAAGAGCCCGGGGATCGTGACGATCAGCGGCACGCACATCTTCAGGACGGCCCCGATTACGGTGCCGTTCTGGGCCGAGCGGAGGTTCTTGGCCACGATGACCCGCTGCACTTGCAGGAAGTCGGTGCACCAGTATCCGAAACTCACCGCCAGCCCGAGACCGAAGACCATGCCGAACCAGTCGATGCCCATCGGGTTCGAGTCGAACGAGCCGAGATTGCGCCACAGGCTGGTGAAGTCGGCGCCGGACACGGTGGGGTGAATCACCTTGACGTTGTTGCGGATGGACTCCATCATGCCGCTCCACCCGCCCGCGTGAATCAGGCCGAGAATCGGGATCAAGAGCGATCCGAACCAGATCAGGAAGAACTGGAGCACCTCGTTGAACACCGCGGAGATGAGCCCGCCGAGGGTCACGTAGACGGCGACCGTGAGCGACGCGACCCAGATGCTCACGTTCATGTTCCAGCCGAGCAGCAGGTGCAGGATCTTGGCCATAGCGAACATGCTGGCCCCGCTCACCAGCACGGTCATGAACGCGAACGAGATGCCCGCTAGCGCGCGGCTCCCTTCGCCGTAGCGGAGCTTCAGGTAGCCCGGCACGGAGTGCGTGCGGCAGATGTAGTAGAACGGCATCATCACCATGGCGAGGAAGAGAATCGCCGGGATCGCCCCGATGAGATACGCATGCGCCCCGAGCATGCCGTACTGGTAGGCCATGGCCGACCAGCCCATCGTCTCCAACGAGCTGAGGTTGGCCGAGATGAAGCTCAGGCCGGCGATCCAGGCGGTCATCTTGCGGCCCGCCATGAAGAACTCGTCGCCGGTCGTCGCGAACTTCTTCAAGTAGACGCCGATGAGGATGACGACGGCGAAGTAGATCGCCACGATGAACATATCGACCCCGCCCATCGACAAGAGCTTCTCTTGGGAGGCGTCGGCAGCGGCAAGGATCAGGGGCTTGATCATGGGATTAGGGGTTGGGGGTCAGGGGTCGAGGGTCGAGGGTCGAGGGTCGAGAGTCGAGGGTCGAGAGTCGAGGGTCG
>CAYSGY010000399.1:0-5549 GCA_964430315.1 uncultured Planctomycetaceae bacterium
GGCGGCCCCGGAGACGCTGCGGCGCGTGGACCCGGAGCGTCTGAGCCTGTTCCCCGACGACGTCGTCGCCCTGGCCGAGCATTTTCGTATCCCGACGATCGCCTACACCTACTCCGAGCCGATCGCCTGGTACGAGTACATGTTCGACACGGCCCGCCGGGCCAAGGCCAAGAACCTCAAGAACCTCTGGATCACCTGCGGCTCGATCAACGAGGAGCCGCTCGTGGAACTGTGCCGCGTGATCGACGCGGCCAACGTGAACCTCAAGGGTTTTGACCCGGAGATCTACCAGAGGCTCAACAGTGGGCGCCCTGAGCCGATCCTCAACACGCTCAAGACGCTGAAGCGGGAGGGCGTGTGGTTTGAGGTCACCAACCTCGTGGTGCCCACGTACACCGACGATCCGGCCATGATCCGGCGCATGTGCGAGTGGCTTGCGGCGAACCTCGGACCCGACCATCCGCTCCACTTCTCGCGGTTCCATCCGGACCACAAGCTGACCCATCTGCCGCCCACGCCGGTGGAGATCCTCCTAGAGGCCCGCGACCTTGCCCGGGCGTGCGGCCTGCGTTACGTTTACCTGGGCAACGTCCGCGAGGTCGAGGATGCGGAGACGACCTTCTGCCCGGGCTGCCGCAAGGCGGTGATCGAGCGGGCCGGATTCGACGTGCGGGGGACGCGATTGCTGGACGGCAAGTGCGCCTCCTGCGGCACGCCGATCGCCGGGGTGTGGTCGGGGTAGAACGGGGATTTGGGAGCGAGTAGCATGTCACGGGTCGAGTACGGCGGGGTCTCTTGGGAAAGGATGATCGGGGCCGTGGAAAAGGTTCGTCAACGATTGCTGCGCGCGGCTTCGGCGTTGGAGAGGGCGGGTGTTGCCTACGCCGTGGCCGGAGGAAACGCCGTGGCCGCATGGGTCTCGCGCGTCGATGAATCGGCGGTGCGCAACACGCAGGACGTCGATCACGTTCTCGACTTGATTGGCGTCGGGCTGATCGATGCCACCTGGCCGCCCCGGTTCCCCCCAGCGCTGGCAGCCCGCCTCCAGGAGCTGCTCGACAACCCAGACGGATAGTCCTCCAGAGACTCAAGCCCACGGGTTGCAACCCGTGGGCTTCCTGGAATCCGACACGTGTGGTGGATCGAGGACACATCCGGCGGTTGCCGCGCTGTTGTCAAGCGAATTACCACCCACACAAGGGGTGTTGATTCTGCCAGGATTGACGATCCTAGGGCGATTCGGGGCCTAAGATGCCCTGCAAAGGAGCGCGGCGGCGGGTCTCTGCACGAATCGCGGGCGCAAGGTTTGGTGTTCCCGCAAAGGCTGCCGTATAATCGAGTAAATGCGGGGCGACGCCGGGCAGTCCCGCCGCACGTGCGGTTGTCTTCTCTGAAAGTTACGGTCCATGCAGCGTCTGATCGACCGGCTCATCGACCACTTCGTTCCGGCCGGAGTGCCGGCCAACGTGGCCCTGCGCCGGTGGTTTCGAGAAGAGGGTTACTGGTATCTCACCAGCGCGCTGGTCCATGCGATCGGGTTCGTGATCCTTGCGATCTTGTTCGCGGCGCTGCCGGAGATGTTCCCGACGGTCTTCGGCTCCTCCGATTCGAAGCAGGCCCTCACGTTGGACGCCGCCAGCGTGGAAGCGCCGGTGGATGTGGACATTCCGCATTTCGAGATCGGCCAAGCGCCGTTCGAGACCACGGTCTTGAACCCCGACACGCTTCTGCTGGGCCCGCAAGCGCCGCAGAAGGCCCTGTTCATCGACGATTCCGACACGTTCGTCGAGCCGGGCGGCGGAAAGCCGAGCGATCAGAAAGGGCTGGAACTCGGCGGCAACGGTGGGTTGATGCTGCCCAATCGAATCGGCCCGGCGGAGGGCGGGGGCGGGCTCGGCGTGTCGAGCGGGGGGTTTTTTGCGCCCCATGCTATGGGCCCGGGGGGGGGGGGGGGGGGGGCTGGGGGGTCCGTGGGGCAGGGGGGATCCCCGGGGGGCGGGCGGCGGATCGGGCACCGGCCTGGGCGGACGCGGCAGCGGACGCCGCGAAGAACTCGCGGGCATCAGCGGCGGCACGATCGCCAGCGAACGGGCCGTCGCCGGCGGACTCAACTGGCTCGCCCGGCACCAGGCCCCCGCCGGAAACTGGACCCTCCAGCACACGAAGCACTGCAAGGGCGGTTCGTGCAGTTGTCCGGGAACCGTCCAGGCCGACGCGGGCGCGACCGCCATGGCCCTTCTCGCGTTCCAGGGCGCCGGCCAGACCCACAAGGCCAGAGGCCCCTACCGCGAACGTGTCCAAAAGGGGATCTCCTGGCTGTTGAAACACCAGAACGGGAAGACCGGCGACCTGTCGGCCGGCGCCCCCCAGCCCATGTACTCGCACGGGCTGGCCACCATCGCCTTGTGCGAGGCCTACGGACTGACCAAGGACGAGGCGGTCGGGTCGGCCGCCACGAAGGCCGTGCGATTCATCGAGCAGGCCCAAAACGAGGTCCACGGCGGCTGGCGCTACGTGGCCCGCGCGCACGACGGCGACACGTCCGTCCTCGGCTGGCAGGTCATGGCGCTCAAAAGCGCCCAGATGGCGGGCATCGGGGTCAACTCGATGTGCTTCGAGGGCGCCCGCAAATGGCTCGCCTCCTGCTCCCAAGGGAAGGAACACGGCCTCTACGTCTACGTGCCGTACCGCGAGGTCTCGCCCTCGATGACGGCCGTCGGGATGCTCTGCCAGCAGTACATGGGCATCGCGCGCGACGATCCGTCCATGATCGAGGGCCGGCAGTATCTGCTCTCCAATCTCCCCGACGCGAACATCGACCGCGACATCTACTACTGGTACTACGCCACCTTGGCGATGCACAATTTCATGGGCCCCGACTGGGACCGCTGGAACCGGCAGATGCGGCGCACGCTCATCTCCACCCAGTGCAAGGGAGGATGCGCCGAGGGGAGTTGGGACCCGGAACGCCCCGCGGTCGACAAATGGAGCCAGGCCGGCCGGCTCTACGTGACCGCCTTCTCGACCCTCACGCTGGAAGTCTATTACCGCTACTTGCCGCTGTTCAAGATCAACCAGGGTCCGCCGACGCCCCCGGCGCCCGACAAGATGGGCCTGGTCATCGGTCTGCCCGCCGCGGCCACCCCGGAGAAGCGGGTAAGCCGGACGCCGTGACCGGCCGGTGTGGCATGCCGTCGCGCCGTGTGGCATGCCGTCGCGAAGCGTCGGCATGTCTGCATCTCGCCATGCCGACCCGCGGCTTACGCCGCGTGACGGCATGCCACACCGGCCGCGTGACGGCATGCCACACCGGCCGCGTGACGGCATGCCACACCAACCGCGTGACGGCATCACACCAACCGCGTGACGGCGCCGCACCAACCGCGTGACGGCATGCGACGCTGAGCGTCCCGTCTCTCCTTCAGTGGACCAGCCACACCGGCGAATAGACGAACTGGCTGGCCGGGGCGCCCTCGGTGGCGGGTATGGCCCCGCGGCTGACGATCCTGGCCGGCTGAATCATCACCTGCTTCTGCGACGGGCTGCCGGTCAGCTTCACGTGCATGATCCGGATGCCGGAGAACCCCACGATCGTATACGTCGCATTATTGCCCGGCCCGGCTACGGTCTCAAAAACGGGGATGATGCGCCGTTGCCCCAAGATCGAGGCCAGGTCGTCCTTCACGCCGGCGCTGATCCCTGTGTCGCCGTTGAGATAGAGCTTGCCATCGCGGTCGAATTCCAGCTTCCCGCCGAGATGCGCCAGATCCGACGGGCTGATCCCGCAACGGATCTGGCGGCAGATGTCGGCGGTGCTGTTGTTCGACGCGCCGATATCGACGGTGCCCCGGTTGCCGGGCGACCCGGTCCCCTGGGGATAGAGATTGACCTCCCGGACGCCGTCCGGGCCGCTGCGCACGCACTTGGCGCCGGGATCCCAGCGGTAGTTGTCGGTGCCGCCGCCTGCCAGGAGGTCGTCCCAGGTCGTCTTGTCCAAGGCGAAGGGGAGGATATCGAGGTTCCGGCCGTCGGAGGGCGTGCGGAACCCGCTGGAGTTGCCGAGAAACGCGGCGGTCGCCTCGCGCTGCATGTCGCAGCCGTTGACGCCGAGGATCCGGGCGAAGAAGAGCGGCACGGTGCCGTTTCCGTCCGCACTACTCGTCTTGCGCACGCGGACCTTCACCGCGTTGAAGTGGCCGGGATCGGCGAAGGTCATGACGGAGCCGGCGGAGAACGGATACGCGAGGTTTCCGATCGTCACGTCGGCGGCGGCGAGCGACACGGTCGAATTGGCCACGCCGTTGAGCGAGGCAAATCGGCTGGCCGTGGTGCGGACCGCCTCGGCGTCATCCGGGCTCAAGGGAACCCCCAGCCCTTCCTGCTCCACGAGCCTCCATGTGGCCGCAATCGCCGCGGCATCCGCCGTCCGTTGCAGCTCGGTATCGACGAAGACCAGGTACCCGACATCGATCGCCAAGGCGACGATCACCATCATGGCGACCAGGATGAAGAGCGTGAACACCGCCACAGCGCCCGAACGATTCTGCCGGCCCTGGCGGTCTTGCGAATCGAAGTCATGACTGCATCGCATATTTCATGTCTCCCCTCTTCTCGCGTTTCGTGCCTCGGCAGTTTTCCGGCGGCTAAGGCTGGCCTTGCACGATCCGAGGCGTCGTGTCCTCGGCCGTCTCGCCGGTGTTGGTGACGACCCGCACCCGCTTCAGCACCAACGAGGTCACGCGGTTTGCCGCATACCCCACGGCCGAGTTGTCGACCGAGACCTGCGGGTCGTAGAGGTTCAGGTTGGTCAGTGTCGTCGGGACATCGATCTTCAGCAGGCCCTCGCCGCCGAAGTCGCCCCAGGTGGTCGAGTGGCCGTTGATGACGGCGAACTTGAGCACGCCGCCGACGATTTCCATGGACTGAGTCCACGTGACGATCTCGTCGGGTTGCCGCATGATCTCCGTAGCCGCGGATTGGACGTGGCCCTGCGGCGACTCGCCGTTCCAGAGTTGAAGCTGCAGGCCGCCGGCGGAGAAATGGGGCAGACTGCGCTGGTTCAACTCGAAGGCCGCGTGGATCGACCGGACGTCGCCCAACGGCGAGATGAGACAGGTGACCTGCGGGGCGTCGCTCACCGGATCGGGCGTGGCGACCTGCAACTGCCAGTCCTCTTCCACGCGAACGATCTCTGCTGCCGGCCCGGGCAAGACCGCAACGAACATGCCCAGCCACGCAGGCAACGCCATCAAGCCGAGCCGGAGACACCGGCGGTCGTCAAGGACATGCCGGAACATAGAATCCCCCTTCCTGCAATGCAGGAGAAGTCGCAAGTGCTCAGCGGATTGAAGTGCGAGCGGGGAAGGGAGAAGGGGAGGCTCTGGAGAAATGGAGAAGACGGGAAGCCGTTCCCCGATCGCACGATCCTGAATGGGAACCCTCGCCTCTTCTCTTTTCCAGTTTTCCCCCCCATCCTTCTTCTTCCTTCTCCTCTTCCGGCAATTTCCTCCGGCTGAGTTGTTACCGAAACCCCAATCTCTGCCGTTTCA
>CAYSGY010000400.1:0-5544 GCA_964430315.1 uncultured Planctomycetaceae bacterium
CCGCAGCCGGGTCGGCCGTCACCTACGCCGTGATGCACGGCGCAGAAACCCTGACCCACTTGGGCAACTCGGCCCTCCAAGGGATCGGTATGGCCATCGGCGGTTGCCTTGGCAGTGCCTTGGTTCTGCGATTCAAGGTGGCCCGCAAGTACATCAAGAGCGTCCTCAAGGAAATCAACGAGAAGCACGCCTGATGATCCGTTACCCCCATACCAAGAGGTCAAACGATGATTCGATTCGTTGCTTGTCTGCTTCTGACCACCGTGCCTTTGGCCTCATCTGACGATCGGCTGATTGCCGAGGGACGAAACTGGGGCGTCCAGAGCATCGCCACGGGCCAACTGCATCAAGTCCTGCAACGAGCCGCCGAACAGCACGCCGCCTATCAGGCGTCCGTTCACACCCAAGGCCACCAAGGATGGGAATGGCGAGTAGCCGAGTTGCGCCGTCAGATGCCCGATTGTCACACCTTCAAGGAAGTCGCCAACGAGAGCTGGCCGGGGCAAGACATGGATGCCGCTGCCTACGAGATGTACCGATCCTGGAGACTGTCTGCCGGCCATTGGTCCGCCGTCAACGGCCGCTGCCGCTGCTACGGCTACTCCATGAGACGCGGCAGCAACGGCGTCTGGTATGCCTGTGGCATCTTCGCGGAGTGAGCCCCGCCCAGCAATATCCCTACGTGAAGGACACCGCGCCATGAAACTCGCCCTGCTGAACCGCACTGTCGCTGCCGTCGTCCTGGTCGCCTTGGCGATCGCCTTGGGCGTCTGGCTGACCCGCGCCCCGCTGGCCGCAGCACCGGCCGCCACGCCGGTCAGCATCGCCCCAGAGCCGACCCTGGCACCGCCGCCAATCTCCCTCGAATCCGCCATGACGCCAACCGTCATCGAGGTGCCCGTGGAAGTGGAGATCGCCGCCCCGGCCGAGCCGCCGGCCGCCAAGCCGGTTGAGCCGAAGCCCGAGCCACAGCCAGTCAATCCGCCGCGTCACCGCGGCTTGTTTCGTAGGCGTTGAGAGGCAGGCCCTACGACGACAGAGCGTATAAACGCGCTGTTGACGATAGAGCGTATAAACGCGCTGATCGGGCGACTCTTTACCAACTACCTTCTCGACGCCAAAGCCGTGCCGATCGGCGGCCGAGCTACCGCATACGAGCGTCGAGAAGGTCTGTCGCTTCAGAACAGATAGGAGGCCAATTATAATGGAATCGTTGATGACCACAGGTGAGACCGCAACGGCCCTTGGCGTTAGCTCACGTACCGTCTGGACGCTGACGCAAGAGGGCGCTCTGGCGTGCGTCAGGATCGGGCGGCGCGTGCTGTACGATCCGGCCGATGTTCGGGCGTTCGTGGATCGTTGTCGTGAAGGCGGCGATAAGCAACCTGAGCTACTGGAGACGATTGAGTAATGGCTAGCATTTCCCGACAACCCAACGGCCGCCGCACGATCCAGTTCATCGCGCCAGACGGCAAGCGGCGCTCGATCAGACTGGGCAAAGTGACGCAGCGGATCGCGGAAACGGTCAAGCTGCGGGTCGAATTGTTGGTTGCCGCCAAGCTCGCCGGCCATGCAGTTGACGATGAAACCGCGCGCTGGGTGGCCGGACTCGACGAGGCGATGACCGAGAAGCTGGCTGCCGTGGGCCTTGTGCCGAAACGGGAGCCCGCCGCAGAGGCAACTGTGGCGGGATTTATAGCCGAGTACATGAGTCGGCGCGTCGATGTGAAGCCGGCCACCCTCGAAGTCTGGAAGCAAACGGAACGAAACCTGAAGGAGTGCTTCGGGGCAGATCGCGACCTTCGGACCATCGACGAGACGATGGCCGAAGACTTCAAAACGTACCTGCTCAAGGAAGAGCTTGCACCGACCACAATCGCCAAGCGGCTGCAATTCGCCCGACAGTTCTTCAAGGCCGCAACGAAGCGAAAGCTCATCCCGAGCAACCCGTTCGCCGAGGTCGGGGCCAAGGCAACAATCGACCCCGACCGAGAGCGGTTCATTACGCGGGAGGAGACCGACCGGCTCTTGGCTGCCTGCACCAGCACCGATTGGCGGGTGATCGTCGCCCTCAGCCGCATCGGCGGCCTGCGCTGCCCCAGTGAAGTGCTGACCCTAAAATGGGTGGATGTGGACTGGGAGCGTGGCCGTTTCCGAGTTCACTCGCCGAAGACCGAGCACCATCCCGGCAAGGAAACCAGGGACGTTCCCTTGTTTCCCGAGCTAAGAGCGATCCTTGAGGAAGCGCACGCGGCCGCGGAAAATGGGACCGTGTACGTCGTGGGGAAACATGCCTACCGTCTGGCTGCCGACACGCCCAAAGGGTGGAAGAACTGCAACCTGCGAACGCAGTTTTTGCGGGTCGTGAAACGGGCCGGGATGAGCCCCTGGCCCAGGCTGTTTCACTCGCTGAGGGCGTCGAGAGAGACGGAGCTTGCCCGAGAGTACCCCATCCACGTCGTCACTGCATGGCTTGGCAACACGCCGAAGATCGCCATGAAACACTACTTGATGACGACCGAGGACGACTTCTCCAAGGCCATCGGCAGACTGATCGAGACCGCGCTGCAAAATCCGGTGCAGTCTACCGCGAATTCCGGTGCAAAAAGCGGTGCAGCAGCCAGCCGAGGGGGTTCGCAGGACATCGCAAGTATCGACACAAGTCCTTATCTGTCAAAGCCTTTTGCGAGTGCTTACGACAACTTGCGAGTTGCTGCGAACCATCCAAGCGGAGGGCACGGGACTCGAACCCGCAACCCCATTACTGGGGCACCACATTTCCAGTGTGGCCGCTAGCCATTCGCTTACCCTCCATCGAACGTCACAAGTTATTTCTCCCGCTTGACTTCGGCCGTAGGCGGATCAGGCTAGAAGTGTCGGGCGTAGGCCGTTGACGCCCGTTTTGACGCCACTACGCCCGGTTCCCACGCCCGATTTGACGCCCGCGTCGATCCATTTTCAATCTACCCCTGTAATTGGGGGGGGGCGACCTGCAATGTCCACCGCTGATTCTACCACAAACGGTCGGCCCGCCAAGCCGAACCCCGACTTCCCTCTCTATGCCGGCAGGAGTGGACCCAGGCGATCGCCTTCATGTTGCTTGGCTTGTCGGTCGTGAGGATTACATGGACCTTCGGGTCGAGGCCATGGCCTGCGTAGACCTCGTTGGTGATCTGGAAGTCGGCCAACCCTCGGACGATCGGGTGTTTGGGGTCTTCGATGTGGACCTTGTAGTGGACGTTGTCCTTCGCCCCGCCTGCCATCGGTGCGTCGCCTGCCTGGGCGAAACCGGCCGCGGCAAGGATGCTCCCGATAAGTGCGACGGCACCCAGTGCGCGAAACCAGTAAGTGTTCAGCGGAATGAAGTGCGAATAGGGGAAGGGAAAAGGAAAAGCTCTGGAAAAATTGGAAAGCATCGCGGACGCATTTCTCAATTACCGGGCGTCTTCCATCGGCGGCCGATATTTGATATTTGATATTTGCAATTGGATATTTGCGATTTCCTTTCACTCCCAGGAGTTGCCTCGATGCGAGTCTCGTGTGATCCGACGGCGGTTTGGTGTGTGTTCACGGGGCTGATCCTCTGCGCCGCGGTGGTTCGGGCGGGCGAGCCCGATCCGCGGAAGCAGTTGGAGAAGCGGGTCTTCAAGGATGCCCAGGGCGAGTCGATCCCCTATCGCCTCTTCGTGCCCAAGGGCTACGACGCCGCGAAGAAGTACCCGCTGATCCTCTTCCTGCACGGGGCCGGCGAGCGCGGCGCCGACAACGAGGCCCAACTGATCCACGCCGAAGTGCTCGACCTGGTGACCGGCGAGTTCGGCGCCAAGCATCCCTGTTTTCTGGTCGCGCCGCAGTGCCCTGCCGGGTCCAAATGGGTCGAGGTCGCCTGGAGCCCGAAGAAGCCCCATCATACGCCGGCCGAGCCGAGCAAGCCGATGCGGCTGGTCCTGGAACTGCTCGATTCGCTCCAAAAGGAGTTCTCGATCGATCCCGCGCGTCGCTACGTGACAGGCCTTTCGATGGGCGGGTTCGGATCGTTCGACGCCTGCCTCCGCCGGCCCGGCTATTTCGCGGCCGCGGTCCCGGTCTGCGGCGGGGCCGACGATTCCCGGTCGAAGGATCTTGCCGGCACGAGTTTTTGGATCTTCCACGGTGCCAGCGACAGCGTGGTGCCGGTCGGCCGTTCCCGCTCGATCTATCACCTGCTCAAGGCCGCCGGCGTCGAGGCCAAGTACACCGAGTACCCCGGCGTCGGCCACAACTCTTGGACCAAGGCCTACCACGAGCCCGGCCTGGGGGAATGGCTCTTCTCCAAAAACAAGTAGAACGACCAGCGCCGGTGCATCATCCTGGGAGGGCGAGGCTCCTGCCGAGCCGCGCTCGGCGCGGGTCTCCCGACCCCGCCGATCGCCGGACCGAAGGTCTCCCGTAAGTTCTCAATAACCCCGTGAAATTGCTCTTTGCTCGGAGGGTGGTTTTGGTGTTTCTTGTCGGGCATGGATGGACCCAAGCTGAGGAAGGTTGCTGACGTCGAGGTGCCTGCGGGAGAGCGGACGCCATTGGTGGATCGCTTGCTGCGCGTGATCGAAGAGCAGCAGGCAGAGATTCGAGCGCTGCGCGACGAAATCACCAGGCTGAAGGGACTGCCGCGGTGGCCGACGATTCGCCCGAGCACCCTGAATGCTCCGCACCCCGATCCATCGCACAAGAAGCGGCGGCGAGGCAAACGCCCTGGTTCGGCCAAACGGCAGAAGACCGGCGAGTTGATGATTCACGAGAACGTCCCCGTGCCTCTGGAAGGGGTGCCCGAGGGCACGCAACAGAATGGCTACGAGGACTTCGTGGTTCAGGATCTGAAGATCGAAGCCCACACCACTACCCAGAGCAAGAGCCGGGTGAACTGTGTCCTTCCGGCAGGCGTGCGTGACCAGTCGCGTCCGCGGAAGCAGCGGCACACGGCGCAGCGGATCTATGAGCGGCTCCGCGACGAGCACGGATATGCCGGTTCGGCCAGCAGCGTGCGGCGGTACGTGGCGTGGCGGAAGAGGGGGCAGGGCGAGGTTTTCATGCCGCTGTGCTTTGGGCCGGGGGAAGAGGCCTCGTTGTTGCACACATCTCGGCCTTGACTCGAAGGGTGGTTTTTGCAGGTATCTGTTTGACGCGAATACTGGAGCGGATAGGGAGAATGAGTTGACTGCAAGAGCAGTTTTCGCGATTCCCTATTCCTTTGAAACCATTCGACTTCCGACTTGTGTGCAACAACGAGGGAAGAGGCCCAGGTGGACTGGGGCGAGGCCGCGGTGATCCACCACGGGGTGGAGCGGAAGGTGCAGTTGTTCTGCATGAAGCTCTGCCATAGCCACGTGGTGTTCGTGCGGGCCTACGAGCGGGCGAACCTGGAATCGTTCCTGGACGGCCACGTGCGGGCCTTCGCCTTTTTCGGCGGGGTGCCCAAGCGGATCGCCTACGACAACCTGAAGTCGGCGGTGGAAGGATCTAAAGGGGACAGGCGCATATACTGGGTAGTTTGGATGACGTGTGAAT
>CAYSGY010000401.1:0-4012 GCA_964430315.1 uncultured Planctomycetaceae bacterium
GGCCGGCTCAACCCCGGGACTCTATACCACGCCGCAACTGACTCGGGCCCTGTTGCGCCAACTGGTCAAGGAGGCCGGCGTGAGGGAGAACGACCTCGTGGTGTACGACGCCTCCCGCTTTGTGAACGACACGATCTTCATTCCTTGCCATGCCGAGTTTCCCGGCATCCGTTTTGGGGATCGCGACGGGGGCGACGGGCGGTTCAAGATCGAGCCCGACAAGACGACCGCAATCCACTTCGGCGATCCCAAGACGCCCGACAGCGGCAAGACCTACCTGCCCGCGTGCGTCACCGGCGCGACCTACCTGATCAACGGGGCCCTTGTGAAGGGGCACTCCCACTCCGTGGTCACGCTGTGCGCGAAGAACCACTTCGGCTCGGTATACCGAGAGAACCCCGGAAAGGGCGACCCGCACAAGGGTTGGAACCCGAGCCACCTTCACGAGTCGATCACGGTCAAGGACCGCCCGATGGGCACGTACAACGCCTTGGTCGACCTGATGGGCCACAAGGACCTTGGGGGCAAGACGATGCTCTATCTGCTCGACGCCCTCTACGCGGCCCCGCACCAGAGCGTGGGGCCGGAGAAATGGGAATCCCCCCCGTTCAACGGCCACTGGACGGCGAGCGTGTTCGCCTCGCAGGACCCGGTCGCGCTCGAGTCGGTCATCGTCGACTTTTTTGTCGCGGAGAAGACGTCCCAGCGTCTGGTTGGGGCCGTCGACAACTACCTCCACGAGGCGGCTCTGGCCGACAATCCGCCCTCCAAGACGCACTACGACCCTGAAGGCGACGGCACGCCGCTTGAGAGCCTGGGCGTCCACGAGCACTGGAACCATGCGAAGGATCGTCAGTACTCGCGCAACCTGGGCGTGGGCAAGGGGATCGAGCTGGTCACGGACAAGTGAAAGGCGATTGGCGTGGGCGGGACAAATGGCAACCAGACTGTTACCCAGCGCGCAAGCCGAGCAAAGACCAAGCCTCACCGTCGCCAGCCCGAAGTGTCCACGCCTCCGGGGCCCCGACGCACCCTGCCTCACACTTGCCCGAAGCGCGAGCGAGGGTAACTCGTTGCCCCTCCCTCGCTTGCGCTTCGGGCTAGTGTTTGGCGATGAATGCTCCGGGTGAGCGTGGTGATTTGGGACACCCGCGAGGTGTCCACCGGGCCTGCACAGGCCGGGCGGCTGGGGCGTCGCAAAACTTCGCCCCCAGCCGCCCCGCAGACCAGGTGTCTCCGACGACTAGATCATGGCCTTCAACGTCTTCAAGGCCCGGACCCGGATCTTCCACGTGGCGGGCTTGGCCGGCACATCGCGGATCTCGCCGGTGAAGGGGTTGCGGACGCCCTTCTTGGCCGGGGTGGCCGGCTTCTTCTTCTTCTCGATCTTGACCAGGCCAGCGAAGCTGAAGATCCCAGGGCCCTTCGGGCTGAGGGCCTTCTTGATTTCGCCCGACAGGGCGTCGATCACTGCGGCAACCTCTTTCTTCGACAGGCCCGACGTCTCGGCGACAGCGGCGACGACTTGACTCTTGGTAAGGGGTTTCTTCGCGGCTGCTTTAGCCATAACTCACGTCCCTCCATGCGGGGTTTGCAGAAACGACACCACAGAACTCAAGGCACAGCCGAAGCGGCCACGCCCCACATCCGTCCGATTGACTGGACGCGATGATTTAACGGGGATTTTTCGGAAAATGCAACTGGGGGAACTCACAAAACCTCAAAAAAATCGGGAAAAAGTGCCTTTGAGCCGTCTGCAAGCCCGATTTCTCGACGGTTCTTCCGCTTTCACCGCCCAAGAGACTTCCGTAATCCGGGGAGGGCGAGGCTCCCGCCGAGCCGTGTCCTGGCCACGATGCGGGGCCGGCAGGAGCTTCACCGTCGCCCGAGCGTTCCGCGCCCGAACCAAGCGATTCACGTTATAATGATCTGTTGGCCCGGACGGGCGGCCCGGTTGTGCACGGCGACCACCACCCAAAGGAGAACCCCCTCGCAGGAGTGGATTGTGCGTCGCGGGCGCCCATTACTTGCAAACCGGTGTCGAATCTTCTAATATACTTTGGTATAAGGATTTACGATCGGTTGATAACTCAGAGCCAGGAGGACTCCGCATGGATCGGGCTCAACGGGAGCTGACGGCCTTTCTGGCCGCCGGGCTCGCCTTGCTCGTATTCCTGGCATTCCCGGGCTCCCTCGCCGCAAAGCCGGCAGCGCAGGGCGACGCCAAGGCCGGCGAGCAGGGGCAGGAGGAAGGTGGTTCTTTCGCCGCGAGTGTGTTCCCGACGGCCGACCGAAGCCTGCTGTTGCTCCTCTCGAAGGCCCGGCACTTGATCGAACAGGAACGATATGCGGAGGCTGTGCAATGCCTCGGAGCGATTCTCGAATCGCCGGAAGATGCGTTTCTTCGCCCGACGGCGAAGTCCGACCTGTTCTCCGGCCTGAAGGCCGAGGCCCAGGCGATGTTGGGGCGGCTGCCGCGGCAGGGCCGTGAGTTGTACGAGCTTCAGTGTGGGGCCCGGGCGCGTTCGATGCTCGCGGCGGCGGCGGCGGCCGGCGACGCCGCCGGGTTGGCCGAGGTTTCCCGCCGGTTCTTCCACACGCGGGCCGGATACGAGGCGACCTTCCTGCTGGGCCTTCACTACTGGAACCACGGGAGCCCCCTGGCGGCCGCCATGACGCTCCGACGGCTCAAGCAGTCGAGCGCCGCGGCCGATGAATTCGAGCCGGGGCTTTCCGTTGCTTTGGCCGCGAGTTGGTCCCGCGCCGGAAGTCCGGACAAGGCCGGTCCCCTGCTCGACGAGTTGCGGAAGCGGTTTTCTGGTGCCTCGGTGCTCGTCGGCGGGAAGGCCGTATCGCTCTCGGGCGATGACTTGGCGCGGCTCATGGCGCCGGCGAAGGCCGCGGCGGGATCGCAGCCCGACGACGGATGGCTCATGGACCGCGGCGATCCTTCCCGCAACGCCGACGTCTCGGCCAGCGGCCCCTTGCTGAGCACCTGTTGGCGCATCCCGACGGCGGAGCACCCGTTCGTCGAGTCGCTCATCGAACAGATCCAACAATCCAACCGGGACCAGGACCGGTGGGCCCTGCCGGCTTCCCGCCCGCTGGTCGTGAACGACGTGGTCCTCATGCGGACTGCCCGAAACCTGCTGGCTGTCGATTTCCGCACGGGAAAACGGATTTGGGAAGTGCCCGGCGACGACCCGTTCGAGTCGATCTCCGAGGCCTCGCTCGGAGTGCAGGACGCGGACGCCGATCCCTTTGGGAACCGGCGTCGCGGGCCGCTCGACCTTCAGACCGTCCTGCGCTATCGCCTGTGGGCCGATGCGACGTTTGGCTCGCTCGCCAGCGACGGGCAACGTGTGTTCGCCGTGGAGGACCTTTCGCTGGACCTCGGAACCGCCTCGGCCCGCGCGGTCTTCCTTGCCAACCGACGTCCGATGCCCAACGACCCGAAGTCGTTCAATCGCCTGGCGGCCTACGAGATCCGCACGGGGAAGCTGCTCTGGCAGGTGGGCGGGTCGCCGGAAGAGTACGCTCTGCCGCTGGCGGGGACCTTTTTCCTCGGGCCCCCGCTGCCGGTCGGCGATCAGGTCTATGCCATTGCGGAGCAGAAGGGCGATCTTCGCCTATTGGTCCTCGACGCGAGGACGGGGACGCTGGCCTGGGCGCAGCAGTTGGGCGTGGTGGACCAGGATCGCGACATCGTCCAGGACCCACTCCGGAGAATCTCGGGAGTGTCGCCCTCCTACGCCGACGGGATCCTCGTCTGCCCGACCTCGAACACCTCCGTGGTCGCGTTGGAACCGGCGACCCGCGAGTTGCTGTGGGGCTATGTCTACAAGCAGGGCGACGGGACGCAACCGCGTCAGCCGCCGATGTTCTTCGCCGGCGCCCCGCCGACCGACCCGGAACCCGCGAACCGTTGGGCCCACACCGACGTCGTGTTGGCCGAGGGCCGCGCGCTGGTCACTCCCGTCGATTCCTCAGAGTTGCACTGCCTGAATCTGAT
>CAYSGY010000401.1:4022-5529 GCA_964430315.1 uncultured Planctomycetaceae bacterium
CTCCTTTGGCGCAAGCCGCGGGAGGAGAGCGTTTACCTGGCTTGCGTGTCTCAGGGGAAGGCGGTTCTGGTGGGGCGTCGCGGGCTGCGGGCGGTGAATCTCTCCGACGGGTCCGCCGCGTGGCCGGGCCCCGTGGAGTTTTCGTCGACCACGCCCTCGGGCACGGGGTTCTTGAGCGGGGGATGCTACTACGTTCCCCTTGCCAGCGGCGAGGTGAAGGCGGTGGACGTCGCTTCCGGAAAGACCGTCCACACGTATCAGTCGCGGCGGGGCGTGGTGCCCGGGAACCTCGTCTGTGCCGCCGGCCGGGTGCTCTCGCAGCGGGGTAGCGGGGTCGAGATGTTCTTCCAGCTCGACTCGCTCCGCAAGCAGGTCGAGGAGCGTCTGGCGACGAAGTCCGACGACGCCGAAGCGGTCGCCCAGCGCGGGGAAGTCCTTTGGGACGAGGGCAAGCTGGCGGAAGCGATCGGCAGTTTTCGCCGCTCGCTCGCATTGGCGCAGAACCCGAGCGTCCGAAGCCTCCTTCGTGACGCCCTCCTGGAGGGACTGCGCACCGATTTCGCCGCGTATCTGCCCGCCACCGAGGAAATTCAGCGTCTGCTCGATGAGCCGCGCCAGGAAGCCTTGTTCCAGCGGCTGATGGCCGCCGGGTTCGAACGGGCGAAGCAGTTCCAGCCCGCGCTGGATCGGTATCTGAAGTTGATCGACCTCGATCGGCAGCAGCGCGACCTGGAGGCCGTGGACAAGTCGCACTCCGTGCGTCGCGACCGGTGGATCGAGGTGCGGCTGGCCGAGTTGCGTGAGGCGGCGCCCGCCGACATGAAAGGCGAGATCGACCGCACGGTCCGGGCGCGGCTCGACGCGGCCCTCCAGGTCGGCTCGGCCGAGGCCCTCGAGGAGTTCCTCGACTACTTCGGCATGCAGCCGTCGGCCGACCAGGCCCGTTATCGCCTCGTGGCCAAGCTCCGCGAGGCCCGGCGGTTCCTGGCGGCTGAGATGCTCCTGCGCCGCATGGAACGCTCGGAAAACCGCCAGGCGGCCGGCGCGGCGGTGGCCGACCTGGCGGCGATGCTCCGCGACGCGAAGCTCGTGGACGATGCCGCCGTGACGTTCCGGCGTCTGCATGGGGAGTTCGGCGATACGGTCTGCCGCGACGGCAAGACCGGGCTTCAGTTGGTCGAAGCGCTCCCCAAAGACGACCCGGTGCGACTCCGCCTCGATCCGGCCTCTCCCTGGCCGACGGGCCTGATCGAGGTCGAGAGCCGGAAGAAGAAGGCGGGGGAGGGCCAGGCCATGGCCTTCTACTCCGTGAACGTCCCCTATCAGAACGCAAGGGGGCTGTTCTTCTCCGACTTGACCGTCGAGGTCCAGCAGAACCCGCATCCGCCCTCCCTCCTGGCCCGGGACGGCTGGGGCAACGTCCGCTGGCAGATGCCCATCACCGACCTCATGCGGCAGGAGAGTTTTCCGATGAGTTCGGCGTTCTTGCGGGTCACGGTCCACGGGC
>CAYSGY010000402.1:0-5516 GCA_964430315.1 uncultured Planctomycetaceae bacterium
GAACCATGCTACATCGTCCCCCGATCCGTGGTCCAGTTTTTGGGGTCCACTATAGCCTACAACTCCCCGGAGTTCTCGGAAGAACCAAGAAGAGTGCGTCCCTTTTTTCGGTGGAAATGGCGATCGTCTCGCCTGCCTCAACGTGCCGCAGCGGGCGCGAGAAATGTGTCTTCGCTTCAGCCGCTGTGACGGTGGTCTTCATGTCTTCGGGTATCCGGTGTCGTCGCGGAAGTCCTTCGTCCTTCCGTCAATTATACTATCCAAGACAATTCACTTCAGCATCTGAATCCGCTTGACGATTTCCTCCTGGCTCCCCTTCTGGCCGACGGGGAGGATCACGTAGCAGGCTTTGTCGCCGCAGCAGTCGAGGATGATCTGGCGGGTGTTCGGCGTGGCGAATCCCTCCGGGCAGGGCTCGTGACCGTTGATGAGGACCTCGGCCCGAACCAACCGGGCGAAGGCGTCGGCGTTCTCCTGGCGGTAGTCCCGGCCCCACACGAGATCGAACACGCCGCTCCGGTCGTAGAATTCCATGGGATCGAGACTCCGCGTGAAGAGAGACTTGTCGAAGCGGACCGTGTCGGCCTTCTCCGGGATGCTGTGGGAGATGAAGATCCCGCCGGGCAACTGGACCGCCAAGGGACAACTCTGAATGAACGGCACAAACGATTCCCGGACCTTGTCGGACGCCGAGCCGTACATCTGCTGCATCCCCAAGCGGAAGAGGAGATTGAGCATCTGTTTGTTCTTCTGGATCGGATAGTCGGTGATCTCCGACAATTCGTGGTTTCCCAGAAGGAAATGGACCCGGTCCCTGTACTGGGCCTTCATCTTCGCCACGTCTTCAAGCATGGTATGCGACATGCAGCCGCCGTTGGCAGGGTAAGTCGGCCCGCCGTGGCAGACCTCCTGAAGGACCAGGTGACGCTTGGGGTGCTTGTCCAGTTCGGCGAGGCGGCGGATGAGATTCAGATTGCGCCGGTTGCCGTGCAGGTCGCCGGTGACCATCACGTCGTCGGCCCACGCGGGCCCCAAGACGATGGTGCTCCCCTCGCGGCCCCCGGTGCTCCAGTTCGCCTCGGTCGCGGAGGCGTACGTGTCGATGACTTTCTCGATATAGTCGAGCGAGGCTACCATGGCATGTTCAATTGGCTGCAGGGGAGGGAAAGGGACCTCGGGACCGGTTCTGAATTCCAGGAACGTGTCGGCAAACTTGCCCCCTCTCTCTGGGAGAAGGTTAGGGTGAGGGCCAGCGCCATGAGCAAACGCAATCATTGTAAATCCTACTGCGTCCCCATGAGAATAAGGGACTAGCGAAAACAAGTCGCATCGCGGGACGCGGCGCACCTACGCCCCATGGACTGGGGGCATGGTGCGAGGTGGCGCCGACGGAACCAGTTCTGTCGATTTTCTGGACTCTAGCAGTTCTCCGACCCGATCTGATTCCAAGGGCTGTGGCCTACAGGACCCGTAAGTCAGACCCAGCGGCCCATGCCGTCGTCCCTCCCCCTCCAGACAGGTGGTGCGGGACGCAACGTCAATCCAGAAGAAGGAATCGGGGGGTATGAAACGCGCCTTGTTCTTGATCGTTGCGGTGTCGATCTTGGCCGGGCTTTCCGGCTGCGCCCAGCAACCGATCGCCCCGAACGGCGGCGATCCTTGCATGCAAGGCTGCTGCCGGAATGCCAACTGCTGGCCGCCTTGCAGCGCGTGCGCCGGATCGTGCCGAGACGCCTTCGGACGCGCCGCCCGGGCGATGCAGCCCCAGGAGCCGCCGACCGAAGCCGTGACCTATCCGTATTACACGCTCCGCGGGCCGCGCGATTTCCTCGAGCGGACTCCAACGCCCATCGGTCCTTGAGGCGACTTCGGCGACTCGGCCACTTGCAGCGCTTGCCTCGGCCGGCGAATCGATTACAGTCAGGGGTGCAGGCTGCCTTGCTGGGGCGGCCGTTCGCACCCAGGATATCGCCGGATTCGTCCCGATCATGTCGCTGAACCGATTCGTCTATTACTGTGCCGTTACGGCGGGCTGGGCGGCGTTGGCGGCCTGGCTGGCGGCCGAACTCCTCTTCTTCCGCAATGACACGCCCGCGTCCTGGTGGCGGGGGACGGTTCGCGACGCGCTCACCGCCGCGCTCTTGGGCGGAGTGCTCGGAGCGGGTCTGTGCATGGTCTCGGGCATGACCAATGCCCGCTGGGTCCAGTTGTTCAGGCGGGCCCTTCCCGGGGTCCTGGGAGGACTCCTCGGCGGCGGATTGGGCGGGCTGGTCGGCGCTTGTCTCTACGGTCTTGGCGCTCCCCGGGCCCTTGGCTGGCTTATCCTGGGCATGGGGATCGGCGCCACCGAAGGACTCTACGAACGCTCCCGCCGCAAACTCCGCAACGGCTTGATCGGCGGCACGATCGGCGGACTCCTCGGCGGCTTGCTGTTCGAGCCAATCGCAACGGCCTGGTCCGAGATGTCCGGCCGTGCCACCGCGTTTGTCGTTCTCGGGATCTCCGTCGGCGTACTCATCGGGCTGGCCCACGTCGTGCTCAAGGAAGCCTGGCTCACGGTCCTCGACGGCTACCGGCCCGGACGACAACTAATCCTGAGCAAAGACACGACGCTCCTCGGCCGGGCCGAACACTTGGCGCTGCCGTTCCTCGGACATGCCGATTCGGAACTCGAACCGGAGCACGCGCGGATCACGCGTCAACCCGGTGGACAGTACGTCATCGACGACATCCACACCCGGATCGGCACCTTGGTGAACTCCCAGCCGATACACGGGCCGGTGACGTTGCGCGACGGCGACCTGGTGAAACTGGGAACGAACATCGTCCGTTTCAACCACCGACACCGAACTCAGCGGTCGCACGCCCCCCCGATCGCACCGCCTCCCGGGGCTGGAACGCCGATCCGCCCGCCCGCCCCGCCTCCCGTGGTCTATCCGCCTGGGCTGGGATCGCCAGCCATTCCTCCGGGGCCTCCCCCGGTCTCTGAGGACGCCGGCAATGCGGGTTCTGGCGAGCCAGGGAATCGTTCGTCCAACGGCCCTGCCCATGGGCCCGGGATGGGGCCGTTGCGTCCGCCACCTCCCCCACCGATCGGGCCGTAGGTCAGGGTTGCCAGCCTGACTCCTGGGACGTCAGGCTGGAAAGCCTGACCTACGTCTCTGGGTGTTTCCACTCAGTCAAAACAGAAGCAGACGGTGGTGTCGCAGTGGTGGAGGTGGCAGTATCCGTTGGCGCCGTTTCGAGCGGGCCGCCTCGGTACGCCGGCAGGATCCGCGACGCGGGCAGGCGCGACTGCCAGGGAAATCGTCTCCGTCGGACCTGGCGGCCCCAGCGAACGCGTTGCGACCAAGGGAACCGAAATGGGCGGTCGAGGCGGCGGGGCCTCCAGGGTGGCCACCTCCGTGGATGTCCGGCCCTGAGGCTCGAAGGCATCCCAACTCCGCTGGAGTCCCGCGACAATCGCCGGGACGAAGTGGGCGTCGAGGTTCGGGCGGCTCTTCGTGTCCGAGGTCGCGTAGAACTCGATCGCCTCCTTCCACGCCCGGTGTCGAGCGATCTCGGTCCAACCGGAGGCAGGCCGGTGCTGTTCGAGCAGCGCGAGGGCCTTGTAGCGATACGCATGCACCAGGCGGGCCTGGAGAGTGGTCTGGAATTCGCGGAGGCCGCGGGCACGGACAAGCTCGGCTGCCGTAGGGTGCTGCCCCAAGCCTTCCGGCAGGAGCACCCAAACATCGGGCGAGGGCTTCGCGCGGAATGCACTCTCGACCGCGACCAGGGCGTTCCGCCGAGAAACGCCCGAATCGTCCGGCACGAGTGTCACCCTGCGCACGCCCAACGCGGCCAGACGCTCCCATCGGGCGCGAGTCAAATCGCTGGCGGGCCCGGCAACGGCGGCGGCGCGAGAGAACCCCAAGCCCTGCAAGACCAAGGCATCGAAGACTCGTTCCAACACCAGAAGATCGCCAACGTGCTCGCGACGGGAACCGGCGCCATGGAAGGCCGCGTCGAGGCCCACCAGGGCCGTCTCTTCCTTCCAGGAGCCTTTGAAGAGAACGCGAGGAGAACGGTCCAGCGGATCCCGGGCCCAGAAACTGAGGATCCGCCCGGACCGATCGCGGATGGGGCCAACCAGGCGCCCGGCCAATCGCTCGTCCGCGGTCAATGCCGAGGCGTCGATCTCCTGCGCGGTAAAGCCGGCCATTTCAAGTCCGCGACGGACGCTTCGCATGTCGGCCGCCAGGCCGATGGGGAGGTCGTCAAACGGCTCCCCGACCAGCCCATGGCGGGCCAGGAACGCTTCCGCGGACTGCCGCACCGACGGTTGCGCTGAGTGCAGCAGCGTGTGGGCCTGAAGGAAGAACGTCTCCAGGAGGCCCGCGACTCGCTCGTGTGCTCGAAACTCCTCGTCCGTTTCTTTGGAGATCTCTGGAAGGGTCCCGGAGGGGACGCCTGCCCCCAGGGCAAGCCTCTCGACAAGGGCCCTGAGTTCACCGCCCGCTTGCGGGAGGCTTCCGCCGTTGAGATACGAGAGTACCGACTGCCCGCCTTTCTGGCAGTGGTCGAGACAACTCCAGCGCAACGTCCAGGCGTCCACCACGAACGATTCCGGGCCGGCATGGGAGCCGTCAAACGGGCATCGGCCACGGAGGTACCGACGACGAAGGTCGTCGAATTGGACCTTGCCGTAGACCTCCGCCGCGGCAAGCCGTGGCACGCACTGGAGGTCGATGAAGTCTGCCAGAGTCGATCGCAACATCGTACGTTTCCCTCGCGTTTCGCCGTGGATTCTAGATTGGGTTTGCGTGCCGCGTCCAGACGAATCCTGCGGGGCCCCCGGCGAATCCCACCTTCCGTGCTCGCGCCGGCAGCACGATGGAATTAGTTTTCCATACCCCCTATTCACCCCAACCTAACCCGAATGATTCACGCCGCCAGCAGCGCGACACACCCTGCGTCACACTAGCCCGAAGCGCAAGCGAGGGTAAGTCGTTGCATCTCCCTCGCTTGCGCTTCGGGCGAGTGCTTGGCGATGAATCCTCCGGCCTAGGGAGGGGTGTTGACACGGGGATTTGGATAAGCCGACAATCGACCGTGGACAGCACCGCGGCGTGCCTGGCGCGACTCGCCGGGAGACCGTTGGGTTGCGAGTCTTTCATCCGTGCGTTCCAACTCGTCCTTTGTCCGCTAGGTGGAGTGCAGCCGTGGGAACCAGTACCCGACTTCGATCGTGTTACGCTCCGGAAGCGTCGGTTCGTCGCATGGCTTGGACCCGATGGTTTTGGGTTGCGGCGGCAGTCTCGATTCTGGCAAGTGGATGTGGCAAGTCACCCCCGCCGGCGGCCCCGGAAAAGGCCCAGGCTCCGGCCCCGGCAGCTCCGGCCGCGGCAGCTCCGGCCCCGGCTGCCCCAGCCAAGGCGGACGTACCGGCGAAGCCCTCGACTCCCTCTCCGATGACGATGGCGGCTTTGGAACCGGTCGTCATCGCGCCGGGTGGCACGGTCGGCGTCAAGGTG
>CAYSGY010000403.1:0-5486 GCA_964430315.1 uncultured Planctomycetaceae bacterium
CAGGCCGACGCGGGCCGCGTGGCCATTCAGCGTGGGCCGATCGTCTACTGCTTCGAGGCGGTCGACAACGGCGGATCGGTGAAGGACCTCGTCCTGGCCTCGGACCCGAAATTCACCGCCGAACACAAGCCCGATCTGCTCGGCGGTGTAACCGTGGTCCGCGGCTTGGACCATAAGGGCCGCACCGTGACGGCGGTCCCGTACTACGCGTGGGACCACCGCCAGCCGGGCGAGATGATCGTCTGGGCCGGCCAGGAAGGCAAGGCCAAGGACGCCGCGGCCGATGCCTCCTGGCAAGGCAAGCTCTACCGTCCGTATTCCCCCGGGGTGAAATGACCCCCTTGGGAGTGCGGCGACTTGTCGCCGCTTGGGACCTGACAGTGCGTCGGGAAGCTGCCGGAGGAAGGAAGAAGAGAAAGAAATCGGCGACAGGTCGCCGCACTCCAAGGCGCGGAGACGGACGATGGACTGCCTCCTCGGCATCGATCTCGGCTCGACGAACCTGAAGGCGATCGCCTACGATCTGGAGGGGCGGGCGTTGGCCTCGGCCAGCCGGCCCAACGAGCGGGTCCATCCGGATCTGGAGCGTCCCGATTGGGCCGTTTGGCGTCCGGAGGCCGTGTGGGGCGGGGTGGCCGAGTGCCTTCGTGAGGTCGTCGGCCGGCTGGAAGACCCCCAAGGCATCCGCGGCGTGGCGGTCACGGGAATGGGCATGGATGGGTTGCCCCTCGGCAAGGACGGCCGCTGGCTCTACCCCTTCATCAGTTGGCACTGTCCGCGGACCGAGCCGCAATATCGCTGGTGGCTGGAGCACGTCGGGGCTGAACGGCAATTCGCCTTGGGTGGGAACCAGATCTGGGTCTTCAACACCGCGCTGCGTCTGTTGTGGATGCGGGAGAACGAGCCGGCGATCCTCGATGCGGCGGAGAAGTGGCTCCTCATCGAGGATTTCGTCAACTTCATGCTCTGCGGCCGCCATGCCACCGACTACAGCATGGCCTCGACGACCCTGCTCTTCGATCAGCGCAAGCAGTGCTGGTCGGACGAATTGCTCCGGGCCTCCGGCATTGACCGGCGGCTCCTGTGCGATCCTCTACCGAGCGGCACGGTGCTAGGCGAGGTCCACGCGGCGGCTGCGGAGACGACCGGGCTGCCTGCCGGGACGCCCGTGGTGCTGGGCGGCCACGACTACTGCTGCGGGGCCCTGCCCACCGGGGCCTTTCGACCCGGCGTGGTGCTCGACGTGACCGGCACGTGGGAAATGGTCGTTGCCGCATTGGCCCAGCCGGTTCTCACCCCGGCGGTCCGTGAGATGGGCATCCTGGTCGACTCGCACGTCGCGCGGAACGCTTGGGCGGCCATGGGCGCCACGGTGGCCGCCGACATGCTGGAGTGGTTCCGCCGGGAGTTCGGCTTCGAGGAACGGCAGCGGGCCGAGGCCGAGGGCGTGTCGGATTGGGACTGCCTCGTCCGCAGCGCCGAGGCCGCGCCGCCGGGCGCCCGCGGCGTCTTCTTCCTGCCGCACATGTCGGGAAGCCACTGCCCGGTGGTGGACCACCAGTCGATGGGCGCCTTCGTGGGCCTGCGGAACCTCGTCACCAAGGGCGATCTGCTCCGCGCGGTGATCGAAGGGCTCGACTATCAGTTCCTCCAGGTGGTGCGGGGATTCCGATCGGGCCTCGGTGTCGAACCCGACCGGATCGTCGCCATCGGCGGGGCGGTCAACAACCGTTTCTGGATGCAGAACAAGGCCGACGTGGTGGGCAAGCCGATCGAAGTGCCCGACTTGGACGAGGCCGTTCCCCTCGGCGCGGCCATGCTCGCCGGCATCGGCACGGGGCTCTATCGGGATGAGGACGACGCACTGCAACGCGTCCGGAAGCCCGGCCGCATCTACGAGCCGGATCCTGCATCGGCGGAGCAATACGCCGCCTGGTTCACCAAGTTCGAGAAGGTCTATCCGGCGTTACGCCCACTGCACGCGGCACTGCGGACGTAGGGTGGAAGACTCGTTGCCCCCGCGAAGCCCACGGGTTGCATTCCCCCAGGAAGCCCACGGGTTGCAACCCGTGGGCTTGGAACTCCGTGGGGCTGCACTGCCGGGGGCATGGAACGCCATCATGCCGTCACTTCGCCGCCTTGCCGCTGGGCGCGGTGGGGGCGGGCAGGTCGCCGAGGACGAACTGGATCGCGCCGAGGTAGAACTTGAGCATCAGCGGGTCCATGAAGACCTCGGGGTTGTGGGCGATGGCCGAGTAGAAAACCCGGCCCTTGCCGTAGCTCCGCACCCACGCCAGGGCGTAGTCGTTGTCGGCCCGTTCCCTCCGCCCCCGATACGGCTCGCGGTCCAAGTTGGTCTTCTGCGTGTCGATACTCAGCAGGACGCGGACGAGGTCGCGGGAATATGGATCGTGGAAGCGAAAGAACTCGTCGCAGTACTCGAAACCGTGGCCCTCGAACGCGCGGTTGAGCGGGTGCTGCGGGTCGTCGAGCTTGATGAAGACCCGCTCGTGGGCGTCGCGGTGGTTCGCGCCGCGGGCGCCGATCATGAGTCCGAACTCGGGCCAGTCTTCGACGCCGCCCGGCCAGCGGGTGAACCCCACGCTGGTTCCGTGGACGCCCATCAGCCCGCCGCCCCGGTGGACGAACTCCCGCAGATTCTCCCGCAAGCCGGCGTCCTCGAAGGGGTTGCCCACCGTGTTGTTGAAGAAGACGGCGTCGAACTGCTTGAGGTTCTCCGCCTGGAACGCCGCGGGATCGTGGCTCACCACGGTCGCGAACAAGTCCAGCTTCTGGCCCATCCTCGTGAAGGCCACATTGGCGAAGGGAATGCTCCGGTGGCCGCCGTAGTTGACGTTCAAGTCGAAGATCAACAGCTTCCGCGGCTTGAGCGGCTTGGCCGGGGCCTTGGCGGGGATCGCCTTTTCGATCTTCTGCCGGTCGGCCTCCGTGACCAGCGACTCGGGAACCACGTATCGCTTGGGTGCCTTTGGCCCCTCGGCCGCCGTCGCTTGGAAGGCGAAACAGAACAAGATCACCAGCGGGGCGATCCACAAGGACCCGCGGAAGACTCTGTCGGAATTCTTCATGGTAGTCCCTTTCTCCGGTGCTTCGCTCTAAATGAGGTTTCGCCCTCCCGAAATCACGCAAGATCATCCAGCGTTACGGCTGCGGCCCGCGACGCTCTTCGTACACATCGTACAACTCGAAGAGCAGTTCCCGCAAGTCGCCGCGGTGCCGCTCGAAACGTTGAGCGATCTCCTCGGAGTCGATCAGCGGCGGTCGTCCCTCAAGGAGGAATTCGACGATCTGCCGGGCCAAAGCGGGGGTGGGGTTCGTGCGGAAGAGCGGCGGGAGACCGACCGGTTCGTGGGACGTGACGAGCAGCCCCAGCCCTCGACGCCGGCAGAACCGCTTGAGCTGCACGCGGCTCCAGAACGAGAGCTGTTCGTAGCCGTCGACGATCACCACGAGGCCGTCGTGGAGGGCGGCCTCCCGGCGGAGGTCCACGGGCAGACGCCGCTGGCCGTCGTGCAGCTCGATGAGAAGGGGCTGTCGGCCCGCGTCCCGAATGGCGGGCAGCAGCGAGGCCACAAGCGACGATTTCCCGCTGCCGTGAGGGCCGACGATCTCGCCGCGCCAACCCCGGGCACGCAACAAGTCGATCAGGCCGGCGGCGCTCTGGCCCGGGAGGAAGAAGAAGGGGGTGGCTCCGGGACGCACGTGGCGGGAAGAAAACGGGTTCTCCGCGGGAGGTGGGCCGCCGGGCGGGATCACGCCACCGTCGCCTTTTCCGGGGCCACGGCGCGATGTCCGTTGCCGGCGGGCCTCTCCGCCGGGATCGCTGCCCGCGCGGCAGGCACATCCCCCAGACGAAACGCCAACTCCCCCATCACCTCGCGGCCGTGATGCAGGAACACCCGCACCCGCACGCACCAGCGGATCTTCACCAGCACGCCGCGGTAGCTCATCGGACTCTTGGGCAAGACCGCGCTGAACCGGCCGGGACGGCGGAGGTCCTGGCGGTCGCCTTCGTCGGGCTCGTGGCGCCAGAAGTCGTGGACCGCCAGGTCTTCGTCGCCCTTTCCCTCCGTGTACCAGAGGACCGACACTTCGACCGCCTTGATTTCCTCCGGCGGCACCGACTCGATGCGATACTCGCCCGAGAGCGTCTCACCCGGACGGTACACCCGACCGTTCCCGTCGAACCGGATTCGAACCAGGGGACCGTTCATACCTTGAGCTTCCCGTTACTCCCGTTGGCACCGTTGCTCCCGTTGGCCCCGTTGGCCCCGTTGCTTCCGCTGGTGCCGTTGCTTCCGCTGGCGCCGTTGCTTCCGTTCGACGGCGGATAGACGATCACGGGGAAGGACCTCGTGAAGCTGGGCCAGCCGAGCACGTCGCCCTTGACGATGACCTTCCAGTGGATCTCGTTGTGCTGGGACTTGAAGGAGTGCATGGCTCCGACGGGCACGTCGAGGGTGCAGCGGGCCTCGCAGGGGACCCCGTGCCGGACGTCGAACTGCTCCCGACGATACACCGGCTGCTCGAAGACCCGAAGGACCTCGCGCCGCGTGTTCGTCCCTTGATGGAACGTGGCCTGTTCGTCGCAGGCCAGGAAGACCTCCAGCGAGTTCATCCGGAGCCGGCCCGTCTGCGAAACAAACAATTCGTATTGCCGTCCGGGATAAAGCGGCTGGTCGGACACTTCGACCAAGGTGGGCCCGATGGCCGAGGCCACCAGGACGTAGCGCAGGAAGTAGACAATCAGTCCGGCGCCGGCCAGAACGAAGGGCAGGAGGAAGAGGGTGAGGATCCAATCGGGCCGGCCCTCGAGGAACCCGCTGATCGCCACGCAGGCGAACAGGGCCACGATCCCGTTCCATCCGAGGCACGCCGCCGCCCCCGCAAACAGTTTCCACCCGGACGCGGCGACGATCGGCAAGCGGTAGGCCAGGGTGGTGCCGGGACTGTCGGTGACGCCGGCGGGCCGCGGGACGCTGGGCAGCGCGGCGGCGTCGCGTGCCCGGGCGTCGAAGGGGGCTATCTGCGATGCGCGTTGGGCCAGGGCGCTACGGCGTTCGGCCGACTTGCCCCAGGTCATGGCCGCGTGGACCAGTCCGCCGGCGCCGATGAGAATGAACGACGCGGGAATCGCCAGCGTGAGCCAGAACCACCAGGTGTAGGATCGCGCCAGCACGGCCACGCTCGGATCGGCCGGATCGTACCAGCAGGGACACTTCCGGCCCGCCTGATAGCTCCGCACAATCTCCTGGACCGCGGCCCGGTCGGCCGAATAGCCGCCGCGCACGGCATACGTCCAAACGACGTACTTCTCGCCGTCCACCGTGTACTGGATGCGGATTTCAGGCCGGTACAAAGCGCCGTCGCCGCCATCCTGTTTGCCGAGACGGGCTTCGAGGACCGCACACTCCCGCTCGACGAACTGGTGGTTCGCCCGCCACTCGGGGACGACGACCTGGACC
>CAYSGY010000404.1:0-5468 GCA_964430315.1 uncultured Planctomycetaceae bacterium
CTTCACCGATCCCGCCGCGCCGTCGATGTCCGACGGTCGCAGCTTGGCGCACAGCCCGGTCACACTTGGGGTGGTGAGAAATGCGGGCTAGGCAGTCCCTAAGCGGAGTCCATGACCCGTGCCGTCCGCGGTGCTATGGGGTTGATGGAGAAGATACGGAGGATTCCGAACCCTCCGATCGGCATCTGCAAGGGCCGAAACCCCGGTTGGAACCGGAAAACTCCCGGAACTGCCCTTGACCGTCTTTCTTGCCGCGGGTATTTATCCCGCTCTCTTCTACCGAACCCTGGAACACATGGCGAACGGGCTATCGACGAGGACGGTCCGCGGGCGGGGTCTCCGCCCCAGCGGCCCGTCCCGGGGCAGACTCCCGGGAAGGACCGACCTTCCCGTGGGATGTTCCACTCCGGGAAACCGGAGTACGGCCCGACCGGAGAGATACCAAACCGCAAGGGAATCCTGCGAGTCTCGAAAGGAGAATCGTGTGGTGAAGCTGACCGCAAGAATCCTGCCCGGACTGATCACAGTCGCACTGGGTCTGATGGCGACGTCGCTTTCAGCCGAGCCGAGGACGGGCGATGCGAACGCTGGGACCGACGGGGCGGGCACGAGCCGTCCGGTCGCCGGCACCGTCGAGCAACGGCGGCATCAGTCTGACGACCTGCTGCTGCGGGCACGCCGGGCACTGGCCGAAAACGACCTCGATGCAGCCAGCCGACTGGTGTCGCAGGCAGAGGCTTTGGAGGTCCCCTACAGCCCCCTCGAGTTCGGCGATACGCCGCGGAAGCTGCGACGCGAACTGGAGAAGAGGCAGCAGGCGGTGCAGAGACTGCCGCAATCCGGTCCGCTCGGGACCGGTTCCGGAGCCGCTCTTTCCGACCCGTTTGCGGGCCGAAGCGACGGCGCAGCCTCCTCGATGCCCTCCGATCCGAAGAGTCTCGCCAAGGCGAACATTCTGAACGCCCGGCGCGAACTGTCGCGTGGAAACACGGCAGCGGCCGCCGAATGGTATCGCAAGGCGGCGGAACAGCGAGCGGTCTTCGGCCCGAACGAGGACTCGCCGGAACGCCTGGCCGCCGATATCCGGCGCATGGGCGGCTTGCTCGACGACTCCCCCGGAGCGGTCAGTAGCCGCGGCGTCACACGGCTTCCTCCGGTGGAGGCGGCCGGGCCGTCGTCGTCGGCCGATCTGCTGTTGGATGCCCGGCGTGCGCTGGCGGTCGGCGACAAGCATCGTGCGGCCCAGAAAGTCCAACAAGCCAAAGCGACCGGTGCCCACTTCGGCGCCTTGGACGACAACCCCGATAAGGTGGAAGCGGCCATCGCGGCCTACAGCGATCTGATGGCCCAGAAGTCGGAGCGCGGTGCCATGGAACCGTGGCGGCGTCAGTACGCCCGGCTCTTGCTCGACCAGGCCGACGCCCTGGCCCGCTGGCGCGATTTCGCCGAAGCCGAACGCCTGGCCTCGGAGGCCGCCCGACTGCGGGTGAACTACAGTCCGTATGAGATGCGTCCCGAGATGGTCCTCGACCGGATCGCCGCGGCACGTCGTCAAGCCGTCTCTTCGGCCGCCGCGTCGCGCGACGGGGCGGCCGGAGTGGTGCCGGCGTCGGGTGAGATGGTCATGCCGGCCGCCGGGCCGGACTTCGACCGCCGCGCCGCAGCCGCCGTCTATGATCCGACCGCCGACCGCACGCAGAACGTCCTCGCCTCCAACCGACAGCCAGAGGCCGAGCCGTCTTCGTCGCCCGTTTCGGCGATGACGTTGTTCCAACAGGGAGAGACGGCCTTGAAGGCCCACGACGGGAAGGCCGCGCTGGCCCTGTTCCGTGAGGCCTATGCCCGGGCCAACGAACTCGATCCGGGCACGGCCCGGCGGCTCCAGGAATACCTCCAGTTGCTCTCCGCGACCAACGCCGCCGCGGCCGGGCCTGCCGCCGGACAGTCCCCCATGCTCGATGCGGTCGCCAGCAAGCAGCAACTCCTGGCGAGGCAACTCTCGGCCGAGATCGGCCACCAGGAACGCGCGGCGGAGAAGCTCCGCCAGACGGACCCCAAAGGGGCGATCGCGGCCTTGGAGCAGGCCCGGGCCAAGGTGGAGTCGGCCGGCGTGGACCAGGCCTCCAAGGACCTCTTGATCCGCCGGATCGACCGCGCCCTGGCGGAAACGAAGCGGTTCGCGCAGGACAACCGGGGCAAGATCAGTCTCGATGAGCAGAACCGCAAGACCAAGCAGGAGATGGACCAGGAGAAGCAGAACCGGCTCGACATCCAGAACAAGATCGCCCAGAAGGTCGACGAGTTCAACACGTGCCGGAACGAGCGCCGGTTCGAGGAAATGGAAGTGGTGGCCAAGCAGGCCCTCGAGCTCGACCCCCAGAGCCTGATCGCCCAGCAACTGGTCATCGAATCGAAGTTCATCCGGAACTATGCCAACGCCATGGCGGTGCGGGACCAGAAGCAAGACGGCTTCGTCCGCGCCATGGAAAGTGTGGACATCGCCTCGGTCCCGTTCGACGACAGCAAGCCCTTGGTCTTCGGCGACGCCAAGAACTGGCAGGATCTCACCGCCCGGCGGGCCAGGTGGGCCAGGGAGCAGGGGCGGAAGCTCTCGGAGCGCGAGCTCGATATCCAGCAGAAGCTCAAGACGCCCGTCTCCGTTCAGTTCGAGAACCAGCCGTTGGCCAAGGTGATCGATCAACTCGGGCGCTTGGCCAGCGTCAACTTCTACATGGACCCGCAAGGCCTCGCCGAGCAAGGCGTCTCGACCGACACGCCGGTCACGATCGACCTGCGTCAGGAAATCAAGCTGGAAAGCGCGCTGAACCTCATTCTCCAGCCGCTGCACCTCAGCTACGTCATCAAGGACGAGGTCCTCAAGGTCACCAGCGAGCAGTACAAAAACATCCAGGTCTACACCAAGACCTACAACGTCGCGGATCTCGTGATCCCCATTCCGAACTTCGTCCCCCACGGCGGTCTCGGGTTGGACGGCGCCTACAAGAACGCGATGGCGAGCGTGAATTTCGGGGGCGCCGGGCCGTTCGGCTCCAGCGCCGCCTCGCCGTTGGCCGTGGTCGCCAGCCGTGAGGGCAGGTCCGCCAGCGGCATGATCGATCCGACGATCCTGGCCCAGATGTCCAGCGGCGGCCGGGGCGCCACCCCGACCAACGTGCCTGCCGGCGGACCGGGGAACCTCGGCGGTGCCGCCATGGCCGACTTCGACAGCCTGATCGAACTGATCACGTCGACCATTCAGCCCACCACGTGGGACGAGGTTGGCGGCCCCGGCTCCATCGCCCCGTTCGAGACCAACCTGAGCCTGGTCATCAGCCAGACCCAGGAGGTCCACGAGGAAATCGTCGATCTCCTCGAACAGCTCCGGCGTCTCCAGGACCTCCAGGTGACGATCGAAGTGCGGTTCATCACCCTCAATGACAACTTCTTCGAGCGGATCGGCGTCGATTTCGACTTCCAACTGAACGACAAGACCGATCACCCCGGCATGGTGTTCGGCGCCATGCAGGGCGTCGGCAACGGGTATGGCGTCGAACCGGTGCGCGACAACCGCAAGTACATCTTCAACGAGTTCCAGCACGAACACTCCCGGATCGTGGGCAGATCCTCCACGGACTCGTTCTCGCAAGACCTCGACATTCCCTTCACGCAGAACAGCTTCGGCCTGGCCGTGCCGCAGTTCGGCGGATTCTCCGCGGATGCCGGCATGCAGATGGGCTTCGCCATCTTGAGTGAGATCGAGGCGTACTTCTTCATCAACGCCGCGCAAGGCGACCGGCGCACGAACGTCCTCCAGGCCCCGAAGGTCACGCTGTTCAACGGGCAGATGGCCTTCGTGGCCGACACGTCGCAGAGCCCGTTCGTCATCAGCGTCGTCCCGGTCGTAGGCGACTTCGCGGCCGCCCAACAACCGGTGATCGTGATCCTCTCCGAAGGAACGTTCCTCACGGTCCAGGCCGTCGTGTCGAGTGACCGGCGATTCGTCCGCCTTACCGTCATCCCCTTCTTCAGCACGATCGGCGACGTCGAGACCTTCACCTTCACCGGCTCCGAGACCACCACGAGCTCGAGTTCGCAGGAAGGCAACCAGGATACGCCCAACGACAACACCAAGAGAGCCAGCGCGGGCACGACCACCAGGCAGGGCACCACGGTGCAGCTCCCCACCTTCTCCTTCGTCACGGTGACCACGACCGTAAGTGTGCCCGACGGAGGCACCGTCCTCCTGGGCGGCATCAAGCGGCTCAGCGAAGGCCGCAACGAGTTCGGCACGCCGATCCTCAACAAGATCCCCTATCTCAACCGGCTCTTCAACAACGTGGGCATCGGCCGGGAGACGCAAAGCCTGATGATGATGGTCACGCCTCGCATCATCATCCAGGAAGAGGAAGAAGAGCGGCTCGGACTCGCGCAACCCTCGCCGTAGCCCGCACCTCGCAACGTCGTGGGGCAGGTCGCCAACCTGCCGCCGGCGTAGAGGCAGGCCGGCAGCCTGCCCCACAAAACTGGGAACGCTCAGACTTCCGAAGTCTCCGGGACTTCGGAAGTCTTCTTCTTTCACCCGGCGGCCGGGCTTTCGCCCGCTGGGCGGCCCATCCGGCAGGCGACCAGGTGCCGGATGGACTCCTGGACCTGTTCGACCGGCGCGCCGGCGTCGACCACGACGACCCGCTCCGGGGATTGCTCGGCCTCCGCGAGGAACCCACGGCGCACACGGTCATGGAAGGCGTCGCCCTGCCGTTCCATGCGGTCCAGGGCCCGCTGGATGCGGGCGGAAGCCTTCTCGGCCGGCAGGTCCAACACGATGGTCAGGTCGGGCAGCAACCCGCCCGTGGCGATGCGGCCCACCTCCCACAGCGACGCCACGTCCAGCCCGCCGCCGTAGCCCTGGTAAACCACGTTGGCCAGCAGGTAACGGTCGCTCACGACCACCTTGCCCGCCTCCAGCGCCGGCCGGATGATCTCTTCAGTCAATTGAGCCCTTGCGGCCATGTAGAGGAGCATCTCGCTCCGGCGGTCGATCCGCAGGTCATGGGCATGCAGCAGAATCTCCCGCACGGATTCTCCCAAGGGGGTGCTCCCCGGATCGCGACACGCGACCACCTCGCGCCCCTGGCTTCGCAGCCAGTCGCAAAGCAGCCGCACTTGCGTGCTCTTGCCGGTACCATCGCCGCCGTCGACAGAGAAGAACATGGGGGTTGGGAGTTGGGAGTTGGGAGTTGGGAGTTGGGAGTTCGCGTGGCGGGCGGGCTTGCCCGCCGTTCCCTCGCGGCCATCCGCCGGCTCAGGACTCCCTACGAGTAGGGCGGGACGCCGAGCGGCGGGGCCTCCGCGGCAAGGGGATGGATAGCCGGATGCGGGGCATCGTACCTCCCGGCCAGGCGGGCCACGTGTCCAGCCACGATCTTCCGTAACTCGGGAGGGGCGAGCACTTCGGCCTGGTCGCCGTA
>CAYSGY010000405.1:0-5440 GCA_964430315.1 uncultured Planctomycetaceae bacterium
CGACGCTCTGGGCGGAAGTGGGCAAGGGCTCGGCGGCGGACGCCGGTTTCGGCTCGTCCGCAGCAGGAGGTTGCGCGAACGCCGCGGTCGTGAGGATCGCAGCGAGAAACGCCGCGATTCCAACGGGACTCCTTTGGAGTGCGGCGACTTGTCGCCGCTTTGGATTCAAGCCATCGGCGTTCTGCGACGTCGGAGGCGTTGGTGGGGAGAAGAAGGAAAGCGGCGACAGGTCGCCGCACTCCAAACGGGACTTCCTTGCACTTTGGGCGTTCATCTTCCCGCTCCCACGTCGATCTGGTCTTCGATCATGGTCTGGAGCCGGCGGGCCGACTCGCGGTCGGCTTCCGACATGGCCGCATAGATTCCTTGCTCGTCGGTCACTTGAAACACCAACGGGTCGCTGAGGGCCGTCTTCCCCGGGCCGGCGCCGCGGTCGTCGGTGGCCCGAAGGGTCACTCTGACCTGGTCGCCCTTGACCGCCTTCAGCGGGGCGAGCGGGAACCGTTGCCGATTGCGTACATTCTTCCCAGGCGGCCCGCCGGGGGGAAGGGCGTAAAGCTTCACTTCGGTCTTTTCTCCCGGGCTGCCGTCGGCGTGGACCACCTCGGCCAGGGCGGCCACCTCGGCGATGCCGTAATCGTCGGAAGCGGCAAACGCAAGGGTCGGCCGGGCCGCAGGGAGGACCAGCGTGGTGAGGGCCGAGGCCGTGATCTCGGGCGGATGGTCGACCTTGATGCGGAGGACTCCCTCGATCGGCCGCTCCAGCGAGAGGCCGTCCTCGTCGCTCACCTGGATTGAATAGCGGATCGGCTCGGCCACGGCGGCCAGGGGCGTGTTGGTTGGATCGACGGCCCACACGTCGGCCTGGCCCTCCACCGCCTGCTCCGCGATCCTGGCCATGGCGTGCCCGACGCCGTCGAGCGTGACGGCCGCCTCCTTCAACGCCTTGTCCGACTTGACCCGGATGACGACCCGCGAACCCTCGACCACCGAAAGCTGACGCAATCCGCTGACACGCTCCGTGGGCGACTCCTTTGAGGCGGCGTAGCCGGGCGGTGTGACCTCGAACTGCACATCGACCGTGGGCGGCGGCACGACGACCAGCCGGAGCGGGTCGGTCCGCGCGTCGCCGAGATAGAGTTCCAGTCGGGCGGCGTCGACCAACCGTGGCCACTGGCCCGTGTACAGGCCGAGCCGATCGCCGGATTCCAGGGCGAAGCTGTTCCGCACACCGCCTCGCTCCGTGGTGATCCGCGCGGTTCCCTCGCCCGGCAGCTCGCCTGCGCACTTCGCCTCGATCCGCACCGCCTGCCCGTAGGGGCACTTCACCTCTTCCTTGCCCCAAGTGGCAAGGTCGATCGCCGTGCCGTTGATCGCGACGCTTTCCAGGACGGTGTGCGTGGGGTAGCGGGCCAGGCGGAACAAGAGCCGATCGAGAAACGTCCGCAGGTGGACGGGAAAGAGCCAGGCACACGCCGCCACCAGCAGCAGCGTCAGCAGCAGGGTTGCGAGCCGGCGGGAAACGAGCTTGGGAGGGATGTCGGACACCGGCCGCACCTGTCGGCCCAGTTCCGCGGCCTGCTCGATGACCGCCGCCTCCAGTTGCACGGATCCCCACTCGGCGGCTTCCGGCGACTCGAACTGGAGGGCGGCCACCAGGTCGCTGTCGATATGCTCCTGACGCTGCACGAGCAGGGCCATGTCGATGAGCGACTCGTGCCGGCCGAGCCACGGCCGGGTGAAGCGGTAGAAGGCCCAGACGACCGCCCCGGTACAAACCAGCAGGGCCACCAGGCGCTGCGGATAGTCCATGTCGAAAAGCCAGTCGCCCAGAAAGGCGGCGATCATGGCCCAGAGCACCGCCACCCCGAGCGCGCTGTAGCCCGCGGCAAGCCGCGCCATCTGCCGGCGGCGGCGCAGCCCGGCCAGTCGTGCCCGGAGTCGATCGAGGCGGTTCATGGCAGGTTCACCCACTTTCTCCCCAGCCACTCGCCGAGCATGAGCACGGCGACCGCGGCGAACACGAGCCAGGTGTTCCAGAGCGGGATGACTTCGACGTTGGTTTCGGTGCGGGTCTGGAGGCGGACCTGGTCGGGCAGTGCGGCCACCGTGGTCAGGTCGTAGCTCTTGCCGCCGGTGGCGTCGGCCAGGGCCTGCTGGAGGGCGGCGTTGCGCGTGGCCCGCTGCCGCTCCACGGGGACCGCCACGACTTGGAACGTGGTGTCGGCGATCTGCTGGGCGATCGGGTCCCGGACCCGAACGCGGTGCTCCCCCGCGGCGAAGACCGGGAACCGGGCCTCAAACACCCCCTCGCGCAACTGCGCCACGCTGATCGGCCGCGTGCCCCCCTCGCCCCCGGAACTGCCCCCGGGCAGGAGGATCTCGGCACTGAGCTTGCGGCCGGGCACCTTGTCTTCGCTGAGCGGCTTGAAGTCGGCGTCGTAGGCCTCGACGGTGAGCAAGACCTGCTCGTCGGGCCGGTACTGGCGGCGGTCGGTCCGCACGACGAACCGCTTCTGCGAGCCGAGCGCGTGGCGGGAGGCCAGGCGGTGGATCAACTGACCCCAAAACTGCCGGTAATAACGCTCGCCCCACAGACGCCGCAGACGCCACATCTCGTTCATCGCCAGGTAGACCACCTCGCCACGCCCGTAGTTGCGCACGGCGAGGATCGGCTGAGGCGTCTTGCCGTCGATGCACTTGTCGGTGGGATGCTCGGCCAGGGCGGTGGCCATGGAATGGAGCCGCTCGACCGGCTGATACCAGGGGAGTTGCCCGAGGTTCTCCCACGCCTTGTCGTTCTCCGGTCCCGGCTCCAACTGCATGAAATCGTACTGGGCCGCCTCAGCCGTGCGGCGCAACGCGAACGGCTGGCGGTCGCGGATCCGCAGGTTGGGGTCCGCCTTGACCGGGAGCATGTCAGCCAGCGGCGTGAGGGCAAGCTGCCCCGGCCCGAACCGCGGCCCCGACACCACGACCAGCCCGCCGCCCAGCTTATCGACGAATTCTTCAGTCATCTGGCAGAACCGCGGACTGAGGGCGGAGGCCGGCACGTCGCCCACAAGGATCACGTCCTGGGCAAAAAACTCGCTCCGCGGCGGCGTGAGCGTGGGCACGAACAACTCGCTCGACTGCCGCACCTTCGGATCGGCGGACCGGAGGAACGTGCGGAAGCCGCGGGTGCCCACCAGGCGGTCGCGGTGAAACACTTCTTTGAGGAATCGCCACTCCCAGGTCGGCTCATACTCGACGTAGAGCAATCGCAGGAAGTTGTCGTGGACCGTACACTCGGTCTCCGAACGATTGTTCTCGGCCACCACTTCCTCGCGCAACGGGACGACTTCGGCGGAGAAGGCGAACCGCCCGGTCTCCGTGGGGACGTAAGTGATTTCGGCCGTTTCCGTGGCATGGTGGAGCGTCACCTCGCGCTCGGCGAGGACGCTTGCCGCCGAAGCGGCCGGGCCCTGCAACTTCCGCACCGAGAACTTGACCGTGACACCCTGGCCGGTCAGCCCTTCCTGGCGCAAGGTGACGGTCAACGGGTAGCTTTCGTCCTTCTTCATGGTGGGCGGGCACTGGAGGTCCACGGCCAGATCGACCGCGGCCACGGGCCCGAACCCGACCGGATAGACCGGCACGCCCAAACGCCGCGCCGCCTCCACGGCCGAAGGACCGGCGTTCTGGTTGAAATCGCTCAGCACGACCAGCCCGGCGAGGTTGGTGGCCGACTGTCGCCGGGCAAGATCCACCAGTCCCGACCCGAGCGCCGTCACCTGTCCGTCGGTGGTCAACTGTCCGGCGAGGTGCTCCGGATCGACTTGGCCTTCGCCTTCGGCCGACGAGTCCAGCCCGCGCACGCCGTCGGGCCGGTCGAGCAGGAAGAACCGGAGCCGGAACCTTTTTTCAAGGCGTTTTAGGAGGTTTTCGTTTTCGAGTTCCACCAGGGCCTTGACGTAGTCGATGCGGGGGTGCTGGGCCGCGCTGGCGGCGGCGGCCGCGCCCTCGGCCGACCAGCCTACGGCCGTGGCGAGCTTCGCGCGGTCCGAGGGAGGCAAATCGTCGGCGATGCCCATGCTGTCGGTGCCGTCGAATAGCACCCAAAGCGAAGGCCGCAGCCGGCTGGTGATGTGGACCGTGACCACCGGCTCGGCGAGGATCAACAGCAGGAGACACCAGCAGGCCGCGCGGAAGACGGCCAGGATCACCCGGGTCCGGGCCCGTCGCACGATCTGGAACCGCGTGTAGAACAGGGCAACCAGGGCAATCAATCCGATCGCCGCGAGCAGCACCCAGGCCGGGGCGTCGTGGGCCCACGAGGCGGCCAGCGAGGGCTCGATCCGGCCGATCTCGACCGCGTTTTCCACACCCAGCATCCGGCCCAGGAGTTCCGTCACACTCATGGACGGCCCTCCGCAAGGCGGCCGGCGGCCGCGTCTTTGCGTCCGGCAGCCGGTTCCCTCCGGGCCAGCGGCCAGGCCAGGAGGACCGTCTCGACGAACAGGCCCAGGAGAACCGCCGCCATGAGCCACTTCCAGAGGTCGCGGGCCGAGGCCGGGCCGGCGGTCAGACGGATCGACTCGCGCTGGCCAACCCAACGGTATTCCGCCTCGGGCAGGCGCTCGCGCAGCCCGGCTTCCCTGAGGAACCGCAACTCCGATTCCTCGGCCGGGCCGTTGGCCGCCAGCGGGGTATCGAGCAGCTTCGCCCCGGTACCCGAGGCGGGACTCTCCTTCGCCGTCCGCGCCACCAGGCGCCATATCCCGCGCTGGGCCAGGTTGCCGATCGACACGCCGTAGCGGTCGCCGCCCAGGGCGTCGACCGTGAGCATTTCCTCGTGGCCTCCGGGGTCCGCCAGGGTGAACTGGGCGGCCCGCAAGTCGGACGGAACCGGGAAGGTCATCTGCCCCGTGGAGGCCAGATTGCGCCGCGGGAGGCTCCGCTGGAGCAGGTCGCGGAGAATGCGGTCGAAGATCACCACGGCATCGGTAATGGTCAGCGTGTTCCAGTCGCGGAACACTCCGGTCGTGAAGAGCAGGACCCTCCCCCGCCCGATGTCACGCTCGATCAAGAAAGGCATTTGGTTCGTGTAGCTCGCCAGCACATGGGGCCGCGTCTTCTCGGCCAACTCGGCCGGCGGCAACGAGTCGGGCGCGGGACCGGGGAGCGAAGACGCCCAGAGCAGCCATTGCGGCGGAATCCCTTCGTTGGTCTCCTGGGGCTTGGAGCGGTCCTTCTCGATCCGCGAGGCGACATTGCGGACCATGCCGTCGATTACGGCAGGCGCCATGTCGGCTTCCACCGCTTTGAAAAAGAGCGGCCGCCGATAGAGACTCTCCAACTCCTCGCGAGGCGTCTGCTCCAGGAGGAAATACTCGTGGACCAGGCCCGACACGTCGAGCTGGAACGGCTCGATCCGGCGGGAAGCCTCCGTCGGCAGGGA
>CAYSGY010000406.1:0-5411 GCA_964430315.1 uncultured Planctomycetaceae bacterium
CGACGGGTTGCCTACTCCCACGTTTGGAGTCCGGTTTTGTTCCGAAGGCGACTGAACGATTGGACACAGAATACCATGGCAAAACGCCTCGCGCTCGCAGCTCCGGAGGAGCGTAAGACCGTAGCCCATGGCGCAAGCCATGGGAAGACGCGGCCTCCCACGGCGAACCAAGCCCCGCAAGGGGCGAAAGAAGGCGGCGGCCGTTCCGGTGGCAGGGGGCCCCATTCTATCGCCCCTGACGGGGCTTCCGGGGGCCCTGCAAGACCGCTTCCCATGGCTCGCGCCATGGGCTACGATCTGCCGCCGCGAACGCGGCTCCGGAAGAGGCCAACGTCAGGGGAACAAGACCGGACACCCACTCACCCTTCCCGTTCAACCGGCCTTTCACCTTCCCAGGGAAGAGGGAAGAGGGGAGACCTCGCTGTTGCCTATTGCCAGTCACGGGACAGGAGGCAGCGGTCGGCGGATGGGAGACCGCGGAGGAAGCAGAACAAGGAAGCCGCAGAGGCAGGCATGGGATACGGAATGGGTCATTCCATAGTCAGCATCCCCGCTCTCCCCTCTCCCCTCTCCGCGTCTCCGCGTCTCCGCATCTCCGTGTCCGATGTCATCCCGCCAGCAGACGCCGTTCCACTTGCCGGACGGCCTCATCCATCGAGCAGACGCTGTCGGCCAACTCGACGCGCGTGCTGCCGGCCAGCCAACTCTCGACCCGCTTCTGAGCCGAGATGACCGTGCTGTGGCTCCGACGTCCAAAATACTCCCCGATCTCGCTCAGCGCGGCCCGGGTGTACTTGCGTGCCAACCACATCGCCAGCATGCGAGGACGGCTTACGCTCCTCGCCTTCCGTCCCGATTGCAGCGAGCGCGGGTCCAGTCCGAACGCCTCCCCGACGGCCTTGGCGATGTCGGGGAGACGCACGGGCCGGCTCGCATGTTGGATCAGGTCGACCAGCGCTTCTTCCGCCATCTCCAAGTCGATCGGACGCCCCATCGCCTGGCTTGTCGCCCGCAGCCGGCAGACTGCCCCCGAAAGCGCACGGGCATGCTGCGTCAGGCGTGAAGCCACCAGCGCGCGCACGTCGTCGGGCAGACGGACTTCCTGGCGTTTGGCCATCTGGGCGACGATTCCCAGGCGGGTCTCGTAGTCCGGGGACTCGATCCGACAGACCATGCCGCCTTCCAGACGGGTACACAGATCGGGGCCGAGATCGCTCAGTTCGGCAGGCGGCCGGTCGGCGGCAAAGACGATCTGCCGCCGCTCGCGCAAGAACGAGTCGATCGTGTAGAGCAGTTCGAGTTGCGTGTAACGCTTGCCGCAGAAGAACTGGAGGTCGTCGATCACCAGCAGGCCCACGCCGCGGTACTTCTGCCGGAAGCTCGGCAGCCCGCTGCCCCGAAGCGCCTGGAGGAATCCGGTGGTGAATTGCTCGGCGGTGAGGTAAATGGCCGAGCCGCCCGCACGGGCCCGCCGCACGCCATGGCAAATCGCTTCGAGAAGATGGGTCTTCCCGACGCTGGTGGGTCCATGGACGACCAGGGGCGACAATTCCCCCGGCCGCTCCACGACCATTTGGGCCGCGGCCCGGGCCAGGCGGTTCGAAGGACCCACGACGAACGAATCGAAGTCGCAGTGGGAGCGACGCGACCCGTCGGCCGCCGCACGCACGCCGCCCGAGCCGGGCCGCTCGTCCGACGGAGGCGGCGCCTTCGCCCGAACGCCGCGGGCAGGCGAAGGCCGAGGCTCGGGCTCCGGGAGCGACGCTTCCACGCGAAAATCAAGCGTAGGGCACTTGCCGAGGACCGCCAGGCATACGGCCTCCAGATCCCCGCGGAAACTCGAGACAAGCCAATCGCGGAAGAACCAGTTCGGGGCGCTAATCACCAGCGCGCCGTCCTGAAGTTCGAAACGCGTGCCCGCGCCGAACCACAGTTCAAAGCGTTCTTTTCCGACCTTGCCAGCCAGCGCAGCACGCAAGGCTGACACGATCTCCATATCGTCCCTGGTCACTTCCTCGCTACCCCGGCGCGCACCCTCCCCCGAGTCATGTCATGATGATTCAGAGAAGAAGGCACGTTCTTCGACGGCCCAAAGGACCGCCTAGGTTCGCTTCGTTCGTGTCACCCGTAGTGCCTGATTGTAGCCGTGACAGCACTGCTGTCAAACCGCCGAAGCCGGCCGGCGGGAAGATTCTCGAAGCGGGCCGGGCGATGCGCGTCATTCACGGAAAATTCCCGCCGGACGCGAGGGCTCCCCCCGAGAATTCGATCGAATGCTCGGCGCCGCGCGGGGGAAAACCTGTTCGATCCAAGCCGCCCGCCCGGCCCCGCGAAACGAGGCCCTCTTGTGCTAAGTCCGGGCCTCTTCAGGGAAAACGACGCAGCTCGCGGGGCAGCACGAAATGCACTTCCTCCTCCCGGAGCTTCACTTCTTCCACCTCGGCCTCAAAACGTGCTCGGAGGTAGCTCACGCAATCCTGCACCAGGTTCTCCGGGGCGCTGGCCCCGGCGGTCATCAGGATCGTCTCGTCGCCGTGGAGCCAGGCCGGGTCGATATCGGCCGCGCCGTCGATCCGGTGGGCGATTGCACCGACGCCTCGCGCCAACTCGGCCAGGCGCTGACTGTTGGAGCTGTTCTCGCTCCCTACGACCAGCACCACATCAGCGTCCGGGGCGAGTCGTCGCACCACTTCCTGGCGGCTCTGCGTCGCATAACAGATGTCGTCGCGCGCAGGACCCGCCAGTCCGGGAAACCGATGGCGAAGCCGGTCGACAATCTGGCGCGTGTCGTCGACCGAGAGGGTGGTTTGGGTCAAATAGGCGACTCGCTTCGGATCGGCCACCTCAACGCAGTCTGCCTCGTCGGTGTTGGCGATCAGCCGGATGGCGTCCGGGGCCTCCCCCATCGTGCCGACCACCTCATCATGCCCGGCATGCCCGATCAAGATGACCGTGTAGCCCTGGTCGGCGAACTGAACCGCCTCCCGATGGACCTTCGTCACCAGCGGACAGGTCGCGTCGATCGTCTCCAGACGGCGATCGCCGGCCTGCCGGCGGATTTCCGGCGAAACGCCATGGGCGGAATAGAGCAGATGCGACCCAGGCGGGACGTCTTCGATGTGATCCACGAAGACGACCCCCCGATCCTGGAAGTGCCGCACCACCCAGCGATTATGTACAATCTCGTGGTACACATAGATGGGGGTGCCGAACCGTTCGATGGCCGATTCGAGGCAGGTGATCGCCATGTTGACGCCCGCACAGAACCCCCGCGGGCTGGCTAGGATGACGCGCATAGTTGTCTCGCTCCCCTGGAGTTATCATAGTAGCACAGGCTTCCAGCCTGTGTAGGATCCGCCCCGGGTTGAAGCTACCATGGCCAGCCGTCTGTTTGCTGCCGACTTTGCATTGTACGGCCCGCAGGCCCCGCCGCCCAAGCGGATGTCGCTCCGCAAGGCCCGCGCCTACTGCCGCCGCCTTGCCCGTCGCCACTACGAGAACTTCACGGTGGTGAGCTACCTGATGCCGAGACGGTTGCGGCAGCACCTCTACAACCTCTACGCCTACTGCCGTTGGGCCGACGATCTGGCCGACGAGTCGGGATCCGCCGAGAAGAGCCTTTGGCTGCTCGACTGGTGGGAGCACCAACTCCGTGAGTGTTATAGCGGCCGGGCCACGCACCCCGTGTTTGTGGCCCTGGCCGACACCGTCCGGCAGTTCTCCATTCCGATCGAGCCGCTGGTCGACCTGCTGGTCGCGTTCCGTCAGGACCAGCGTCAGAATCGCTACGAGACGCTCGACCAATTGCTCGTCTACTGCCGTTACTCGGCCAACCCGGTGGGCCGGATGGTGCTCTACCTGGCGCGGTGTCACGATCCGCAGCGGGCGGTCCGGGCCGATGCCGTCTGCACCGGGCTGCAACTGGTGAATTTCCTCCAGGACGTGGCCTTGGATTGGGACCGCGGCCGGATCTATCTCCCGCGCACGCAGTTGCAGCAGTTCGGCTACGACGAGACGATGTTCGCCCGCCGCGAGTACAACGAGGCGTTCCGCCGGCTCATGGAGGCCGCCGTGGCGGAGGCCGAAGGGTTCTTGCGCCGCGGCCTTCCGTTGGTGGAGAGGATGCCGGAGGAGTTGCGGCTCGACGTGGCGTTGTTCATTCACGGCGGGTTGGAGATCCTCGATCGGATCCGCCAGGTGGAGTACGACGTATGGACGCGACGGCCCGTCCTTTCCAAGATCGACAAACTGCGGCTCATGCTTCGCTGCTGGTGGCAGTTGCGTCATCCTCCGCCGCCTGCGCCCAAGGAAGAGCCATGAGCCGCCCGCGCGACGGGCTGGAGGCCAGCTATGCCGCGTGCCGGCAGGTTGCCCGCCGGGCCCGATCCAGTTTCTACCCGTGTTTCCTGCTGCTTTGCGGCCCCCGGCGCAGGGCCATGGAGGCCCTTTACGCCTTCCTGAGGCACACCGACGACCTGGGGGATTCCTCGCGGCCCGTCGCGGAGCGCCGCAACGCCATCGCCGCCTGGAGGCAGGCCCTCGCCGACGCCCTGAGTACGGAGTACCCAGTACTCAGTACGGAGTACCCAGTACTGAGTACCCAGCACCCAGTACTCAGTACGGAGTACCCAGTACTGAGTACCCAGCACCCAGTACTCAGTACGGAGTACCCAGTACTGAGTACCCAGTACTCCATACTCGGTACTCCGCACTCCGTGCTGCCGGCTTTGGGCGACGCGGTCCGCCGGTTCCGCATCCCCGCGGGGCATCTTTTCCTGGTCCTCGACGGCGTGGAGATGGACCTCGACGGCCGCCGATATCGCACCTTCGCGGAACTGACGGAGTATTGCGACCGCGTGGCCACGGCGGTCGGGCTGGCGTGCATCCACGTATGGGGTTTCCACGGCGAAGGGACCGGTCCGCCGGTCCTCTGCTGCGGCCGGGCCTTTCAGTTGACCAATATCCTCCGCGACCTTCAGGAGGACGCCGCACGCGGACGCGTCTATCTCCCGGAGGAAGACCTCGATCGGTTCGGATACTCCTCCGACGATCTGGCCCGCGGCATCGCCGATGAGCGGTTCGACCGGCTCATGGCCTTCCAAATCGACCGCGTCCGGCGGTTGTACCGCGAAGGGGCGGCGTTGTTCGATTGTCTGGAACCGTCCGGACGCCGGATCTTCGGGATGATGTTCCATACGTACTGGCGGCTCCTGGAGGCGGTTGCGCGTCGGCCGCGGAAGGTGCTCCTTGGCCGGGTCCGATTGTCGCGTTGGGAGAAGCTGCGAATCGCCACGCGCTGGACGCTCCTTCCCCCGCGGAGGCCGGCCATCCCATGACGACCTCGGCTTCGGAACGGGGCCCCATCGGCCGGGTCGGGCGTCGGGTCGCGGTGCTCGGCGGCGGGTTGGCCG
>CAYSGY010000407.1:0-5406 GCA_964430315.1 uncultured Planctomycetaceae bacterium
CAGGCCGCCGCGCCAAAGTCCCAGGCGTAAACGCCTGGGCTAGAGAAACTTGCGATTCGTGAACATCGAAGCTTGGTGCCATTGACCACCGACCACTAACCACTCTCTTGAGGAGACTACCCTATGAGCGGAATCCATCGGTTCACTTCCATGGTGTGTATTGCGTTGATTGCAGCCGGCGTTGCATGGGTGGAGTCAAGCGGAGGGGCGCGTGCGGCCGACGACAAGCCGGTCCCGTCGCTCCTCGTGGAACTGCCCGACTCCTGCAACACGCCCGACGGCATGGCGCTGCTGCCCGACGGCAGCATCATCCTTTCGGTCCCCAACTTCAACGACATGAAGGCCCCGCCCCTGTTGATGAAGATCACCAGGGACAACAAGTTGGAGGAATTCTACAAGCTGCCGGGCCACCCGTTGACGGGCCGTGCGGGGCCCATGGGCATCTGCGCCGCCCCCTCCGGCGACCTCTACCTGGCCGACAACCAACTCTTCCACGATCCCGGCGGCAAGCCGATGCTCTACGGCAAGTCGCGGCTGGTGCGCATCGTGGTGAAGGACGGGAAGGCGAAGGACATGGTCGAAGTCGTCGACGGCTTCAACGTCTCCAACGCCGTGGTGGTGCACGACGGATGCGTCTACGTGACCGAGACGATCCTGGAGCCGGACTCCAAGCCGCTGGTGAGCGGCGTGTTCCGCTTCCAGCTCGGCGAAGAGAAGGTCAAGCTCACCACCCCGCTCAAGAACGATCCGCACCTGATCGCCACGATCAAAACCTACCACGACAAGATCCCCTTCGGCGCCGACGGGGCCACGTTCGACGGCAAGGGGAATCTCTACCTCGGCAACTTCGCCGACGGCACCATGCACAAGCTCGCGTTCGACAAGAAGGGGAAGGTGGTCTCGAACAAGATCTTCGCCAAGGCGGACTGCATGAAGTCGTGCGACGGGATCTTCTACGACCGCCGGACTGACAAGATCTACGTGGCCGATTCGATGGCCAACGCGGTTCAGATGGTTTCCATGAACGGCACGGTGCAGACCCTGGCCCAGGACGTCGACAACGACGGCTCCGGCGGGCGCCTCGATCAGCCGTGCGAGGTCGTGGTGCGCGGCAACGAGGTGATCGTGTCGAACATGGACTTCCCGGTGCCCGGCGGCGTGAACACCACGTTCAACAAGCCGTACACCATGTCGATCATCAAGCTGGATCCGGGCAAGGCCAAGGACCAGCCGAAGGAGAGGCCGGCCAGGAAAGCCAAGAAGCCCTTGGTCTTCAACAACGCCGATTTCTACGGCCCGGACGGCAAGTTCAACGAAGAGGCGGCCAAGAAGGCCTACCTGAAGCTCTGCGCCTACTTCGGCTATCCGCTGGTCGACAAGGCGCGCAAGGACCTCGGCGTGACGGATTTCGGGCTGGGCCGGTTCACGGAGGTGGGCCTGGCCTTCATGCCGTGGACCAACGACCAAGAGGCCGGCTATGCCAGCCTCGAAGTGTTCCTGCTGCCCGGCCAGATGATCCCCGAACACTGGCACGTGGGCCTGGAGGACCGGAAAGTGCCGCCGAAGATGGAATCGTGGGTCGTGCGCTACGGCTCCACGTTCGCCTACGGCGACGGCGAGCCGACCGCAAAGCCGAGCGTCAAGGTCCCCGAGTGCCAGGCGAAGTTCGTCACGGCGAAGCACGAAACCGCCATCCGCCCCGGCGAGGTCGCGGGCGTGGGCAAACCGCTGGAGAAGCACTGGCAGCAGGCCGGGCCCGAAGGCTGCATCCTCACCGAGATGTCGACCTACCACACCGGCGAAGCGGTGAAGTTCAACGATCCGAAGATCAAGTTCTAGCGGGTCTATAGCATCCTTGCCGGGCACCGGCCGAGGATCTCACGCAAAGGCGCCAAGGCGCAACGGGCGCCGGGTTGTTGACAGGCGTTGCCGGCCGGGCTACCGTGGTGTTGCGCAGAATTCCGAACGCATCCAGCGCGAGTCATTCAGGAGATGGCGACATGGCCAGTGAATCGAACCAACCGGCGGGAACCACGCGGCGCGGTTTTCTCAAGGCCTCGGCGGCCGGGGCGGCGCTGTGGGGTGGGCTGTCGATCGCCCGGGGGGCGCACGCTGCCGGGTCCGAGGTCGTCAAGATCGGCATGATCGGCTGCGGCGGTCGCTGCTCGGGAGCGGCGTCGGAGAGCCTCCAGGCCGGGCCCATGGTGAAGCTCGTGGCCATGACCGACGTCTTCCAACAACGCATGGAGGCCAAGCGGAAGCTCTTCAAGGCCCAGTTTCCCAAGCAGATGATGGTCGACGACGATCACGCCTGCCACGGCTTCGACGGCTACAAGAAAGTGATCGAGGCCGCCGACGTGGTCCTCATCGCCTGTGCCTCGAAGTTCCACCCCATGTACTCGATGGCCGCGATCCAGGCGGGCAAGCACGTATTCGTCGAGAAGCCCCATGCGATCGACCCGGTCGGCTGCCGCCAGATGCAGGCCGCCTGCGACCTGGCCAAGCAGAAGAACCTGAGCCTCGTGTCGGGCCTCCAGAGCCGCTTCCACAACGGGTACCGCGAGTGCGTGCAGCGGATCCACGACGGGGCGATCGGCGACGTGGTGGCCGCGCAGTCGATGTTCCTCCGCGCGCCCTACCAGATCGTCAGCCGCGATCCCAAGCTCACCGAGACCCAGTACCAGTTCAGCAACTGGTATCACTTCTGCTGGCTTTCCGGCGACGACGTGACCCAGTCGCTGGTCCACAACCTCGACCGCATCGCCTGGATCATGCACGAGGAGATGCCGAAGTGGGCCTTCGGCCTGGGCGGGCGGGCCTCGTCGTTCGGCGAGGTCTACGGCGACATGTTCGATCACCACACCGCGATCTACGAGTATGCCAAGGGCGCCCGGATCTACGCCCTCTGCCGCACCGAGGACGGATGCTACGGCAACTCCACCGACGTCGTGATGGGCACCAAGGGCCGCTGCTACCTCGGCGAGTGCCGCATCGAGGGCGAGACCAACTGGAAGTTCCCGGGCCCGCACAACAACCCCTACCTCGCCGAGCAGAAGGCCCTGGTCGACTCGGTCCTCAACGGCGAGCCGATCAACAGCGGCTACCACATGGCCCAGAGCACCCTGTTCGGCGTGCTCGGGCAGTTGGCGTGCTACTCGGGCAAGCCGATCCAGTTCGAGGAGGCGGCCAAGTCGAACTTCCGCTTCGGCCCCGCGCCGGAAGAGTCGAATTTCGACACGCCGGCGCCCACCAAGCCCGACAAGACCGGCAACTACCCCCTCCCGATTCCAGGCGTCACGAAGATCCTCTAGCGGCCGATGCAGATCGCTTAGCGGCCGACGGAGATGAAGATCGTTTAGCGGCCGACGGCACGTCGGCCTTCCTCACGAAAGGACCACCCATGCAGAGCCCGGCAACCGACCGCGAGTCCGGTCTTCCCGTCCTCACCCGCCGCTCCCTGCTCCGTACCGCGGCCGGCGCCGCGGCCCTGGGCGTCTCGTGGCCGCTGGCGAGCGCCGCCTGGTCGGCCGGGCTCAAGGGCCGTATCAAGCAGTCGGTCTGCCTCTGGTGCTATGGCGGCGCCATGAAGCGGACCAAGATGACCCTCGACGAATTCGCCGCCGCCTGCGCCAAGATGGGGCTCAAGTCGATCGAGCTCGTCGGGCCCGACCAATGGCCCACGCTCAAGAAGCACGGCCTGATCTGCGCCATGACCCCCAGCCACGGCATCGCCAAGGGGCTCAATCGGACGACCAACCACGACGAGTGCCTGGCCAAGGTCCGCAAGAGCATCGACGAGACCGCCGCGGCCGGCTTCCCCAACGTCATCACCATGGCGGGCAACCGCGAGGGAATGGACGACCAGGAGGGGCTCAAGAACTGCGTCCTCGGGCTGAAGAAGATCGCCGGCTACGCGGAGAAGAAGAAGATCACCGTGTGCCTCGAGTTCCTCAACTCCCACGACCACAAGGACTACATGGGCGACTCGACCAAGTGGTGCGTGGCCCTGGTCCAACAGGTCGGCTCCCCCCGGATCAAGGTGCTCTACGACATCTACCACGCGGCCCGGATGGACGAGGACGTCCTGGCCGACATCCGCCAGCACCACGACTGCTGGGGCCACTACCACACCGGCGGCGTGCCCGGCCGCAACGAAATCGACAGCACCCAGACCCTCGACTACCCAAAGATCATGCGGGCCATCGCCGAGACCGGCTTTGCCGGCTACGTGGGCCAGGAGTTCATCCCCAAACGTCCCGACGCCCTCAAGAGCCTCCAAGAGGCCGTGGCCATCTGCGACGTGTGACTCCGGTCTTGTTCGCCGGATTCGGCACGCTCCCAAGATCGTGCGAGTTCATTTAGGAGGAATCCCCATGGCGCGATCTCTTCGGTTCAAGCGGCGGCGGTTTCTCGGGGCGGCGGCCGCGGGCCTTGCCGTGCCCTGCGTGATTCCCTCGGGCGTGTTGGCCGGGGCGGGCAGTCCCGGGGCGGGCGAGCGCCTGGTTGTGGCGATGATCGGCGTGGGCGGGATGGGGACTGTCCACCTGAAGAATATGATCGAGCTTCGCAAGGAGGGGAAGGTCGCCGTCGCGGCCGTGTGCGACGTGGACGAGCGACGCCTGGCGGCCGCCGTGAAGCTCGCCGGCGAGGGCGTCGAACCGCTGCGCGACTACCGCTATATTCTCCAGCGCAAGGACGTCGATGCCGTCGTGATCGCCACGCCCGACCATTGGCACGGCGTGCAGACGGTCCATGCCTGCGAGTCGGGCAAGCACGTCTACGTCGAGAAGCCCGCCTCCTGCACGGTCGAGGAGGGCAAGGCCATGGTGGCCGCGGCGCGAAAGAACAAGCGCGCCGTGCAAGTCGGGGCGCAGGGCCGAAACGGGCTGGCCGCGTGGCAGACGTGCCGGGCGATCCGCAACGGGATGATCGGCAAGGTCTCCAAGGTCACCTGCTGGCACTACGCCAACCCCGTGGATGAGAATCCCGTGGCCGATTGCGCCCCGCCGCCCGAGTTGGACTGGGACCTCTGGCTCGGCCCGTTGCGCTGGCGCCCGTACAACCCGCGCTATCTGCCGGGCGTGTTCCGCTGGCTCCTGGAGTCGGGCGGCGGACAGATCCGCGACCGCGGGGCCCATCAATTCAGCACAATCCTCTGGTGCATGAACGCCGACGCGCAGGTCTCGTTCACCGTCGAGGCCAAGGGCACCCCGCCGACCAAGGGCCTCTGGGACTGCCCGGTCGATATGGAGGTGGTCTACCAGTTCAAGGACCCCGACTGGACGCTGGTCTGGGCCCAGCCCGGCGACAAGCTCGGCAAGACGGAATTCGGCCAGGTCTTCTGGGGCAGCACCGGCCGGCTGGTGCTGGAATGGGAAGGGGCGATGAAGCCGGCCGCGCCCGAGG
>CAYSGY010000408.1:0-5403 GCA_964430315.1 uncultured Planctomycetaceae bacterium
AACAACGAGGGCGTTGCCCTGGGCTGTCGTATCCCGCCCCTTCGGGGCTGAAGGGGACTGCGGCGAACACCCTTGTTCTGGCGTGTGCGCTTCGACCGTTGTTCCCGTTCAGAACAAGACCAGCATCCGTGAGCCCCCCCAGCCTTTCACCCACCCACTCCCGACCCCTTTGTCGCATCCCCCGACCGCGAGTCTCGTGTTGCCAATCGGCAACATGATCCGCAGGGGAGCGTGCCGATTTGCCCTTGGGCCGTTCGTGACCTAGAGTTGAGTTGGACTATCCGGTCCAGCGGCGACTCCGAAGCACTTCTCTGATGATGGCAGCCGTGTCGGTGGCTCTCTCTCCAGTCCAGGCGAATTGCGCGAGCGCGCGTGAGGCGTTGGCCGAACTCGCAGCGAGCCGCGAGGACCTGGAGCAGTTTCTTGCGGAGGTCCTCGGTCACTTGGAATCGCTGTGGGGCCAATTGGAGGAGCGTCAGAACGAATTGGCATCGCAGCGGCAGCGACTTGAGTCGGTGTCGCACAGGCGAAGCGAGGAGTTGAACGGCCGGTCGGAAGAAACGGGGAGGCGGAAGAGAGCGAAGCGCAACGAGCTGCGGCGCGGCATTGCCGCTGCCACGGCCGAGTTTGCCGAGGCGATGGTGCACCAGCGTCTTCAGATGGCGGAAGAGCGTGCCAGGTGGCACGAGGAACTTACGCAAATGCGGCGGCTCCTGGAGACCCTCGCCGGCCGCCACACGAATTCCTCAACGAAGTAACCGATCGACATGGAACTGATTGACCAAGCGGTGTTCCTGTCCGCGGAGCGGGACTGCTGCGAGGATGCGCGGCGCATCGTCGTCAGCGAGGGAGTGCGGGAGGCCGACGCCCTGGAGATCCTGGCCTGGGGCCCGACGAGCGACGAGGTGCTGGGGTCCGACGGCGGGGGGTCGGGGATCTATGGCCACCGGTTGCGGAGCGGGGCCTACGTCCTCGGCCGGACGACCCTCTTCGGAGGCCCGCTGGGCACGCGGAATGGGTTGCGGACGTCGACGCAGTGTCTCATCCTGCGGCCCCGCACCCTGGCCCGCTTCGCCGGCAATCCGTTTGCCCTGCTGCACGGGGCCGAAGCCGCCGGGATCCTGCGGCCGCACGAGGAGTTGCCCACGCGGCTGGAGCCGCTGGCGTTCGGGGGCCGGGCCGGCATCGTCGATACGGCGCTCCTTTCGCAGCTCCGTCTCCGACCCGGCGCCGATTGGATGGCGGCCCTCGTTCAGGCCGCGATCGACTCGGCGAGCACGGGCGTCGTCGAGGGGACGGACCCGGAAGGCGTCTTCGCCGGCGTGCTGAACTGCCTGCCGCCCGAGTGTCGCATGGGAATCTCGTTCTCCATCGGCCTCCGCTTCTGTTCCCGCCGGCCCTATCGCCTTGTGGCGGTGCCGGACGAGGCCGGGGAGTTGGAGCGGATCCGGCGGCTCTATCACGTGACCGTGCTGGATCTTTCCGATCAAACGCCGGCGCCGGCCGCGCCGGCGGGGAGTTGGGGGAGCGTGGTCCAACGGGTCTTGCGGTCGGGGCGGACTTCGTTCTTCGCCGGCCAGTTGGCCCGGCGCCCCCTGGACTTCTCGCCTCAGGACCTTCCCGCCCTCGCGCTCCAGATGCTCGAGGAGATGGATGCCTCGGCCACGGCCGGCGAAGAGGAAGAAGGCGGGTGGCCGGCCGCACGTGAGTCGATGGAGCCCTTCCTCGCGCAAGGCGAGAGCGGCGACGACGAATACGAGGCGGACCCTTGGATGGCCTCGCCCGACGAAGCCGCGCCGCCGCTGCGGCAGAACCGGCGCCGGGCCCATGCGCCGCATTCTCCCGGACCTCTTGGCGGGGAGATCCCTACCGCGGCCGTGATCCGGCCGCGTCCCCCTTCCAAGGATCTCGATCCCGACAGTCCGGAAGTGCTCCACGCACTGGAGCGGCTCGACGACCTGGTGTTCGACGCCGTTTCCGGAGACCGGGCCTCGCTCGAGGAACTGAAGACGGCCTGGCCGGAGGTCCGCGACGAGTTGGGGGATACCCTTCTGGCCGAGTCGCGCGCCCAGTATCTCCGTTATGCCTTGACGAGTTGGGAGAAACTGGCCCATCGCGACGCCCTCCGCGATCCGGCCCTCGCCATGCAGTCGCTGGAAGTGCTCTGCGTGCTCTTCACCGGGGCCATCGACTGACGCCGGCCTTGCGGGCCGACGGGGACCCGTTCTCCCCGGCCGGCGCGGCCGAACCTCGGCCCACGATCCACTACGCCGTGACCTTGTAGACCAGGTCGTGCTGCCGGGCGTGGTCCTTGACTTTGATTCCGATGGCGTGGCCGGGCACGGCCGTCGGGATGGACTGGTTGTCGAGCTGGATCGAATCGACCGCTTGGGTGAAGTCGGTCGTGTGGCCCTTGACGTGGATCGTGTCGCCGACCGAGAGCGAGCCGTTGGTGATCTCGATGGCCGCAACCCCGATCTTGCTGAAATAGTGGGTGACCTTGCCGATTTCTAACTCCGCCATGGCGACGCACTCCTTTCCGGGTGCCGATTGCGGCACGGTATGACCGCCGCGGAGGTCCACCCAGGCCCCGCAGTCGCAGCGGACCCCGCGGCCGAACTGGAACAGCGTGACATCGTAACCCGCGCCGCAGCGCGGACATTGAATCGCCACCGAACGGGCCCTCTTCCCCCCAATTATGGCTGCCCTGCAACCCAAGGCAAGAGGGCTGGTCGCCAATTCCTGAAGGACGATGATCCCATGGGGCACAGCCGCCCTCGGCTGTGCAGGGCATTTCGCACAGCCGAGGGCGGCTGTGCCACACATCAAAGCACGACGGACGGAGCACTAGTGCCAGGAAATCGTGCCACGCCCGAGTGTTCGGCCGAGGGGGAAGTGCCCTCACCCCCGGCCCCTCTCCCGAGACGGGAGAGGGGAGATCGCATCGCGCCGATGTCACTGTTCGCACATGCCAACGTAAAGTCGTTCCATGTGCCTGGCGAGGGCCGCCGTATCGCAGAGCGGGGAATGGGCGAGGTGCGATCGCATGGTGCGGCGCAGTCCGGCAAGGCGGGCCGGGGTGTCCGGATCAAGGGCAAGCGCGACCGCCCGGTTCACGTAGTCGCGGAGGTCCGCGGCAACGAACTGCTCCAAACCGCCCTCGCGGAGGATCGACGTGCTCTGACGCGCGGCCCAGCGGTCGCCGCGGAAGGTCAGCACCGGAACGCCCTGCCAAAGGGCCTCGGAGGTGGTGGTTCCGCCGTTGTACGGGAAGGTATCCAGCGCGAGGTCCATGCGGCCGTAGGCGGCTAGGAAGTCGAGGTGTTCGGCGGGGCCCTCCATGGCGATCCGCTCCCGCGGCACGCCGTGCTGCTCGAATCGCCGTAGGAGGAACTCGCGGTTGGCCTGCCGGCCCAGGGTGGAGTTTTTCAGAAAGAGCCTCGTGCCGGGCGCGCGGTTGAGGATCTCCGACCACGCCTCGACCACCTGGGGCGTCATCTTGTACTGCGAGGCAAGGCATCCGAAGGTCAGGCTTCCCGCGGCGAGCGAGGGCGGATCGACCACGTCCGGCACCGGGTAGGAGACCTCGAACGTCAGGTAGCAGCCCGGGATGCGGACCACCTTCTCCGTGTAGAACTCCTCTTCTTCCGGCAGGACCACGTGCTCATCGCCCACGAGGTAGTCGTAGCAGGCCATGCCCGACGTGGCATACAGGTTGAACCAGGCGACCTGGATCGGCGCAGGCTTCAGGGCGAGGACCGCCAGGCGGCTCACGCGGCTGTAGGCGTTCAGATCGACGAGGACGTCCAGCGCGCACGCCTCGATCCGCTCGGCGGCCGCCACGTTCGACAGGGCCGAGATGTCGAAGAACTGGTCGGTCGGTTGCTTCGAGTAGCCGCCGTCGCAGGCCGACTCGGCGGCATCGGAGAACAGGTAGACCTGAAACCGCCGGCGGTCGTGGTGGTTCACCAGTCCCCACACCGGTTTCATCCAGTTGCGCGACTGGAAGAACGACGAGAGGTAGCCGATGCGGAGCGGACGGCCGGCGGGCGGATCGCAGGGGAACTTCTTGGCCGGATCGGGCCGGGGGAGGTGCGTTTCGGCCCACGTGCGCCGGGCCTCCAGCACGGCCCGATGGTCCGCGCCCGGGCTGCCGGGGATTGCGGTCACCATCGCCGTGCGCGGCAGGAAACCCTCGCCCAGGGAAATGGCCTCGCGGAATCGTGCCATGGCCTCGTCGGCCAGTCCCAGTTGGTGGAGGGCCTTGCCCAGGTTGTGCTGCGTCGGCGCGTGCTCCGGGGCGAGGCCCACGGCCGTCTCGAAGCAGGCCAGGGCCTTCGCGTCCTCTCCCTGCGCCAGCCACGCGCACCCGAGTGAATACCAAGCCGGATGGCACTGTGGGTCGAGTCGGACGGCCTCCTCGTAGGCCGCGACGGCCTCTGCGATCCGGCCCTGGGTCTGGAGCACGTCGCCGAGAAGGGTCTGGATCGAGGCGTGACGTCCGGCCAGACGCAAGGCCCGGCGTGCCAGTTCCACGGCCCGATCGTTCTCGCCCACTTCATAGGCGATTCTCGCAAGCATCTCCAGCGCGCCGGCATGCCTGGGCCGCTTGCGCAGGACCTCGCGGCAGACGGCGGCGGCCTCGGCCGGCCTCCCCGCCCGATGATGCACCACCGCTTGCTCAAAACGATCGGACCTGGCCACGGCCTATCGCTTTCCTCGGAGACTCAGGATGAGCTCCACTTCGCCGACCGGGCTGCCGACCCGGCCGGCAATTTCCGCCGGCGCGAAGCCATAGTCGGCCAGCGCGTAGATCTCATCGTAGCGGCGGTCCGTCCCGGGCCGCGGCGGCGACGCCTCGGTCGCCTTCACGCCGACCGTCGGCTGCGATTCCCCGGCGACGGTGGCCCGGAGCGCCTCCGCCTGGCTGACGGGCGGCAGCTCCGAGGGCTCGTCCCGGGAAGGCTCCCCGGCTTCCAACGAGGAATTCCCCTCCGCCACATGGCCGGCCGCCTCTGCGGCGGCCAGAGCGGCTTCGAGCCGGGCCGCAGCAAGGTCCGCCTCGCGAATCCGCTGTTCAAGGAGGGCCACCCTGCGATCGAGCTGCGTTGGAAGCTCGTCGGCCACCTTGTCTTCGTGTATGTTCCGAGACGCCTTCGCGGCCGCAGGCTCCGGGCGGGATGGAAACCAGTCGGGTTCGGTTCTTGACGCCCCCGTGAAAGGCTTCGCTCGGTGCGGCCCCACACCGTGTCGTTGGAACTGCACCAGGAAGACATACACGGTAATGGCCAGCACGGCGAGGAAGATGTAGCTCATAGGTCAAGCTCCCGATCCGTGACGCCCTGGGCGAACAAGCGGCGGGCAAGCCCGCCCGCTACGCGGCTTGGGTGGCATGCCGTCACT
>CAYSGY010000409.1:0-5401 GCA_964430315.1 uncultured Planctomycetaceae bacterium
GAAAGCGGAAAGCCGAAAGCGGAAAGCCGAAAGCGGAAAGCCGAAAGCGGAAAGCGGAAAGCTGTGAGCCGAAAGCCCGAGAGCGGACACATCGGTGCGGTTGGTATGTTCGCTGCCGATCAAAGTCGCGTCGATCTCAATCGATCGGAATCGCTGCTGCCGACACCGCAACCACATCCTGCCGCTTTCCGCTTTCGGCTCTCCGCTTAAGACTCAAGGGAACCTTGGAGCGGTCCGAAAAATGCCTGATCTACGCAAAGACCCGATCGTCGGCCGGTGGGTGATTGTGGCCAAGAGCCGCGCGAAACGGCCGCACGATTTCAACACGTCGCTGGAACGCCGCAACGACCGCTTCTGCCCCTTCTGTGAAGGCAACGAAGACAAGACGCCCGGCGAGATCATCGCGTACCGCAACCCCGGGGCGCCGCGCAACCGGCCCGGGTGGCGGGTCCGCGTGGTGCCCAACAAGTTCCCTGCCCTGGAAATCGAAGGAGACCTCAACAAGCGCGGCGAGGGCATCTACGACATGATGCGGGGTGTCGGCGCCCACGAGGTCATCATCGAGTGTCCGAAACACCTGGTCAGCACTTCCGAGCTCTCGGAAGAGCAACTCCGGGAAGTGCTCTGGGTGTACCGCGACCGGCTCGTCGACCTGAAGAAGGACCCCCGGCTGGTCTACGGGATGATCTTCAAGAACGTCGGCCCGGCAGCCGGGGCGTCGCTGGAGCACTCCCACAGCCAACTGATCGTCACGCCGATCGTCCCCATCAACGTGTGGGAGGAGATGACCGGGTCGCTGGAGTTCTACAACTACCGGGGGCGGTGCGTCTACTGCGACATGATCCAGCAGGAATTGGCTTCCGAGAAGCGGGTCGTGCTGGATAGCCCCGGGTTCGTCGCCTTTTCGCCGTTTGCCAGCCGCTTCCCCTTCGAGACCTGGATCCTCCCCAAGACCCATTCAAGCCATTACGAGAACATCCAGAAGAACGGAATCGACGAGCTCTCAGGGGTCATGCGCCAGGTGATCGCCAAAATCGAAGCGGCCCTGGACCAACCCGCCTACAACTATATCATTCATACCGCCCCCTTCGACACCCAGGAGTTGGGCCATTATCATTGGCATATAGAGATTATGCCGAGTTTGACCAAGGCGGCCGGATTTGAATGGGGTACCGGATTTTACATCAATCCGGTCAGCCCCGAGGAAGCCGCCGCGTTCCTCCGAGAAGTCGAAATCGAGACCGCCGAACCACAAAGTATTCCGTACAGGGTAACTGGATAAGTTGGGGTATGTCTGCCGATAAGGTAATTGATCCCGCCCGGGGAAACTGGCATGTGCAATGCCAGGTGGCGGTTGGCGGCTTGGGTGGCACGCCCAGAGCGGAGCGATGGGCGTGGACGATGCCACTCCGATCCGGCCACGCCCCTCGTTCCTCAGGGCGTACCACCGTGATTGTCCGTCCCTGAAGGTTTTGAGAGCACGTCACCACACGCTATGGCCAAGCATATCCGTTTCGTCCTTGCCCTGCACAACCATCAGCCCGTCGGCAACTTCGAGCACGTCTTCGAGCAGGCGTACCAGGATAGTTATCTCCCCTTCGTGGAGTTGTTTTCTCGCTATCCGTCGCTACGGATCTCGCTGCACACCAGCGGGCCGTTGATGGAGTGGCTTGATGCCACCCATCCGGATTATCTCGACCGTCTGGCCGAGTTGGTGTCGCAGGGCCGGGTTGAGATTCTCGGCGGGGCCTTCTACGAACCGATCCTGGCGATGATCCCCTCCCGGGACTGCGTCGGTCAGATCCGCAGCTACACCCGGTGGCTGGAGGATCGGCTGGGCGCGACCGTCCGCGGCATGTGGGTGCCGGAGCGGGTCTGGGAACCGTCGTTCGCGCGAGACCTGGTCGAAGCGGGAATCGAGTACATCGTCCTCGACGACTTCCATTTCAAGAACGCCGGCCTGACGGACCAGGATCTTTTCGGCAGCTTCCTCACCGAGGACGATGGCCGCGTCCTGACCGTCTTCCCGGGGAGCGAGCGGCTCCGCTACACCATCCCGTTTGCCGACCCGCACGAAACGATCCAGTTCCTCGACCGCATGGCCGAGGAGCACCCGAATGCGGTGGCGGTGTTCGGCGACGACGGCGAGAAGTTCGGCACCTGGCCGGAAACGAAGAAGCACGTCTACACCGATCGCTGGCTGGAGCGTTTCTTCGATGCCGTCGTGGCCAACCAAGAGTGGATTCAGTCAACCACGCTGTCCGAGGCGTTCGACAGCGTCCCCGCCGTCGGCAAGGTCTATCTGCCCGACAGCAGCTACCGCGAAATGACCGAATGGGCCCTGCCCGTGACGCAGCAGGTCGAGTACGACCGGGTCGTCCGCGAGATGGAACACGATCCACGGTGGCCGGACCTCCGGCGATTCGTGCGCGGCGGGCTCTGGCGGAACTTCAAGGTGAAATACCCCGAAGCCAACGAGATGTACTCACGCATGATGTGCGTGAGCCGCCGGCTGGCCCAAGTGATCGACGAAGGACACGGGGGGGAGATCGTCGAGCAAGCACGGACCGAGCTCTACCGGGCCCAGTGCAACTGCGGCTATTGGCACGGGGCGTTCGGAGGGATTTACCTTCCGCATCTGCGCAACGCGGTCTATCATCACCTGATCGCCGCCGACGGGCTCCTCGATCGACTCACGCAGCCCCAGGGAGACTGGGTCGAAGCCAAGATCGACGACTTCAACTTCGACTCCCGCCAGGAGGTCCAGCTTGCCAACGACAAGCTACTGGCGATCCTGTCCCCCGCCTGCGGCGGGCAGATGGTCGAGTTGGATTGCCGGCCGATCCGCCACAACCTCCTCGCCACCCTCGCCCGCCGGCCTGAAGCGTATCACCGCAAGGTGCTGGCCCGGTCGGAATCGGCCAACGGCCATGTGGCCAGCATTCACGATCGTGTCGTCTTCAAGCAGGAAGGGCTCGACCGGCAAGTCCAGTACGACCAGCACCTCCGCAAGAGCCTGCTGGACCACTTCTTCGACCACGACGCCACGCTCGACGCCGTGGTCCGCGCCCGGGCCGCCGAGCGTGGCGACTTCCTCGGCGCGACCTACGAGGCCCGCGTGCGGCGCAATCCCGACCGCATCCAGGTGCTCCTGATCCGCGAAGGGATGGCCGCGGGCTCGCCTATCCGGATCACCAAAGGCGTGACGCTCAACGCCGGCAGCCATGTGCTGGAGATCGCCTACCTGCTCGAAGGGCTTCCCCGCGAGCAGACGCTGCACTTCGGCGTCGAGTTCAATTTCGCAGGCCTGCCCGCCGGGGCCGACGACCGCTACTTCTACGACTCCGAGCACCACCGCCTCGGCCAGCTCGGCACGCCGCAGGACCTTACCGACGCCCACGGGCTGGGCCTGGTCGACGAATGGCTGGGCATCGATGTGGGCCTCACGTCCTCCAAGCCGACCCATTTCTGGGCCTTTCCGATCGCCACGGTGAGCCAATCGGAAGGCGGGTTCGAGCTGGTCCACCAGTCGGTGTGCGTCGTGCCCCACTGGTTCCTCACGCCCGACGCCGAGGGCCGCTGGAGCGTCACCATGTCGCTCGCCCTCGACACGAGCCGCGCCGAGAGCCGCCAGGCCGCCCCCGCCTGCGCCGTCACGGCGTAGGGCGGCCGGGGCCTCTGCCTTTCCTTCGCTTCCCACGTTCCAGCCGCGTGGCGTGGTGGATTTCAGCCTCGTCGAGTCGTTTGCCGAGTTGGGCGCGCATCTGCTGAATGCGGTCGCGCAGCGCCGCGGCCCGCTCGAACTCCAGGGCCTCGGCCGCCGCGAGCATCTCGGCCTGGAGTTCGTCAAGATACTCTTCGGTGATGTACTGGGCCTCGGACTCACGCCCGACCAAGGCGTTCGACCTCGCGTGGGCGGAGGCCTCGGCCTCGATCCCGGCCCGGATCTCCTTGCGGATCGTCTCCGGCGTGATGCCGTGCTCGACGTTGTACTGCTCCTGAACCTTGCGGCGGCGCCGGGTCTCTTCGATCGCCCGCTGCATCGACTCGGTGATCGTGTCGGCGTAGAGGATCACCTTGGCGTTGACGTTTCGGGCCGACCGGCCGATCGTCTGCATCAGCGAGGTTTCGCTTCGGAGGAAACCTTCCTTGTCGGCATCGAGAATGGCCACCAGCGAGACCTCGGGCAGGTCGAGTCCCTCGCGGAGCAGGTTCACGCCGACCAGGACGTCGAAATCGCCCTGCCGGAGGTCGCGCAGCAACTCGACCCGCTCGAAGGCGTCGAGCTCGCTGTGGAGCCACTTGCAGCGGACGTCCTGCTTGCTGAAGTAGTCGGCCAGGTCCTCGGCGAGCCGCTTCGTGAGCGTCGTCACCAGGACCCGCTCGCCCGCCGACGCCCGCTGGCGGATCTGTTCCAAGAGGTGCGGCACCTGGCCTCGGGCGGGGGCGACCTCGATTTCCGGATCCAAGAGTCCGGTGGGCCGGATCACTTGTTCGACCACACGGCCCCCGGTCTTCTCAAGCTCGTAGGGCCCGGGCGTGGCCGAAACATAGACGACCTGCCGGATCCTCCGCTCCCACTCGTCGAAGGTGAACGGCCGGTTGTCCAGCGCGCTAGGGAGGCGGAACCCGTGTTCCACGAGCGTCACTTTCCGGTTGTGATCGCCGTGGTGCATCCCGCGGATCTGCGGCACGGTGACGTGCGACTCGTCGACGAAGAGGAGGAAGTCGTCGGGAAAGAAGCTGAACAGGGTGTCGGGCGGGGAACCCGGCGCCCGGCCCGACAGGGGCCGGCTGTAGTTCTCGATCCCGGGGCAATAGCCGACCTCCTGGAGCATCTCGATATCGAACCGGGTGCGGGCGCTGAGACGCTGGGCTTCCAGCAGTTTCCCTTCGCGTTTGAACTGCTCCAGCCGCTGCTCCAATTCGGCGCGGATTTCGTCCAACGCCTGCTTGATCCGGTCGTCGGGCATCACGAAGTGCTTTGCCGGATAGATCGTCAACTGCGACTCCCGGCTCAGCACCTCGCCGCTGGTGGGATGGATGATCGAGAGCTGCTCGACTTCGTCGCCCCAGAGCTCGATGCGGAAGGCGTACTGTTCGTAGGAGGGGAAGATCTCGATGCAGTCGCCGCGCACGCGGAACTTGCCGGGCGCGACTTCGATGTCGTTGCGGTCGTACTGAACATCGACGAGCCGGGCGAGGATCTCGTCGCGGTCCACTTCCTGCCCGACCGAAAGGGCGACCATCATCGCCCGATAGTCTTCCGGCGAACCCAAGCCGTAAATGCACGAGACGCTCGCCACGATGATCACGTCGCGGCGGCTCACCAGCGCGCTGGTGGCGGCCAGGCGCAGGCGGTCGATCTCCTGGTTGATCGAGGCGTCCTTCTCGATGTAGA
>CAYSGY010000410.1:0-5398 GCA_964430315.1 uncultured Planctomycetaceae bacterium
CGGCAGCCTGCTGCTAACCCGGTTTGTGGAGTCGGACTCCCCTCCCTAGAAAGCATAGCACACACGGCTAAGAGACTCGGAGGCATTTCGGTCGCGTGCGGGCCGCACGCGGCGGGCTTTCGGCGGCGTGGTTGGCCTGCGTCCAGAATGCCGCCGCTACATGGGTGAACAACCGTAGTTGGTTTGCGCCGTCCACAGACGATGCGCTGGATGAAGGCTACGGCCGTCTTGACATCGGTTTGCCGAAGATGTCGGCACACGAATACGCCGAGTGTGGGGTTGCGTTGAGCGTTGCGCCGGTGTAGTATACCGGGGTGGTTCCCCTAGGGGAGAACTATGAAGCGGCGATTGGCATGGGGAGCCGCGACGTTGGGCTGCTTCTAGGGTAAACAGCCCGGCGTTGTTGGTTAAGGGGAATCGGCAACGCGGCGCTTCCCCAAATGGCGAATCATCTTGCGCTGCTCCAGGGGCCACTATATGAGCGAGGCAGCGGAGTCGAACGCGAACGACGATCCGGGGCTTGGCGGCGGAGAAGAGCGATTGGCCCGCGAGGATGGTGCCCATCGCCGCATCGTCGAGGATACGTTGCGAGCCAGGGAGCAACTCGTTTCCCAGACGCGGCTGGCAACGCTCGGGCAGATCTCCGCCAGCATCGCCCACGATCTGGCCAATCCCTTGAGGATCGCCCACAATGCGGCCCGCTGCCTGAAGAGATACCTCCCGGCCGACGTTCCGCGGGCCCGCCACTATCACACGCTGCTGGAGGAGAAGATCGTCCTGGTCAACCGGCGAATCCAGGATTTCATCGAGTTGGCCCGCGGCCACGAAGCGGCCAAGAGGCCCGTGGATCTGGTCGGCGTGGTCCGCGCGGTCTTCGATGAGGTGCAACGCGACGCCGGGGTCCGGTGCGAGGCCCACTGGGAACAAGAGCCGTTCATTGTCGACGCCGATCCCATTCAACTGCGCCAGGTGATCGAACACCTGGTTGCGAATTCCGTGGAGGCCATGGCCGGCCCGGGACAGATCTGGCTGGAGGCGCGGCACGACGCGGGCGAGGACGAGATCGTGGTCCGCGACGACGGTCCCGGGATTCGCGAGGACCTGGCCGAGCGGATCTTCGAGCCGTTGGTGACGTCCCGTCCCATGGGCACCGGCCTGGGGCTGGCGATTTGCCGCCAGATCGTGGAGCACCACGGCGGCACGATCGAGTTGTTGCCCGGCGGAGCCCCGGGAGCCGCCTTCCGAATCCGCCTCCCTGCCGCCGATCTGCGGCCGGGCGAGACCAATTAGCGATTCCGTCAGAACAAGTCGGGCACGTTCGCAGGGCGGATTTGCGAATCCGCCTCTGAATGCTGGACGGATTCGGAAACCCGTCCTACGGCAAGCGGCACAGGACATTCTCGCGCAAGCCCCCAGCGTTGCCCCCAGAAGAAATGGCGGGGCTCGCTTCGCTCGACCCACCCTACACATCTCTCCTCTCTTCTCTCTCCACTCTCCCCTCTCCTCACCGCTGCACGCGCCCGGACGCATGGCCGGACAGCAGCGATTTCACCTCGTCGAGCGTGGCGAAGTTCATGTCGCCGGGGATGGAGTGCTTCAGGCAACTGGCGGCCGCGGCAAAGGCGACCGCGTCGGCCGGCTGGGCGTACTGTTCGGAATCGAGCGCGTAGATCAGGCCGGCGGCAAACGAGTCGCCCGCCCCCACCCGATCCACGATGTCGCGGATCTCATAGGGCCGGTAGGTCCCCTGGGCGTCCCTGGGGGCGAAATACGACTTGTCGGCCCGGGCGTCGTAGAGCATGGCGCCCCAGTTGTTGTGGTCGGCCGAGACGCTCTCGCGGAGCGTGATCGCCACCTGGGTCACGTTCGGAAACTGCTGGCGGATCTGCCGGGCGACGTCCTGGTAGGCCGCGGCGTTGATCTGGCCCGCCTCGACCGACGTCCCCGCCGCCTGGATCCCCAACACCTGCTGGGCGTCCTCCTCGTTGCCCAGCACAAGGTCCACGAACGGGAGGATTTGCTGCATGCACTCCCGGGCCAGGGCCTGGGCTGCGGTGCCGGGTCGCCACCGCCAGAGCTTCTTGCGGAAGTTCAAGTCGCAGGAGACGATCGCCCGGCGCTGCTTGGCCTGCCGGACCAGTTCCAGCGTGGAACCAAAGGCATTCTCGCTCAGGGAGGGCGTGATGCCGGTCACGTGCAGGCGCTTGACGCCCTCCAGCGCCCTGGCGAAATCGTATTCTTGCGGGCCCGCCAGGCTGATCGCCGAGCCTTCCCGGTCGTAGATCACCGTGGACGCGAGTTGGTTGGCGCCGCCTTCGAGAAAGTAGATCCCCAGTCGGCCCGCGTCGCGCCGCAGGATGCAGCCCGTATCGACACCCAAGCCCCGCAGCGTGCCGACGAGGGCGTCGGCGATGCGGTGCTTGGGCAGGGCGGTGAGGTAGCGGACCGGCCGTCCCAGCACGGCCAGCGAGGCGCACACGTTGGCCTCGCCGCCGCCGAAACTGCACTCCAGGGGCCCGGGCAGGGCCTGCCGAAACCGCAGCGTCCCCGACGGCCCCATCCGCATCATCACCTCGCCGAATGCTAGAAACATGGGATTTGCTCCTCAAGAACACCCCGGCGTGGCCGCCGGGGCTAAACTGCGCCCGCTTCTCACGATTTTGTCCCAAGGTTATCCTGAGAACAAGAGGAGAAAGCCCCGGCAAGTCGATCGAGCGATCCCAGGATGCACGAATCTTACATGAGAATGGCACTCCAGGAAGCCGAACTGGCCCTGGAGGAGAACGAGGTGCCGCTCGGCGCGGTGATCGTACACGAGGACCGCGTCGTCGCCCGGGCGCACAACCAGCGGGAGCAACTCCGCGACCCGACCGCCCACGCCGAGATGATCGCCATCACCCAGGCGGCCGGGTCGCTCCAGTCGTGGCGCCTGGACGGCTGCACCCTGTACGTGACCTTGGAGCCCTGCCCCATGTGTGCCGGGGCCATCGTGCAGGCGCGGATTCCGACGGTCGTCTACGGGGCGGCCGATCCCAAGGCCGGAGCCGTGCAATCGCTGTATCGCCTGCTGGAAGACCCGCGGCTGAACCATCGTTGCCTGGTCGTGCCCGCGGTGTTGGCGGAGCCGTGCGGCCAGATCCTCAGCCGGTTCTTCCAGAGGCAGCGGCAGTTGGGGAAGAAGTGAGTGGTCAGTGGTCAGTGGCCAGTGGCCAGTGGTCAGTGGAGAGTGGGCGGAAAGCGGCGGGGCTTGCCCCACGTGCTTCCGTGTTTCGGCGATTCCCAGTAGGTGCTTGACATGGGCAAGAAAACGTGCCGATAATCGGGAAACCGCGCCACTTGCCCACCTCCCCGTTTTCAGGAGATCCACGAGCCATGACCAGCATGAATCGCCGCAAGTTCCTGGACCAGTCGAAGAAGGCCGGCATCGGATTGGCCGCCGGCGTGACGATCCTCAGCGATCCGGCCTCGGTCTGGGCGGCCCCGGCCAACGACAAGATCATCATGGCCCTGGTCGGCTGTGGGGGGCGCGGCGGCGGGTTGGCCCCCGGCTTTGCCCAGCGGGGCGACTGCGAGTTCGCTTACGTCTGCGATTGCGACAGCAACCGCACCGGGCCCATGGCCAAGCGCGTGGCCGAGGCCCAGAACGGGAAGACGCCCAAGGGCGAGGCCGACTTCCGCAAGATGCTCGAAGACAAGTCGGTCGACGCGGTGGTCGCCGCCACGCCGGACCACTGGCACGCCCTGGCCACGGTCTGGTCGTGCCAGGCAGGTAAGGACGTGTACGTCGAGAAGCCGGCGACCCAGAGTTGCTGGGAAGGCCGCAAGATGGTCGAGGCGGCCCGCAAGTACAAGCGGATCGTGCAGGTGGGCACGCAGAACCGCAGCGCCGTCCACAACATGGAGGCCCGCAAGTACATCGAGGAGGGCAAACTGGGGGAGGTCCACTTCTGCCGCGTCTACAACCAGAAGGCGTGGGGCAACACGCCCTGGGCCAAGGACGCCGATCCGCCCAAGGGATTCAACTGGGACATGTGGAACGGCCCGGCCCCCGAGGCCCACTACAACCCCACGCTCCGCGGCAACTGGCACCACCTCTGGCGCTATTCCGGCGGCGACATCGCCAACGACGCCAGCCACCAGATCGACCTGGCCCGCTGGGTCTGCGGCGTAGAGTATCCCAAGTCGGTCTACAGCACGGGCGGGCGGTTCAATACGACCGGCTCGGCGGAGACGCCGGACACCCAGGTGGCCCTCTGGGACTTCGACAAGTTCTTGATGTCGTTTGAGCTGACCCTCTATACGCCTTACATGCTCAAGGTGTCGCCCTACATCCGCGAGTCGGTCACCGAGTTCCCCTACTGGCCGCAGTGCGCCACGCGGACCGAGATCTACGGCTCCAAGGGCCTGATGATTCTCGGCCGGCACGGGGCGGGCTGGCAGGTCTTCGACCGGCCGAAGCGCGAGCAGCCGGTGGTGGTCGCCCAGGGCAACGGCAAGTTCCCCGACCCGGAGCACAAGGAGAACTTTGTGCAGTGCATCCGTTCCCGCGCGCTGCCCAATGCCGACATCGAAAAGGGCCACCGCTCGGCCCTGATGATCCACTACGCCAACATCAGTTACCGGCTCGGAAGCCAGCGACTGGTCATCGACCCGAAGAGTGAAGGGATCGTCGGCAACCCGGAGGCGATGAAGCTCTTCCGGCGGACCTACCGCGAGCCGTGGGTGATCCGCGACGAGGTGTGAGCGGAGGGTCCGGGGTTGAGGGTTCGGGGTTCACGCTCCAGTTGCAGAAGAACGGGCGAGCCGGGGCCGTGAGGCCCCGGGTCTGTCGGCCAGTAGACGCGCGGCGTTGCTTGCCGGTGAATGGCACTCCTACTTCGGTTTGCCGCGAGGCGGGCGCACGGTGCCTCGTTTCCACCCGGGGCCTCACGGCCCCGGCTCGCCATCAGTTGGGCAGCGATTAGGGGTAGACGACGCGCCAAGCCTCACGAGCCGGTATCCGGCCACGCGAAGCACGAAGAGAGCCGCGACTAGCCAGAAGAGTTGAGACGACACGAGGATCACGGCCGGGTGCCGGCCACCGCCGCGGATTACAGCGCTGTCGACGCCGATGGCGATCGCCGTAGTCAGGCCGAGCAGGAAGAGCAAGACGCGCCTCGCTGCTTGCTGCGTTGCCAGGACCGTGCAAACGGCGGCCAGCGCCATCGCAGCATGCACGAGGCACGTCACGACGAGTTCGTCCCACGGGCCAAACGTGGGGATGAGCTCGTAGCGCATCGAAAACTGAAGGATTCCGAGGACAACCGCCGTGCACGTGGTCCAGGCGAACATGCGCCCCAACGTGAACTGAAATCGCGGTCGCTCGCCGCTGCCGGCATGGGGGAAGACCGTCGCGCTC
>CAYSGY010000411.1:0-5389 GCA_964430315.1 uncultured Planctomycetaceae bacterium
GAATGATGAATGATGAATGATGAATGATGAATGATGAATGATGAATGATGAATGCCGGGGGGGCCTGCGGCGGGTGCCGATTTCGGGACCGTCACGGCGTGATGTCAGATCGTGTTCATCATTCATCACTCTGCATTCATCATTCTCTCAGCCTCTGGCCCCCGATGTCAGCCTACCGTGCCGATCGCTGGACCTTGCGGACCCGGACCCTCGCGTTCGGACGGCGCCCGCTGCTGATGGGGATCGTCAACGTCACGCCCGACAGTTTCTCCGACGGCGGGAAGTTCTTCGAGCCGTGCGCGGCCGTGGAGCACGGCCTGCGCCTGGTGGCCGAAGGGGCCGACCTCCTCGACGTCGGCGGAGAGAGCACGCGGCCCTCTTCCCATCCGGTCGACGTGCAAGAAGAACTCCGCCGCGTGGTGCCGGTGGTGACGGCCCTGTGCGGGCAGTGCGGGGTCCCGGTGTCGATCGACACCTCGAAACCGGTGGTGGCCCGCGCGGCCGTCGAGGCGGGCGCGGAGATCGTCAACGACGTGACCGGCCTGGAAGGCGATCCCGAGATGCTTCCCCTCGCGGCCCAAAGCGGGGTCGGCGTCTGCGTGATGCACATGCGGGGCAGCCCGCGAACCATGCAGGACAACCCCGTGTACGGCGACGTCGTCGGCGAGGTCCTCGACTACCTTCGGCTCCGCCGCGACGCCTTGATCGCGGCCGGCATCGCCGCGGATCGCATCGCCTTGGACCCGGGGATCGGGTTCGGAAAACGCGTCGAGCACAACCTCCAGTTGCTCTCCAGCGCCGTCCGCTTCCACGGCCTCGGCTGCCCGGTCCTCGTCGGCCATTCGCGCAAGCGATTCGTTCGCGAGGTCCTCGGAAACCCCGACTGCGACCCTCTGGCCGGCACGATCGGGGTGGCCGTCGCGTTGGCCCTCCAAGGCGTCCAGGTGCTCCGGGTCCATGACGTGGGGGCCGTGCGTCAGGCCCTCGTGCTCTTCGAGGCGGCGGGCGGATATGCGGAATCGACGCCCGAATCCCAGTAGGGTGCGACTTCGCGCCGGGCGCGGGGCGGAGGGGCCACGACAAGAAGACGCGGTCTCCATGAGATCGCACGATTCTGGGAACCCGCGTCGGCCGTGTGGCACTGCTTGACCGCTGCCGCCAGCACGGTTTCTCCGATCCGATAACGCTTTCCCGGCGGCGGTCAAGCCGTGGCCCCGAAGTCCCTGCCCCCCTACTTCTCCGTCGACAGCACCTGGCGCAGCAACGCCGAGAGATCGTCGTAGGGGTGATCGGCGGGCGAGCCGGCGGCGTAATGATACACCGCGTTGTGGGTCTTCTTAGGCAAGGAGATAAGCGTCGAGGAGACCGTCCCGTAGTCGGGACCGGCCACGGTCACGCCGCGGCGTCCTTCGGCGTCCGGCTTCCGCGAAAACGTGCGGCTGGCCACGGCGAGGAAGGCCACCGCCGAGTCGAGCCGCTGCAACGTGAGCAGCCGGCGCACGAACTCCTGTCGCTCATCGGAGAGATTGTCCAGGCCGGCGTTGGAGAGCAGGTGCAGTCCGGGGGTCAACGGCACCGTCTCGACGGTATCGCCCCCCAGGATCACGAAGGCGGCCTTCGCGTCGGCCACCACGTAGTTCGCCCCGGCGTATCGGCCGGTGGCCAGTTCCTTGGCCGCGTGGTCCGCCGACTTCGAGGCGTGATCGTAGTGGAGGAGTTCGCGGCAGAGGAGGCCCCGGGAGCGAGGCTCGACGGGAACGGAGACCTTGGGCCGATTGGCCACGGCGGCGAACAGCCCGGACTGGCTTACGCCAAGCCACGTGCCCCCTGCCTTCCGGTCGATGCCGCAGATCACGCGAGGCCGTCCCGACTGGATCCGCGGGGCCTGGGTCGGCCGGTCGTAGAACTCCTCGCGGTTCTGAGCCACCAGGATCGGCGCGTCCCGCGCGGCCTTATACTGAATTGCCAGGATACACATAGTCGTCGATCGGAACTGCCGCGGAGTACGAAGCCAACCCTCGCGCCACGCCCCAGGGAGCGGTCACCAGTCGCCGCGTCTTCTGGCGGGCCTTACGAAAGATTGCCAAACCGCTAACTTAACTGGTGAACCGAGGCGATTGCACCCCCCTGGCGGGCGGTTTTTGGTACTTTCGTCTCACGCGAGAGGAAGGGAGGCACCCTGAACGGCTGCGTCACGAGTTCAGCCACGCGGCCACGTCTTTGGCCCAATAGGTCAAAAGGATGCTGGCGCCGGCGCGGCGGATGGCGGTGAGCGACTCCAGGACGACGGCACGCTCGTCGAGCCAGCCGAGGCGGGCGGCGGCCCGCATCATGCTGAACTCGCCCGAGACGTTGTACGCCGCCAGAGGTACGCCGGGAAACCGATCGTGGACGCGGCAGAGGATGTCGAGATAAGCCAGCGCGGGCTTGACCATGACGATGTCGGCCCCTTCGGCCAGATCGAGCGCCACCTCGCGAAGTGCCTGGCCGGGATCGGCGGCGGGGTCCATCTGGTAGCTCCGCCGGTCGCCGAACTGCGGGGCGCTTTCGGCCGCCTGGCGGAACGGGCCGTAGAAGGCGCTGGCGTACTTGGCCGCATAGCTCATGATGGGGAGATGGCCGAATCCCGCGCCGTCGAGACGTCGTCGGATCGCGCCGACCATGCCGTCGATCATGCCGCTGGGGGCGATCACGTCGGCCCCGGCCCGGGCGTGGACCAAGGCCTGGTGGCCGAGCATCGTCAGCGTGGCATCGTTGTCCACGTCCACGCGCCCGCCGATGTTGGTCAAGGCCCCGCAGTGTCCGTGGCTGGTGTATTCGCAGAAGCAGAGATCCGTGATGACCAGCAGATCGGGCGCCGCCTCCTTCACGGCCCGCACGGCCTGGGCGACGATCCCTTGAGGGCTCGTGGCGTCGCTCCCGCAGGCATCCTTCTCGGCGGGAATGCCGAACAGCAGGATGCCTCCGAGTCCCAGTCGGGCGACCTGGCGGACTTCGTCGACCAGGACATCGGGCGACATCTGGAAATGTCCGGGCATGGAGGAGATTTCCTGCCGGATGCCGCTTCCCGGCCGGACGAAGAGGGGCAAAACCAGGTTCGCCGGCGAGAGCGTCGTATCACGCGTCAGCCTGCGGACCGCGGGATGGTAACGGAGCCGGCGGAGCCGGGTCACGGGGAAACCGGAATCGAAACCGCCGTGTTGCCTGGGCATGGTGTCTTCACTCCATGGGAATCGTCTCAGTGGTCGAGTTACTTGGCATCTGTCGGTGACGTGCCGCTGGACAGTCCCTTGGTCTTGGGCGGCGTCTCCGCGTTCGGGGCCGAGGGCTTCAGGGCCGCCAGCCTTTGCCGGGCAAGGCGGACGGCGTCGGCTGCCCAGGACTTCTCCTTGTACAACTCGACCAGCGCTTGAAGGATGGATCGGGCGACCTCAGGATTGGTCTTGGAGAGATCGTCGGCTCGCTTGAGCCGGTCTTCGATCTCGGCAAGCGACTCGACCGACGACCTCGCCAGTTGTTGCCGCAGGCGTTCCAGTTGCCGGCGGGCGAGTTCGAGGCACTGTCCGTCCGGGCCCGAGGGATCGGTGCGGTCCTGGTGGAGGTCGACGAGGGCCTGAAGGAGTTGAGCCCCGCGGTCGGGATTAAGCCACGCCTGGTTGATCGCTTCGACGTAGGCTCGCTCGACGGGCAGCAGTCCGTCGGTGCCTGCCATTCCCTTGGCCCGCAGCGCGAAACGCCGCTCGAGGTTGTGCAATTCGATCTCCCGCATGTAGAGCCGGAGCTGCCCCGCCCGCGAATCGTCGGAAAACCGCGTGAGAAACTCCTCGATGCCGGGTTTCGCGGCCAGGAGAGAGTCGATCTTCCTGTCGCGGGTCGCGTCGTCGATCTTCTCGTAGAGGGCGTCGGCGGTCGGAGGGCGGAGCAGGTAGTAGGCCGCCAACCCGATGCCGGTCAGGCTGGCGGCCAGGACCCAAGTCTGGAGGGAGATCAGGGCGGGACGCGGGGGCGATTCGGGTTCCGTGCGGCCGAGTTCCTCGCGGTCTACGGGGACGAAGTGGCCGGTCGTCTGTTTCTGGGTTTGTCCTGCGAGCCCCGTCAGCGCGCCCGGCTCCCCGTCGTGCTCGAAGGCCTGGAAGGCCGAGGTTGCCTTGGTTTCTGGAAGCTCGTCGGCCGGCCGGGTGACCCCAGGCGGGACGGCCGACGCCCGAGCCCGCTCCTCCGCCATCCGGGTTTCCGGCAGATGCTTCGCGGCGGGAACGCCGGGGGGGGCGTCGGGCGGGGAGAGGTCAAACTCTTGCTCAGGGCGCGGCGATGGCCGCTTCGCCGGGACGTCGAGCGACGCCCCGCCTTTGAGCATCGACTCCAGGCGTCTGGCCACGAGCGTGGGGTTCGGTGGTCGCTTCTCCATGTCCTTTTCGAGAAGCTGCGCGATGAGCGAGTCCATCTCGGGCGGCAAGCCGGAGACGTGCTGGCTGATCGGCTCCGGAATCGCGCTGCGGTGTTTGTCGAGCATCTCCAGGAGCGATCGCGACCGGAAGGGCGGACGCCGGGCCAGCAGGCAGTAGAACACGCAACCCAGGCTGTAGAGATCGCTCCGCGGTCCCGTGGGCCGGCCATCGGCCTGTTCGGGGGCCATGAACTCCGCCGTGCCCAACACGTTTCCCGTGGCCGTCAGCCGCGTGTTGCCGAAGAGCTTCGCGATGCCGAAGTCGGAGAGCTTGATCCGGCGGTCGCGGGTCCAGAGCAGGTTGGCCGGCTTGATGTCGCGGTGCGTGATGCCGCGGTCGTGCGCGTGACGCAGGGCGCGGCACGTCTCGATGCCGATCTCGGCCACCTGACGCCAGTGAAACACCCGCCCCTGACGCAACTCGTCGTCCAGGCTCACCCCGTCGACCAATTCCATGGCGTAGAAGAGCTGCCCCTCTTGCTCCCCGAAGCCGAACAACTGGACGATGTTCGGGTGATAGAGCCGCTTCAGGGTCTCGATCTCGGCCTCGAAGCGCTGGCGGAAATCGGGCTCCTCGGCGAGCATGGGGGAGAGGACTTTGAGGGCGGCCGGCTCGTCGGTCTCGATGTGGACCGCGGCATAGACCGCTCCCATCCCCCCGCGCCCGAGGGTCCGAATGACCCGATATGGCCCAAGTTGTTGTGGTTCCATGGTGCTGGCCACCTCCCGCCGGCCCGATCGCCCACGACTCTATCCTACCCGCTGCCCCCCTCGGCTACCAAGGGTTCGCCGGGAGGATTGGCCACCCCTGTCGTGAGGGTTTGGGCGTATGGCGCGGTCGAGCGGCGGGCAAGCCCGCCCGCTACGCGGAGATGTGCGGAGGTTACTCTTGGGAAGAGCATCGAGTACGATACAACGTGCTCGCAGGGGCCCGGCTCCTCG
>CAYSGY010000412.1:0-5370 GCA_964430315.1 uncultured Planctomycetaceae bacterium
AAACAAAGATGACAAAGAGAGCGACATTGCTGGTCTTGTGCCTGCTCATGGCGGCGGGCTTCGCGTTCTCCCAGCAGACCAACGCGCGGCTCTTCGGGGTCGTCGTCGATTCCGAGGGCAATCCTCTTCCCGGCGTGAACGTCGAAGCCATATCGCCGAAGCTTGTCGGCAAGGCCACGGCCGTAACAGACGGAACGGGCACGTTCCGCCTGCTCTCGCTCGTGCCCGGCGTCTACAAGCTGACGTTCACGCTCCAGGGCTTCCAGACTCTCGTCCGCGAGGGGATCGTCGTCAACCTGGAGCAGACGATCACCATCAAGGAAACCCTAAAAGTGGGCGCTATCGAGGAGCAGATCACGGTCATCGGCCAATCGCCGCTGATCGACGTCAAGAGCACGGTCCGCGGCATGACCTTGACCAAAGAGGTCTTCGACAACCTGCCCAAGGGACGTGACTTCGATTCGTTGATCACGGCCATCCCTGGCGTCTCCAACGAGAGCATGCTGGGCGGGACGTCCTTCGACGGCGCGTCCGGCCTGGAGAACGTCTATTACATCGACGGCACCGACGTCACGGACATCGTCTACGGCAATCGCGCCCAAGGCGCGGCCTTCGAGTTCGTCGACGAGGTCCAGGTCAAGGCCTCCGGGTATCAGGCCGAGTTCGGCGGCTCCCTCGGCGGCGTCGTCAGCGTCATCACCCGTTCCGGCGGCAACACGTTCCACGGGGAGATCCTGGGCTACTACAGCGGCGCGCCGCTGCGGGACGAGTACCGCGATACCCTGGAGCTGGACCTGGTGGACGATTCCCAGGCCACCTATTATCCCTACAAGCTCCTGACGGGCGTCGACCGCGACCACCGTCTCGAAGTGGGCGGCAGCCTCGGCGGCTACATCATCAAGGACCGCCTCTGGTTCTTCGGCTCGTTCCTGCCGGTGTTCTACCAGAACACGCGGACGGTGGACTATACGACGGACGGGATCAATTTCACGGCCGAACGCAATTGGTTCCGCAAGACCATGAACATGAACTTCTCGGCCAAGCTGACCTCCCAACCGTTCAAGAACGTCCGGCTGAGCGCTTCGTTCGTCAATAACTTTTATAAATATCAAGGCGACCTGTCGAACGCCTTCGGCAACTCCGCCCCGACCGTGTCCTATGACTCCTATGGGTTCAGCTACCCGAACTACTCGGCCAGCGCGACGGCCGATCTGACGTTCGGCAACAACTTGTTCGTCTCGGTCCGCGGCGGCTATTTCATGAACGACCGGAACAAACAGCTGGTGCGGCCGCCCGACGAGCCGTGCTTCCAGTTCCTGACCGAGGCTCCCGGCGGCTACTTCCGGACAACGAACATCGGCCTCCTCGACGTTCCCGTGGAATATCAGAGGCCCACGGGCTACTACAACTACTCCCGGGCCAACGCCGCGACGGTCAACAGGAACCTCGACGAGAAATACAGCGTCAACGCCGACCTAACCTACTACATCAACCTGGGCGGCGAGCACGCCTGGAAGCTCGGCGGCCAATGGGTCCGGCAAGGACAGAACTACGACGCGACGGCCCTCAATCCCATCTTGTTCTTCGCCTGGGACCGCGACTTCGTCGCTTACGGCGTCAATTACGGACGGGGCACTTACGGGTATTACGGCGTCCGGGGCAATGATGTGACCGGTCCGTACGGCGACTTCTATCAGGCCTACAGCAACCGCTGGGCGCTGTATATCCAGGACTCCTGGACGATCCAAGACAAGTTCACCGTCAACCTGGGCCTGAGGACCGAATCCGAGTTCATCCCCTCCTACGCGACGGGAAACCCCGATTTCGAGAATTTGAGGCCGATCAAGTTCGGGTTCGGCGACAAGTTGGCTCCGAGGCTGGGCTTCGTCTACGACGTCATGGGCGACTCGAGCCTCAAGGTCTTCGGCTCGCTGGGCTGGTTCTACGACGTCATGAAGCTTCAGATGGCCTCCGGTTCCTACGGCGGGACCAAGTGGAAGAGCACCTACTATACTCTGGATACGTATGAATGGGACACCATCGGGATCAACGGCTACTTCCCCGGGGATTACCTCCTCCCGTCGCCGTACACCTTCGATTTCCGGGCGCCGTCCTTCGATTCGACCGACCCCGGCATGAAGCCTATGAGCATGCGGGAGATCAGCATCGGGGCGGAGAAGAAGCTGATGGAAGACCTGTCCGTGTCCGTGAGGGCCGTCAACAAGCACCTCCTCTGGGCCATCGAGGACATCGGCATCCTGCTCGCCGACGGCGAGCATTATTACACTACGAATCCCGGCGGGGCCTTCATCAACGAGAAATATGAGGAGGCCCGCAACACCCCGAAGACCGATCCCGAGACGGGCCTGCCCATTCCCGGCACTTCGCTCATCCCCACGAACGCGCCCGATTGCCCGAAGGCCAAACGCGAGTACTACGGCCTCAACCTGGCCATCGACAAGCGCTTCTCCCACAATTGGATGGGCGGCTTCTCTTATACCTGGAGCCGGCTGACGGGCAACTACAACGGCCTCGCGTCGGGCGACGAATACGGCCGCGGCGATCCGAACACGGAGCGCTACTTCGATCTGTGGTACCTGGCGTTCGACCACAACCTGAACGTGCTCGACGGCGTCCTGCCGGGCGATCGGACCCATTATTTCAAGGCTTACGGCTCCTACTCGTTCCCGTTCGGGCTGACCCTCGGGGCCATCGCCAACGCCTACTCCGGCCTGGCGACCTCGACCGAATGGGCCATGGACGTCCAGGGCTACCTGCCCTACGGCCGGAACGACATGGGCCGGACTGCGTTCACTTTCTACGCCAACGCGTACGCCGCTTACGAGTTCAGGGTTGGGCGGAACAGCTTCCAGATCAACATCAACGTCGACAACGTCACCAACACCAGGACCTCCCAGCGGACCTACGCGATCTATAGTCAAGGCACCGACATCCCGGTGACCGAGGACATCATCGCCGCGGGCGATGGTTGGGAGATCGACGACTACGAACCGACCCTGGATGCCCGCTACGGAATGAAGATGAGCTTCTTCGGGCCGATCAGCGCGCGGGTCGGTATCCGCTACCGGTTCTAGTTCACGTTCTCGCACGCTATGCGCACAGACCCGCCCCCGTCGGGAGACGGGGGCGGGTCCCTCTATTCCCGAACGCCTCGGGGGAGGACCTCATGATCGACGATTCCGTGAGACGGCAGGCACGAGGCATGAGAGGCGGGGCCGGCGCTGCCATCGTCGCGGCGCTCGCTTTCTGTCTGGCGGGACCAGCGGCCGGGCGGCCCCCCGGGACGCCCGGGCAGTCGGTCCGGGACCTCCCCGCCAACCACCGGGCCTGGTTGCAGGAAGAGGTCGTCTACATCATCACGCCGAAGGAAAGGGACGTGTTCCTCAAGCTGGGTTCCGACCGGGAAAGGGAACGTTTCATCGAGGCCTTCTGGAAGCAGCGCGATCCGACGCCCGACACGCCTGATAACGAAGCCCGCAAGGAGCACTACCGTCGGATCGCCTATGCCAACTCCCGCCTCGGCCGTGACACGCCTGGGGAAGGCTGGCGCACGCCCATGGGTCGGATCTACATCACGCTCGGCGAGCCCAAGACCATCGAGAGCTTCGAGAACACGACCGAAATCCGGCCGACCGTGATCTGGTTCTACGAGGGCCTTTCCGCGCCGGGACTGCCGACCGCCTTCAACGTCGTCTTCTTCAAAAGGGACGGTGTCGGCGACTGGGTCTTGTATAGTCCGGTCAGCCACGGCCCCCAGTCCCTTTTGATCAACTCCTACGGCGATCCCTCCGACTATTACGCCGCTTTCCAGGAGATCCTGGCTATCGAGCCGGCCGTGGCGGACATCTCCTTGTCCCTCATTCCGATGGAATCGACCTTGACGCAGTCGCCGTCCATCGCCTCCGAAGTCCTCCTCCAATCCAAGATCCCGGCCGTCCCTTGGGAGAAGGTCAAAGACGCCTACGCCGAGAAGTTCTTCAAGTACAGGGATTCGGTCGGCGTCGAATACACGGCCAATTACATCGAGAGCGATTTCGCGGTCCACATCTTCCGCGGTGCCGCGGGCGATGCGTTCGTCCATTATCAGATCGAGCCCAAAAGGCTGGCTCTCGAGCGGACCGGAGACCGCTTCCGGACGACCCTGCAGATCAACCTGATCGTGTCCTCTCTGGACGGACGGCCGATCCACCAGGGCGAGAGGTCGATCCCCGTGGACTTCTCGGCCGAGCAGATCGCCCATCTCAAGGGCAAGCTGTTCAGCATCCAGGACCTCTTTCCGCTCATCGAGGGCACATATGACATGACGGTCCTCGTCAAGAACCTCATTTCGAGGGAGTTCACTTCGGCCGAGGCCCGGGTCACCGTGACCGCCCCATCCGGGCCCGAGATCGGCCCCCCCGTCCTGGCCAATCGGTCCGTCGAGCAGTCGGCCTATGGCGGCATGAGCAAGCCATACCTCGTGGGGCACACCCAGCTCGTCCCCTCTCCCCGGGCCGATTTCGGCAGGGCGGACAACCTGACCCTCTATTTTCAGGCCCTGGGGATCGGGGCGGACACGAGGCGGACGGGCCGGCTCCGTATCTCGATCTCGGACGGGACGCGCTCGGCCTGGGAGAAGACCACGCCGCTGGCCGACTTGAGCGGATTGCCGGATGTCATGGAAACGGTGCCGCTCGCGGGGCTTCCCCCGGCGATCTATACACTGAAGATGGCCCTCTTGGACGGGAATGGTTCAGAGATCGCCGTGCGTCAAGCCGAATTCTTCATCTCTCACGCCGAGTCGTTGCCGCGCCCGTTCGTCATATCGTTCCCCATGCCCGGGACCGGAGCGGCCGCCTATGACAATATCCTCGGCAATCAGTTTTTCGGGGCGCAGAACATGGCCGCCGCCGGGCCTCGGTTCGAAGCGGCTTGGAAGGCCGATCCCTCGTCCCCGAAGTTCCTTCAGGATTACTGCAGGTGGCTCCTGGCCGTCGGCCGGTTCGCCGACCTGAGGCAGGTCGCCGAACCGGTGTGGACCGAGGGGCAAAGGCACGAGCTCGCCGGGCTCCTCGGCCAAGCGGCCCAAGCCATGGGCGATTGGAGGTCGGCGGTCGGCTTCTACCTCGACCATCTCGCCCATTACGGCGCGAATGTCAACGTCATGAACTCCGCCGGCGAGTGCTATTACGAGCTTGGGCAACTGGACGACGCGCTCGGCGTCTGGCGGAAATCGCTTGAGCTGAGTCCCGATCAGGATCGGATCAAAAAGCGTGTCGCCTTGCTCGAAGCCAAGAGGTGAGCGCCCGGATCAGCCCGTGACCCAGTCGTAGCCGCAGCCCTGGGGGTAGTGGACGACCTTGCGGCCGG
>CAYSGY010000413.1:0-5347 GCA_964430315.1 uncultured Planctomycetaceae bacterium
GGCGCTGGACAGCGTCAAGCCGCGCGGCGAAGGTGAGAAGATGGGCGTTCAGATCGTCCGCAACGCCTTGACGGTCCCGATTCGCCAGCTCGCGGCCAACGCCGGCCACGAAGGGGCCGTGGTGCTGAAGAAGGTGGACGCCAATACCAACGTCAACTTCGGGTTCAACGCGGACACGGGGCAGTACGAAGACCTGATGAAGGCCGGGATCATCGACCCGGCCAAGGTGGTCCGCTGTTCGCTCGAGAACGGCGGCAGCGTCGCCCGCGTGCTGCTGTCGACCGTGTGCCTGGTGGCCGAGAAGCCCAAGGAGAAGAAGGGCAAGGGCCGCCCGGGCATGCCGCCGGGCATGGACGACGACATGGGGGGGATGGATGACATGATGTAAGTGGCAAGTGCCAAGTGACAAGTGCAAAGTGCGTGGTCTGGCGGCGCCGGCACGCACGAGCGAGAATAGCTCGATACCTCATCGACGAGACTGGGAGAGACTAGGATGGCGACGGCCACGGCGAAGAAACTGAAGATTCGTCCCCTGGATGACCGGGTGGTGGTGGAACCGTTTGAGGCGGAAGAGCGGACCCGCGGCGGGATCGTCCTGCCTGACACGGCCCGCGAGAAGCCGCAGCGCGGCAAGGTCCTCGCGACCGGCCCCGGCAAGCTGCTGGAGAAGACCGGCGAGCGCGGCCAGATGTCGCTCAAAGTCGGCGACGCCGTCTTCTACGGCAAGTACAGCGGCACCGAGGTCGAGATCGACGGCGACAAGTACGTGATCCTCCGCGAGAGCGATGTGCTGGCGGTCGAAGACTGAATGAAAAAGGAAGAAGGCAGAATTCAAAAAGCAAGACACCCGCGCGCCGCAGGTTGCTTCCGGAGTGCGCCGTGCTGGCTGTTGCCTTTTTGAGTTTTGCATTTTGAATTGTGAATCCTGACTCGGAGGTTCCGAATGCCTGCCAAGCAACTAATGTACAGCGACCGGGCCCGCCAGGAGATGCTGGCCGGGGTCCGCAAGCTCTCCCGGACGGTCAAGGTCACCCTCGGCCCCGTCGGGCACAACGTGCTGCTCCAGAAGTCCTGGGGCTCGCCCCGGGTCACCAAGGACGGCGTCACCGTCAGCAAGGAGATCGAGCTGGCCGAGCCCTTCCAGAACATGGGCGCCAAGCTCGTCAACGAGGTGGCCAGCAAGACCAGCGACGCGGCCGGCGACGGGACCACCACCGCCACGGTGCTGGCCGAGGCGATCTTCGCCGAGGGCCTCAAGAACGTCACCGCCGGCGCGGCCCCGATGGCCCTGAAGCGCGGCATCGATGCCGCCGTCCAGGTCGCCGTCGAGGAGATCAAGAAGCAGGCGATCAAGGTCCGCGGCAAGGACGACATCGCCAAAGTGGCCACGATCAGCGCCAACGGCGACAAGGACGTAGGCAAGATCCTGTCGGCGGCCTTCGAGAAGGTCGGCAAGGACGGCGTGATCGAGATCGAGGAAGGCAAGAGCCTCGATACGACCTGGGAGCACGTGGAAGGGATGCAGTTCGACAAGGGCTTCATTTCGCCCTACTTCATCACCAACCCCACGTCGCTCGAAGCCGTCCTCGAAGACCCGTACATCCTCATTCACGAGAAGAAGATCAGCTCGCTGCGCGACATGATCCCGCTGCTGGAGAAGGTCCTCCACGTCGCCAAGCCGCTGCTGATCATCGCCGAGGACGTGGACGGCGAAGCCCTGGCCACCCTGGTGGTCAACAAGCTCCGCGGCACGTTCCAGGCCGCCGCTGTCAAGGCCCCGGGGTTCGGCGACCGCCGCAAGGCCATGCTGGGCGACATCGCCACGCTGACGGGCGGCGAGTTCATCAGCGAGGACCGCGGGCTGAAGCTGGAGAACATCGACCTGAACATGCTCGGCCGCGCCAAGCGCGTCGTCATCACCAAGGACGACACGACGATCATCGAGGGCGCCGGCAAGAAGAAGGACATCGACGCCCGCATCGCCCAGATTCGCGCCCAGATCGACAAGACCACCAGCGACTACGACCGCGAGAAGCTCCAGGAGCGGCTGGCCAAGCTGACCGGCGGCGTCGCGGTCGTGCAGGTCGGCGGAGCCACCGAGGTCGAGGTCAAGGAGCGCAAGGACCTCGTCGATGACGCCTTCCACGCGACCAAGGCCGCGGCCGAGGAGGGCGTGGTCCCCGGCGGCGGCGTGGTGTTCCTCCGGGCGATCAAGCCGGTGCTGGAGGCCGCCAAGAAGGCCGAGGGCGATGAAGCGGTGGGCCACCGCATTGTGGCCAAGGCCCTGGAGTATCCGGCCCGCCAGATCGCCGAGAACGCCGGCGAGGACGGCGGCGTGGTCGTCGAGGAGATTCTATCACGCGGCAAGAACGTGGGCTTCGACGCGGCCAAACGCGAGTATGTCGACATGTTCGAGGCGGGCATCATCGACCCGGCCAAGGTGGCCCGCGTGGCGCTCCAGAATGCCGCCAGTGTGGCCGGACTGATGTTGACGACCGACGTACTGTGTACGGAGTACAAGGAAGACAAGCACGAGAAGATCGAAGGCGCGACGCGGTAGAAGCGCATCCTCCCACCCCTCGTCCGAACGCGGAGAGGGCCGAGGGAGGGCCCCGGAACGCCGGTGATTCGGACCCTCCCCCAACCCCTCCCTGGAAGGGAGGGGGGTCGGGGGCCGCTTCTAGGTCGCCGATAATAAGGTGTTGTGGCACAAGGACACAGGGGTAGCTCGACACGGGCTTCGCTCTGTGCCTTTGTGTGTGTGGTCGCGGCCCGCCGACCGGGCCGCCGAGGCGCATGGTGGCGCAGAAGCGCGATTATTACGAGATCCTGGGTGTCAGCCGCCAGGCCGCGCCCGAGGAGATCAAGCGCGCCTATCGCCAGGCGGCATTGAAGTACCATCCCGACCGCAACAAGGAGCCGGGCGCCGAGGATCGCTTCAAGGAGGCCGCCGAGGCGTACGAAGTCCTCTCCGACGCCGAGAAACGCCAACGCTACGACCGCTACGGTCACGCGGGTCTCAACGGCGTGAACATGCACGACTTCTCGGGCATGGGCGTCGAGGACATCTTCAGCATCTTCAGCGACCTGTTCGGCGGCGCGTTCGGCGGAGGGTTCGCGCGGAGTGCGCCGGACCGCGGCGTCGATATCCAGACCATCATCGAGGTGGACCTCCGGGACGTCCTCACGGGCGTGGAGAAAACGCTCCGCTTCGAGCGGGCCGACTTCTGCCCGCGCTGCGAGGGCGAGGGCAGCGAGCCCGGGACCCGGCGGCGGAACTGCTCGACCTGCGGCGGCTACGGCCAGGTCGAGCGGCAGACCTCGATGGGCTTCTTCGTGACGCGCAGCGTCGTCGAATGCCCGCAGTGTCAGGGCCGCGGCTCGTTCGCCGAGGCACCCTGCCGCGAGTGCGGCGGCACGGGTCGCGGGACGCGCGAACGGTTGCTGGAGGTCAAGGTTCCCGCGGGCGTACACGACGGACAGAGCATCCGCATCCGCGGGGAGGGGGAACCGGGACGCCTCGGCACGCAGCGCGGCGACCTGCGCTGCGTCGTGCGCGTCCGCCCGCACGAGTTCTTCCAGCGCGACGGCGACCACCTCGTGTGCATGTTGCCGATCAGCTTCACCCAGGCGGCCCTGGGCGCGCAGGTCGATGTCCCCACGCTCACCGGCGTGACGCCGCTGCGCATCCCGCCGGGCACGCAGCACGGGGCGGTGTTCCAGTTGACCGGCAAGGGGCTGCCGAACCTGCGCGGCGGTCGCCGGGGCAACCAGGTGGTGCAGGTGCTGGTGGAAATCCCACGCAAGCTGAGTCGGGAGCAGGAGGAGTTGCTGCGGCGGTTCGCGGCAACGGAAGACACAAGCGTCTTGCCCGAGTCGAAGGGTTTCTTCGAGCGCGTGAAGGAGTACCTGACCCGCGAGTCGGGCGGGCGTCAATAGCGCGGTACGCGACCAGGGCCGGCGTGCAGCCGGCGCGAGCTGACAGGGAGCGATGAGCAAGAAGAACCCCACACCAACCGAACCGGCAGAGGCCGCCGAAAGCCAGACCCCCGTCGAGTCGCCGGCCGGGGCCGAAGCGGCGCCCGCGGCGCCGCCCGCGCCGGAGGACGAGCTGACGGCGTTGCGGCGTGAGGTGGACGCCCTGCGCGACAAGAACCTGCGCGCGTTGGCGGAAGTGCAGAACACGCAGAAGCGGGCGCAGCGCGAGAAAGAGGAGGCCCTGCGGTACGCGGAGGCCGATTTCGCCCGCGAATTGCTCGTGATCCTGGATGATTTCGAGCGGACCAGCCAGTCGGCCAGGACCGCGCCCGACGTCCAGACCCTGGCCGAGGGCGTCCGGATCGTCTACGAGCACTTCCTCAAGCTCCTGCGTGGCCGGGGCATTGCGCCCATCGAGGCGGTGGGGAAGCCGTTTGATCCGGCGTTGCACCAGGCCCTGATGCAGCGCCCCAGCGACGATCATCCCGCCGGCACGGTGATCGAGGAGGCGGCCCGCGGCTACAGGATGCACGACCGCGTCCTGCGGCCCAGCCGCGTGATTGTGTCCACCGGGCCGGCCCCGGCCGACGCGGCCGGAAAGGAGGCGTAATGCCGACGTATGAGTATGCGTGCCAGCGGTGTGAACACCGCTTCGAGCAGTTCCAGTCCATCACGGCGGCGCCGCTCCGCAAGTGCCCCGCCTGCGGCCAAAGGACACTGCACCGCCTGCTCGGGACCGGCGGCGGCATCATCTTCCGGGGCTCGGGCTTCTACCAGACCGACTACCGCAGTGAGTCGTACAAGAAGGCTGAGCAGGCGGAGAAGGCCGCCGGCGGCAACGGACACGCCAAAGGCGGGGACGGCCCGGGCGGAAACGGCCCGAGTGATAAGGGCAAGAACGACACGCCGGCCGCGAGCGGCAAGTCAAAGAAGCCGGCCCCTGCCAAGTCGTCTTAGCCCGCCTATCAGAACCCCGCACGCCAGTGCGGGGCCAAGCGGCCCACCACTTGCGTGGTGGGTTCCGTTAGCGGGTCTTGGCCCGCGCAGTTCATCTGAAGAACCGCAGAAGCCCCGCAAGTGCTTGTCCACGGCGAATGGCCGGCGCTACGTCGGCACCGGGCCTTGTTGCCGCAACACGGTCACGAGGTCCGGCGGGGAGAAGGCGGGGCCTTTGAGCACTTTGCCGCCTGGGTCGCGTCCGCCATTCTTGGACATGTTCGAGCGATGGACCTCGGCGAAGATGGGCTCCAGGTCGACGCCCATCTCGACCGCGGTCCCGTAGGTGACGACCAGGATGTCGGCCAGGGCATCGACCATCTCGACGAAGTCGCCCTGGTCGGCGGCTTCGAGGAACTCGGCCGCCTCCCCC
>CAYSGY010000414.1:0-5297 GCA_964430315.1 uncultured Planctomycetaceae bacterium
TCGTTGAAACCATCAAATAAATGTGGGGCAGGACGAGGCGTTTACGCCTGGGACGTAGAGGCAATCGCGCACGTGAGCCCCTTCAGGGGCTTCCTTCACAGCAAGCCCCTGAAGGGGCTGGAAGCCCATGTCGCGAGTCCATCGACCCAGGCGTGAACGCCTGGGCTAAGGAAAACCTATCCGGGAGCATTCAATGGAAGACCGCAAACTCGGCGTGGCGATTCATGGCGCGGGTTGGGTGGCCGGGGCACATGCCGTCAGTTGGACGAAGAACCCCCACGTGCGCATCGTGTCGGTGAGTGACCTCCATAAGGATCGGGCAGGGCAACTGGCCGCGCGTCTGGGCCTGGAGTGCGCGGTCCGCGACCGCTACGACGAGGTGCTCGCCGACCCGCGGGTCGATATCGTCGATCTCTGCGGTCCCAGCCACGTCCACGCCGAACACGGGATCGCGGCGGCCCAGGCCGGCAAGCATATCCTCGTCGAGAAGCCGATCGCCCTGACGATGGACGAGAATCGGGCACTCCGCGACGCCGTGGCCCGGGCCGGGGTGAAGAGCCTCGCCGGGTTCGTCCTGCGATGGAACCCTGCCGTCCTCAGCATCAAATCGCTCATCACGTCAGGCGCGATCGGCGAGTTGATCTACGTGGAGATGGACTACTGGCACGGGTTGAATCCGAGCCACCACGCCTGGGCCCTGCACCGCAGGAAGACGACCGGCGGCAGCGCCATGCTCCTGGGCGGGTGCCACGCCGTCGACGGCCTGCGCTGGCTCACCGGCGACGAAGCGGTCGAGGTGACCGCCTTCTCGAACAACAAGAAGGGGCTCTTCGAGTACGACGCCAACGTGCTCGCCTCGATCCGGTTCCGAAGCGGCGTCCTCGCCAAGACCGCCGCGTTGTTCGACAGCGAGATGCCCTACACGTTCAACATCGACGTAGCGGGCACCGAAGGGACCTTGCGCGACAATCGCGTCTGGTCCAAGAGGCTCTTCCCGGGCCAGACCGGCTGGGCGACCGTCCCGACCATCCTGCCCGACAGCGGCGACGTCCACCACCATGCCTTCGACGGCGAGATCAATCACTTCGTCGAGTGCATCCGCGAGGATCGGGAGTCGCACTGCAACGTGGCCGACGGCTACCGGACCCACGAACTCTGCCTGGCGATCGACCGTTCCCTCGAGGAGGGCGGGCGCCCGGTGCGGCTGCCGCTGGAGTAGCCCGGCTTATCCGCGGCCCAACACGAAATGAGGTTGCACGATTCTGGGAGCCCGCGTTGGCCGTGTGGCACAGCCGAGGGCGGCTGTGCCACACATCAAAGGACGAGTGACGGAGCGCTAGTGTTCGGTCGCGGAGTTGTGCCGCGGCCTCGCCGCGTCAATCGCACGAGGGGGCCGGCTCGGCCACGAAGCGGTAGCCCGTGTCGCGGAGCGTGAGGAAGTGCCGGGGTCGGGCGGGGTCGGGCTCGAAGACCTTGCGGAGGCGGCGGATGAACTGGTCCGGGGCGCGGGTGTTGAGGTTGCCCGGCAGGTCCCACACGTTCTCCAGCAGTTCCCGCCGGGGGATGATCCGGCCTTCGTTCTCCACGAAGTAGCGGAGCAGCTTCATTTCCAGCTTGGTCATGCGCACCGGCTGGCCCGCCACGGTCACGTCATAGCGATCGAAATCGACCTGAGCGTTGCCAAAGGCATAGGAGACGACCGGCGACGCGGCGAGCGGCACGCGGTTCACGCGGCGGTCGTAGAGCGTGAGGAGTCCTTTCACCCGGCTGAGGAACTCTTCGAGGTCGAAGGGTTTCATCAGGTACTCGTCGGCGCCGACGTCGAACCCGCGTGTGCGGTCTTCGGCGAGGGAGCGGGCACTGAGGATCAGGACGGGCATGATATGGTCGGCCGCCCGGAGGGCCTCGCACACCGCGTAGCCGCTCATTCCCGGGAGCATGATGTCGAGGACCACCAGGTCCACGGCCTCGCCCTCCCGTTCGATCAACCGGATCGCGCTCGGACCATCGCCGACCGCGGTGACGCGGTATCCCTCGGCCTCGAGGTTGACCTTGATCCCGTTGGCCAGGTGTGCCTCGTCTTCGACGACCAAGATGTGCTTCATGGCGATAACGGGTCCGGGGCCTTGCCGGGCAATCGCACTTCGAAGACGGTGCCGGGCCCCTCCGGCCGGTCGGCCACGCTGACCGAGCCGCGGAGCCTTCGGACCGCCGTGCGGACGATGTAGAGCCCCAGGCCGGTGCCCGGGCGGTCTCGTTTCAGTTCCAATCCCAACCGCACGAAACGGCCGAAGATCGTGCGTCGCTCCTTCGCCGGAATGCCCGGGCCGTTGTCGCTCACCTGGACGACCACGGTGCCGCCGGGCTCCGGCCGGGCCCCAACCTTGACCCAGGGCTCCGGTGCGGCGTATTTCACCGCGTTGTCGATCAGGTTGCGGAAGATCAGGTCGAGATCGGCACGCCGCGCGAGGACCGAGCAAGGCGCAACGTCGAGAACAACCGTCTGCGGCTCGACGCGGTAGCGAAGGCAGATCATCTCCGTGCATTCGCGCAGGACCGGTTCGAGGGGCAGTTCGGTCAGTTCTCCGTCGACCCGGCCCGCATCGAGCCGGCCCGCGTCGAGCACCTGGTTGATCAGCCGGTCGAGCCGCTCCACGTCTTCGAGCATCGCACGGTGGAAGTCCTCACGCTGGGCCGGCGTGAGATTGCGGCGATGGAGGGTCTGGAGATAGAGTTTCAGCGAGGCGATCGGGGTCTTCAACTCGTGAGTCACCGCGTCGACGAAATTCGACTGTCGGCGGTTCAGATTGATGGCCTTCACCGACAGGGCAAGATACATCACCACCCCGACCACGAGGATGACGTAGAACGTCGACCCCACCGTGAGCACCGCCCAGTAGAACCCGGCGAACCGCGAGTTGGCCAGGGCTGCGAACACGGCCAAGAGCACCCAGCCGATGGTCAGGAAGACCAACAGCACGATCATCACGACGGCCAACGTGATGGGCAGGCTCAGGGGACGTCGAGGCGACATGGAGACAGATTCCTACAGGCTGCGAGAGCGCCGCAGCCATCGAGAATAGCACACGCCGGAAAGCGGCGTCAACCGGCCATGGAGTGGCATGCCGTCACTCGGCGGAGCCGAGGGTCGGCATGGAAGAGCACGCCACGTTATTCAGCCGACGGCGACCGGGGTGGGACGCTTTTCTGTCGGCGTGCGGGCCGGACGGGTCGGGGCGATCCGGCAGGTCACGGGGCAGCACACGCGAGGCGAGGCCGATCCGGCCGCCGATTCCCCGGCCCGGACCGCCAACTGGGCCGCCGCCTCGTTGACCTCGTAGAAGGTGGGCGGCTCGTAGGTCCAACCGCGGGCCAGGCGGCGTTCTTCGCGCCACATGGTCCAGGTGACGTAGCGCCCGCCCACCGCGGCAAAGAGCCGCGACTTCCACCCGAACTCCCGGTACAGGTCCTTCAGGATCGCGTCCATCTTCGCCCGCATCGCGGGGTTCTTCCGATAATACCGGCGGGCGGCGCCGAGCATGGCGGAGAAGGTGGTGCCCAACTCCCGGGCCTCCCAGGCGACGCGGCGTCGGATTCGCGCGTCGGGGTGATTCTTGTAGCGCTTCCAGCCGGCCAGCGTGGTGCGCACGATTCGCACGACGCTCGGGCCGTTGACCTCGAAGTCCTTCTGGAACGCCCGCAGGATCATGTCGGCTTCCATGTGCTCGGGGATCTTCGGGTGGCGGTAGTTGAAGTACTCCTGCCCGTGGACGTCGGCCGGGTCGATCTCGCGGTCGTCCTTGATCAGGCCCTTGGCGTCGAGTTCCCGGTGGAGCGGCGTGCCTGGGATCGGCGTGTAGAGCATGAACTGGTGGAAGTCGGTGTCGTAGCGCACGGCGTAGTCGATCGCCGCGTCGATGTTCTCGGGGCAGTGTTCTTCCAGTCCGATGATCGAGGACCCCAGCACGCGGATGCCGTGCGACTGGAGGTTCGCCACGAGTTCGCGGGCGTCGATGCCGTGGAGCTTGGTGTACTGGCTGTTCTCGCCCTCCAGGCCCATCCACACCCAGGAGATCCCAAGGCCGACCAACTGCTCGATGGTGTAGGTGCGGAGCACGTTTGCGGAGCTGAACACGAAGATGGCCCAGGACTTGCCGTGCTGCTCCATGAGTTCCAGCAGGCGCAGGGCCCGCTTGCGGTGGAGGAGGAAGTTCTCGTCCATGACGAAGAACGACTTCACGTGCAGCGATTCCTCCAACTGGCACATGACGTCGAAGAGCTCGTCGCCCGTCTCGTAGAAGTGGATGGCCTTCCCTTTGCCGCCGAACATGGCCGAGGTGGAGCAGAAGTTGCACCCGAGCGGACAGCCGACCGAGGGAATGAGCGTGGCGGCGACGTCGCCGGGCCGCTCCCGCAGGGTGATGCCGAGGTTCCGAGTTCCGACGCCGGAGACGATCCGCGGATGGCGGATGGGCCGGTCGGTCGGCTCGCCCAGGTACGCGCGGAACCACCGCACGCCCTCGCCCCGCACGACGAAATCGGCGCCGACCCGCTCCTTCAGGTCCGGCACATTGGCCACGTGCCCCCCCACGACCACCACGGCCTCAGGCTGGTACTGGCGGATCAGTTCGATCATCTTGCGGACCTTGTGCTGATTCGGGATGATCGAGCTGATGCCGATGATGTCGTAGCGATGCGTGCGGAGTTCCTCGAGGAACCGGTCGAGGGTGGGGAAGTCCAGCAGCGTACACGGTGCCTGGATGTTCGCCTGGATGAGCATCAAGCCCCAGGAGCGATGGAACATGCGGAGCGAAAACGCGCCTTGGACCCGCGTCACCTGGTTGTGATAAAGCTCCATCGGGTTCATGGCCCGGCTGCCGTACTCGTCGTCGCTTCCGTACGGTCCGAACACGCTGGTCAGGAGGACTTTGGCGCGGGAGCGGAGAGGATGAACCGGCTGTTGGCCCTCGTTGGAATCCTGGTTGACGAGCGGAAGCGTATGGCGGCGGGTCTTCATGGCGATCTCTTGGGAGAGCTGAGTTTCGAGCCCCGAATCAATCAGGCGATTGTACACGCTGTCGGCCTGAACGGGGTCGCGGATGTGTATCGGGCGGGTAATAGATGTGTAAACACTAATCTCTGCGTCCGTCCGCGACCGCCGGACCCGCAGAGGGCCCCCGCGGTGGAGGCCCTTATCCTCCCTTTTCCGCACGGTTAGCACGCCCGTCAGACTTGTTCAGAGAGGCTGGGCTCAGGGGGGCCAGTGGGCGTAGAGTCCGAGGCACAATCGTTGGACC